>CAUCCR010000116.1:0-5248 GCA_958441355.1 uncultured Collinsella sp. | reverse complement strand
GCCCGCGACATCTTTGGCATCAAGCCGCTTTACTACTATCCCATGGCCGATGCGGGCGACGGCGCTCCGGGCGTGCTCTTTGGTTCCGAGATCAAGAGCTTCCTGGACTACCCGCACTTCCACAAGGCGGTCAACAAAAAGGCCCTGCGTCCGTACATGACGCTGCAGTATTCGGCAACCGAGGAGACCTTCTTCGAGGGTGTCTACAAGCTGCCGCCGGCGCACTACTTTACCGTCGATATCCCGACCGGCAAGATGAACATCGAGCGTTACTGGGATTGCGATTACTCTGCCGTCGAGAAGCCGTTCGAAGAGTATGTCGATGAGCTGGACGAGGTCGTGCACGAGAGCGTCGAGGCCCATCGCATCGCCGACGTCAAGGTCGCGTCGTTCCTCTCCGGTGGCGTCGACTCCAGCTACATCGCCGCTTGCCTCATGCCCGACAAGACCTTCTCGGTGGGCTTTGACTACAAGAACTTCAACGAGACCAACTACGCCAAGGAGCTTTCCGATAAGCTCGGCGTCGAAAACGTTCGCAAGATGATTACCGCCGACGAGTTCTTCGGTGCGCTCGAGGACATCCAGTATCACATGGACGAGCCGCAGTCCAACCTGTCTTCCGTGCCGCTGTGGTTCTTGGCCGAGATGGCCCGCAAGGACGTCACCGTGGTGCTTTCGGGCGAAGGCGCCGACGAACTCTTTGGCGGCTACGCCTACTACGAGGATACGGTCCCGGTGCGCAAGTACAAAAAGATGGTGCCGCTGCCCGTCCGTCGCGCGCTCGGTAACCTGGCGCTGCATATGCCGTACTTCAAGGGACATAACTTCCTGGTCAAGGGTGCCGAGATCCCCGAGAAGTCGTTCCTGGGACAGGCTCTGGTATGGCCGGAGCGCGAGGTCGACGGCGTGCTCAAGCCCGAGTACAACACCGGCGATGGCGCCTTCGAGCTTGCCGCTCCCATCTACGCACGCGTGAAGGGTCAGCCCGAACTGGTCAAGAAGCAGTACCTGGACATGAACATGTGGCTCCCGGGCGACATTCTGCTCAAGGCCGACAAGATGTGCATGGCACACTCGCTGGAGCTGCGCGTGCCCTTCCTGGACCGCAAAGTCATGGAGTTCGCCGAGCACATTCCCGACCGCTACCGCATCAACGAGAACGGCAACAAACAGGTACTCCGCCACGCTGCCAACAAGTCGCTGCCCGATGAGTGGGCCACCCGTCCCAAGGTGGGCTTCCCGGTGCCGATTGTCTACTGGCTGCGCGAGCAAAAGTGGTACGACTATGTCAAGGAGTACTTCACCGCGCCGTGGGCAAGTGAGTTCTTCAATACCGACGAGCTCATGCACCTGCTCGATCTGCACTTTGCGGGCAAGGGCGATTTCCAGCGCAAGATCTATACGCCGCTCGTGTTCCTAGTGTGGTACAAGCGCTTCTTTATCGACGAGGGCCAGCCTTCTTTTCAGGCTGCCTAGTCTCGGCCTACGAATGCCTGCGCGTAACGGCTCCTCTGGGAGCCGTTTTTGCGCGAGCACGTTTCAGTTACTATGAAAACCGTCCCTGCCAAATGGCTGAGAAAGGTGAAAGATGCACCATTCGGATTCCGCGACCGTGACCACGGTCGATACGCTTGCCAAACTGCTCGATGTGTGCGGCGAGCTGCGCGCATCAGAGCAGGTTGACGAGCGTGCCGTGACCGGCTGCTCGTTTGATTCGCGCGCGGTCTCGGCAGGTGACGTATTCTTTTGCAAAGGTGCTGCCTTTAAGCCCGCGTTTTTGAGCATGGCGCTCGATGCGGGCGCCGTCGCATTTGTGTGCGAGGAGTCGCTGGTCGAGTCTCTGGAGCCGCTGGCGCAGGAGAGCGGTGCTGCGATGCTGGTTGTTGATAGTGTTCGCACGGCCATGGCCCTGTTGCCGCCGGAGGTCTACGATCGTCCCGACCACGATGTCAAGATCGTGGGCATCACCGGCACCAAGGGAAAGACCACGGCCGCTTTTATGCTCCAGTCGATTATCAAAGCGGCGGGCGAGTCCTGCGGCATGATCGGCTCGGTGAGTACCGACGATGGCATCGAGTGCTACGAGAGCACCAATACTACGCCCGAGGCCCCCGAGATCTGGCGCCATATCGCCAACTGCCGCACGTCCGGTCGCCAGTCCATGGTCATGGAGGTTTCGAGCCAGGCGCTCAAGTACCAACGCGTCGAGAATCTGCCGTTTGACGTGGCGTGCTTCCTCAACATCGGCCGCGACCACATCTCGCCGATCGAGCACCCCACGTTTGAGGATTATTTTGAGAGCAAGCTCAGGATCTTTGATCAGGCTAAGACTGCCGTAGTGAATCTGGGCACTGATGAAGTCGAACGCGTGCTGGAGGCAGCGTCGACGGCCGATCGCTTGGTGACCGTTGGGGTCGAGCATCCCGAGGCGAGCCTGTGGGCAAGCGACGTGCGCATGGTCGGCTTTAGCATCGAGTTCAACTTGCATGGCCTGTGTGCCGACGAGTCCGAGACGGGGGAGAAGGTCCTGCTGGGCATCGCGGGCGACTTTAACGTGGAAAACGCGCTGGTCGCTATCGCCGCTGCGCGCGAGATCGGCATCGGTATCGAGGCTATCAAGAAGGGCCTCTCCAAACTGCGTGTGCCGGGCCGTATGGAGGTCGTGGAGTCGAAGGACGGCCGCGTGATCTGCGTCGTCGACTATGCGCACAACCAGCTTTCGTTCCGTTCGCTTTTCTCGTCGGTCAAGCGCGCGTTTCCCGCCAGCCCGGTCATCGCGGTGTTTGGCGCTGCCGGCGGCAAGGCGCAGGAGCGCCGCGAGCAGCTTCCGCGCGAGGCCGCACCGTATTCCGACCTGATGATCTTTGCCAATGAGGACCCGGCGCACGAGGACCCGATGAAGGTCTGTCGCGAGCTTGCCGAACATGTTCCCGACGATACGCCGAACAAGATCATCCTCGACCGCGAAGCCGCTGTGCATGCGGCGTTTAAGGCGGCGCGCGAGGAGTACGTCAACCCCGATGCTCCCACCATTGTCTTGCTGCTGGCAAAGGGTGACGAGGAGCTCATGCACGTGGGCGACGAGTTCGTGCCCATCGAGAGCGACCTTTCGCTGGCCAATCGCCTGATCGATGTTACCCAGTTTGACTAATGAACCATGATGGCGGCGGCGCCCTGAGTGCGCTGTCGCCATAAGCGTGTTCCCTCAATCAAAACATGCCGTCCAAGTCCAAACCCTTCTACGTAAACGGAGTAACCATGTCCCACAATACCCTGCCGACCGTTGCCGAGCTTTCGGGCGAGATGCGCGAGCGCTTGGCCAAGGTCAAGTACGTCTTTACCGACCTGGATGCCACGATGCTCGCGCCCGGCTCGTGCGTGCTGCGCGACAACGACGGCAACCCTTCGACCAAACTCGTCGAGGCCGTCGTGGCGCTCGCTCGCGCTGGTATTCAGGTGGTTCCCACCTCGGGCCGCAACCGTACCATGATCCACGAGGACGCGCGCGTGCTCGGCCTCAACTCCTACATCGGCGAGATGGGCGGCCTGGTCATGTACGACCTCAAAGCCAACGATTGGGAGTATCTGACCGGCGACATGCCTTACGACCCCGCCTGCGGCCTTACTCCGCACCAGGTGATCGAGCAGACCGGCGTGTGCGAGAAGATCCTTGCCCGCTGGCCGCACAAGATCGAGTACCACAACGACATGTCGACCGGCTACAAGTACCGTGAGGTCACCGTCGGCATGCGCGGCGATGTGCCCGACGATGAGGTCCAGGCCATCCTGGACGAGGCCGGCTGCGGTCTGGTCTGGGCTTGCAACGGCCATCTGACTCACCTGTCCAAGCCGACGACGCTCGAGCTTAATCGCGTCGAGGACGGCCGCGCCTTCAACATCAATCCGGCGGGTCTCAACAAAGGCGTCGCCATTGCGCGCTTCTGCGAGCACCTAGGGATCGAGCGCGAGGAGACGCTCGCGCTCGGCGATTCCGAGTCCGACTTCTACATGGCCGATCACGTGGGCACGTTCTGCCTGGTCGAGAATGGCCTGACGAGCGCCGGCGCGCCCGAGTTCCTGGCTGCTTGCGAGAACGCTTTCGTTACGCGCGGCAAAATTGTCGACGGTTGGGCGGCGACGGCAGAGCTGCTGGTCGCGGCGCGTTCGTAGCGCGGCGCCGCCGCACTTGGACATGTCTTTTCGAGAGAGACTGGTGAGGTAATGTCCGATATCGAGAATCCGACAGGCGACACACGCCCGATTGGCGTGTTCGATTCTGGTTTGGGCGGTCTGACGGTTGCGCGCGCGATTGCGACGGCGTTGCCGCACGAGTCCGTCTACTACTTTGGCGACACCAAGCGCTGCCCCTACGGCACGCGCACCGAGGATGAGGTGCGCTCGTTTGCGTTGCAGGCGGGCCGTTGGCTTTCGAAGCACGACGTCAAGATTATGGTCATCGCCTGCAACACGGCGACCGCTGCGGCCTTGCGTCTGGCCCAGCAGGTGCTCGACGTTCCCGTGATCGGTGTGATCGCGCCGGGCGCACGCGCGGCAATCAACAGCACCCGCACGCGCCGGGTGGGCGTGCTCGCCACCAACCTCACTATTCGCTCGGGCGCCTACACGCGCGCCATTCAGGACCTGGATGCCGGCGTCGATGTATACGGCTGTCCTGCCTCGAGCTTTGTCGAGGTTGTCGAACACGAGCTTGCCTCGGGTGCACATCTGCAGGAACAGTGGCTTGAGAACGAGGACATCTTCGATACGCCTGCCGTGCGTGCGCTGGTGGGTGCCACGGTTGAGCCGCTGCGCGACCACGGTATCGATACCGTGGTACTCGGCTGTACGCATTTTCCGCTGTTGGTGGGACCTATCCGGCATGCGCTGGGGCCTGGGGTGCGCGTCGTGAGTTCCGCCGAGGAGACCACGCGCGAGCTGACCGATATCCTCACGCGCCGCGAGCAGCTGGCGGGCGACGCCGCCGAGCCGCAGCATCGTTTTGCCACGACGGCCGATAACATTGCCGAGTTTGCGGTGGCGGGCAGCTTTATCTTTGGTCAGCCGCTCAAGAGCATCGAACATATCGATATCGATGAGCTGAAATAGATGTAAGGCAGCCGCCAAAGCCTTCGCCACATCTTTTGCCGAAAGGATATTTCTATGGAGTACATGCAGGTCAACCGCGCCAACGGCCGCGCCGCCAACGAGTTGCGCCCCGTTAAGCTCACCCGTGGCGTCATGAAGCACG
>CAUCCR010000115.1:0-5283 GCA_958441355.1 uncultured Collinsella sp. | reverse complement strand
CAATCCGTGACGCCGTCGCTGCCTATCTCGAGCGCGAAGGCTACTGGGTTGTGGGCGTCGGCGACGGCCAGTCCGCGATCGAGGAGTTCGAGAAGCATCAGTTCGACCTGGTCGTGCTCGACCTTATGCTCCCCAAGATCCCCGGCGAGCGCGTTTGCCGCACCATTCGCGATACCTCGGATGTCCCCATCATCATGCTGACGGCTAAGGGCGAGATCGAGGACCGTATTATCGGTCTTGAGCTCGGCGCCGACGACTATCTGATTAAGCCGTTCTCGCCGCGCGAGCTCGTCGCCCGCGTTCGCGCTCTGTTCCGCCGTGCCCATCAGGCCGACGAGCCCGCCGTCGAGGTACTCGACTTCGGCGATCTGGTCATCGATATCTCGGGCCACAAGATCTTGGTCGAGGGCAAGGAAGTCGATCTGACGGCTTCCGAGTTCAAGCTGCTCACCACGCTTGCCCGCCATCCCGGCCGTGTGTATAACCGCATGGAGCTGGTCGAGAAAGTGCTCGGGTATGACTTTGAGGGCTATGAGCGCACCATCGATAGCCACGTGAAGAATCTTCGCGCCAAGCTGGGCGATGATCCCAAGAAGCCCAAGTGGCTCTACACCGTCCATGGTGTCGGCTATCGCTTCGAGGCTCCGGCCAAGACCGATAAGTCGGACGAGAAATAGGGAAATCACATATGACACCTGCGCGCTTTGAAATCGGGCAAAAGCACAAGCAGGAGAGCGAGGCGGGTTCCAAGGCTAGTTGGAACACGCCTCGTTCCGATTCACGGCCAACGATGAGCTATCCCTCGCGCATGGCACTTGCTTTTGCTCTGACATCGCTCATGACGGTATTGGTGCTGGTGGGCGTTGTCTCCGTTGTGTGGGGCACGGTCTTTTCGGATTACACACGCTCCAATATCGTCGAAATCGCAAATTCCGCTGCCGAGAAGTTGGCAACCTCATATGAGGAAAACGGCTCTTGGACCGCGGGAGAACTGCGCACGGTCGCAACGTCGAGTTTGGTTTCCGACGATCTGGGCATGCAGGTCGTCAATAAAAAGGGCGTGATCGTTTATGACGATTCCTGGCCCTCGGCAAGCGCCACCGCCGATGTACGCGAAAACCAGGCTACGACCGACGACACGAGCGGCAAGAGGGCATCGCATAGCCCGGTCTCGTCTGCTCCAACCGACTCCGATAGCGTTGCTAACGTCGAGATTGTAACGTCTTCCGGCGAGCATGTCGGACAGGTAAAGCTGTGGGCCATCGGCTCCGACGCTCTGCTCACCAAGGCGGACTCTGCGTTTAGGGAGAAGACCTTTAACGCCATGGCCCTCGCCGCGGTTGTTGCAATCTGCATTTCGGTCGTTATCGGATCGCTCGTATCGCGCATGCTCACCAAACCGATTCATCGCATCACCAGTACCGCAAAGCAAATCCGTGACGGCGACCTGTCGGCTCGCACGGGGCTGCGCGGTGATGACGAGATCGATCAGCTGGGTGAGACCTTCGATGAGATGGCCACCTCGCTCGAGAAGGATATGAAACACGAGAAGCGCCTGACCTCAGACGTTGCACACGAGCTTCGCACGCCGCTTATGGCCATGCTCGCAACGGTCGAGGCCATGCAGGATGGCGTGTATCCCACCGACGATGAGCATTTGGAGACCGTTGCTTCCGAGACGCGTCGCCTGGCTCGTCTGGTGCAGCAGATGCTCGACCTATCGCGTATGGAAAACAGCACGGCTCCGCTCAATCTAGAACCGGTGGACATGGTTCCGTTCGTGCGATCGATTGTGAACGGCCAGGAGCGTCTGTTTGCCGACCGTGACCTTCGTTTGCGCTTTGCAGATGAGACGCAGGGCCACGATGACGTTGTCGAGGCAGATCCCGATATGATCACGCAATGCGTCATTAACCTCTTGAGTAACGCCATGCGTTACACCCCCGAGGGGGGTTGGGTCGTGGTGTCGGTGCTCAGCGACCGCAAGCACGTCGATATCGCGGTTTCGGATACGGGCATCGGTATCGCCAAGGATGATTTGTCGCGCATCTTCGGTCGTTTTTGGCGTGCCGACGCCAGTCGCGCCCGCGAGGCGGGTGGCCTGGGCGTGGGTCTCGCCGTGACCAAGCAGATTGTCGAGCGTCATCACGGCTACATATCCGTGGAGTCGGAGCTTGGAAAGGGTACGACTTTTACGATTCATCTGCCTCGCGAGCACACGGCGGACGCGGCATCTACTACAATGGAGCACTAGCTTTTCGCTATTCGGTGAAGGAGGGGTTTCGTCCCTGCCGCTCCGAGTTTGCGAAAACGTGCGGGGAAGAACCCGCATTACTGTCGTATTTAGGTAAGGAGTGACTCACGTGACAACGATGGAGCGTCGTCCGGATTCCCGTGGCAAGGTTCGTGATATCTATGATGCCGGTGAAAACCTGCTGATGGTCGCCACCGACCGCATTTCTGCGTTCGACTTCATTCTTCCCGACGAGATTCCGTTTAAGGGAGAGGTGCTCAACCGCATCTCGGCATTCTGGTTCGATAAGTTTGCCGATATCGTTCCCAACCACCTCGTTTCCATCGATCCGGCGGATTTCCCCGAGGAGTTTGCCGAGTATCGTGACTACCTCGCAGGCCGCGCCATGCTGGTCAAGAAGGCCCAGACGATTCCTATCGAGTGCATCGTCCGCGGCTATCTGACCGGTTCGGGCAAGAAGACCTACGACGAGAACGGCACCGTCTGCGGCATCCAGCTGCCTGAGGGCCTGACCGAGGCTTCCAAGCTTCCCGAGCCGTTGTTCACGCCGTCCACGAAGGCCGAGATCGGTGACCACGACGAGAACATCTCGTTCGAGCGTTGCTGCGAGATCGTGGGCGAGGACATCGCCACGCAGATTCGTGACCTTTCCCTCAAGATCTACAAGGCTGCCGCCGAGTACGCCGCGACCCGTGGCATCATCATTGCCGACACCAAGTTCGAGTTTGGTGTCATCGATGGCAAGGTCACGCTGATCGACGAGTGTCTCACGCCCGACTCCAGCCGTTTCTGGCCTGCTGCCAGCTACGAGGAGGGCAAGATCCAGCCTAGCTACGACAAGCAATTCGTCCGCAATTGGCTCAAGGCCAACTGGGATATGACGGGGGAGACCCCGCACCTGCCCGCCGAGGTCATCGATGGCACGTCCGAGCGCTATCGCGAGGCCTTCCAGATCATCACGGGCTCCCAGTTCACAAGCATGAAGGAGAACGCATAAGTGAGTACCCGTAGCGCCACGAACAAGCGCACGCAATCCCACGAAGTTACCGGGGTTGCGCGCAAGTCTGCCGCATCTGCTAAGCCCGCCCGCCAAGCAGCGAGCTCCGTTCGCGTCGTGCCGGCTTCGTCTAAGGCACGCCGCAAAGAGCTCGAGAAGGGCGAGAACCTCGAGGGCCTCTCTAAAGAGGAGAAGCGCGCCCGCAAGGCTAAGCAGCGCGCCAAGGAGGACCGCATCTATACGGTGTCGAATATCCTCCTCAAGCAGGACGAGGACTACACCAAGCGCCGTCGCATCTGGTGGATTGTGCTCGCCATTGGCATGGTGCTCGTCGTGGCAATTTGGGCCTCGCTGTACTTCGCTCCCGCTGGCATGGTGTCCAGCCCTGTCCAGATGGTCGGCATTGTTTTGTCCTACGTCATCATTTTGGGCGACTTTATCTATGACTTCGCTCGTATTCGTCCCTTGCGCAACATGTACCGCGCGCAGGCCGAGGGCATGTCCGAGAACAAGCTCAACGCTCTTATTGAGCGCGCGGCTGCCGAGGAGGACAAGAAGGACTCCAAGAAGAAGTAGCGTTTGCATACATACTTATCGCTAAGATATAAGGCGCGTCGTTTTTGCGGCGCGCCTTTTTATTGTCCTATAGATAGATGGAGTGGCACATGATTCGAGCTGCCATGACGGTCGAAGAAGCTCTGGAGGGCATGAAGGCCCTGGAGCCCAAGATTAAAAACTATGCGCGCCTGGTTGTCCGCAAGGGCGTAAACGTCAAGCCCGGCCAGGAGGTTGTCGTTCAGTCTCCGGTCGAGTGCGCATCCTTTGCCCGCGTGGTGGTCGCGGAGGCTTATGCCGCCGGCGCTGGTCACGTGACGGTCATTTGGGCCGATGATGCCGTGACGAGGCTCGCGTACGAGCATGTCGAGAAAAGCTATTTTGAGCAGACGCCCGAGTGGAAGCGCCTGCAGCTGGATTCCTTGGCCCAAGATGGCGCCTGCTTTATCTTTATCGAGGGTGCGGACCCTGCAGCTCTCAAGGGTATCGATCCCGCCAAGCCCGCCGCGGCTTCCAAGGCAAGGAATACGCAGTGTAAGGTCTTTCGCCGTGGACTGGATTACAACATCAACCCGTGGTGTATCGCCGGCGCTCCGGTCGTTACCTGGGCTCGCGAGGTGTTCTCGGGCGATGCGGACGAGGTCGCAATCTATAAGCTGTGGAATGCGATTTTGCACACCGCTCGCGCCGATGGCCAGGACCCGGAGAGCGACTGGGAGCTTCATGACGCGGCGTTCGAAAAGAACTTGCGCTTCCTGAACGACAACCGTTTCGACTACCTGCATTACACCGCAGCAAATGGAACCGATCTGACGATTGGAATGACGAAAGGTCACGAGTGGGCTGGCGGCAAGGGCAAGACGCCCGACGGGCACCCCTTCTTCCCGAACATCCCCACCGAGGAGGTCTTCACTTCGCCTGATCGTATGCGTGCCGACGGTATCGTGTACTCGGCCATGCCGCTCATCCACCACGGCAATAAGGTCGACGATTTTTGGATTAAGTTCGAGGGTGGCCGCGTGGTGGACTACGACGCCCGCGTGGGCAAGGCAACGCTCGCAAGTATCATCGATACTGACGAGGGCGCTGCTCACCTGGGAGAGGTCGCGCTCATTTCCAAGAACACGCCGATCCGCGAAAGTGGTGTTCTGTTCTACGATACGCTCTATGACGAGAACGCTAGCTGCCATCTCGCGCTAGGTGTCGGTTT
This sequence comes from uncultured Collinsella sp., assembly GCA_958441355.1. GTDB lineage: Bacteria > Actinomycetota > Coriobacteriia > Coriobacteriales > Coriobacteriaceae > Collinsella. The sequence goes on along the minus strand of CAUCCR010000115.1, from coordinate 267 downwards.
CCCCGAATGCATCGAAGGCGGGTACGACATGTCCAAAGAGGAGCTCCTGGAGCATGGCGTTAACGTTTCGAGCACGCATGTCGACTTCATGATCGGTACGGACGACATCGATATTACGGGAATTACGCCTGATGGACGTGAAGTTGTGATTTTCCAGAACGGCCAATGGAGTTGGGAATAGTCCCAGACCGTGGTACAATGCCACCCGCGGGCCGTTAGCTCAGCTGGCAGAGCAGGGGACTTTTAATCCCAAGGTCCAGGGTTCGA
>CAUCCR010000114.1:0-5377 GCA_958441355.1 uncultured Collinsella sp. | reverse complement strand
TGCCCGGCACGCCCGTCTGCAGGCTCTGGTCCACCACGGCGCCGCGCGTGCGCGGGTCAAGCTCAACGCCTGCGGCAACCGAAAGCTCGTTCTCGGGAATCAAGCCCACCGAAAGCAGCAGCGTGTCGCACGGAACGATGCGCTCCGTTCCGGCAATGGGCACCAGGTTCTCGTCGACTTGGCTTACCTCGACGGCCTCCACGCGGTCGTGGTCGATCACGCGTGTGACGGTGGTGGACAGGTGCAGCGGAATGCCAAAATCGTCCAGGCAGTTCTTGACGTTGCGGCGCAGACCGTTGGCGTACGGCATGAGCTCGTAGACGCCCTCAACCGAAATCCCCTCGAGCGTGCAGCGGCGCGCCATGATCAGCCCGATGTCGCCCGAGCCCAAAATGACGGCGCGCGAACCGGGTTTGAGGTTTTCGATATTGATGTATCGCTGCGCCAGGCCCGCCGTAAACACGCCGGCGGGTCGGCTGCCGGGGATCTTGATCTCGCTGCGCGTGCGCTCGCGGCACCCCATGGCAAGGACGATCGCGCGTCCGGTGAGCTGTAACATGCCGTTGCGACTCATGAGCGTGACGGTATGGACCGCGTTGTCTTCCGTAGGCTCGCCCGAATCAATCCCAATCACCATGCTGTTCAGGAACAGCGCAATGTCAGTTGCGTGCACCTGGTCGATAAAGCGCTGCGCGTACTCGGGACCGGTGAGTTCCTGTTTAAAGTGCGACAGGCCAAAGCCAGGGTGGATGCACTGGCGGAGGATTCCGCCCAGGTGCTGCTCGCGCTCCACGATGGCCACGCGCGCTCCGGCCTTATGCGCGGCCAGCGCGGCCGCCATGCCGGCGGGGCCTCCGCCGATAACGACCACGTCGAAGGCTTGCGTTTGTACGGCTTCTACGACGCTGCAATCAATCGCGCTCGATTTGAGTTCTGCCATCCTAGCGCACCCCCTTCAGCGGTCCCTCTACCAGCCAAGATCCGGCATCCTCCAAGAGCACCTCGCTGGGGTCGCAGCCCAGCTCGCGCGCCAGGATCGCCACCACGCGGCTCTGACAAAAGCCGCTCTGGCACCGACCCATGCCGGCACGACAGCGGCGCTTGACGCCCTCGACCGAAACCGCGCCCGGGCGGCGTCGGATCGCGGCAACAATCTCGGCCTCGGGTACCGTCTCGCAGCGGCAGACAATCTGCCCCCACGCGGGGTCGGACTCGATGAGCTCTTCTTTGCGCGTAAGCGGGGCGCGGTCAAAGTCGTCCGGTGCGCGGCGAATCGGGTCCCAATCATCCCGTTCGCGCAGGGCCACGCCGGCATCGCGCAGCACCTGCTCCATGCGCTCGGCAATCGCCGGCGCGCTCGCCACACCCGGTGACTGAATGCCTGCCGCCTGGAACAGCCCCGGCACCACGGCCGACTGCCCAATAAAGAAGTCGTTCGTACCCTGAATGACCGGGCGCCCGCCGGCAAACGCGCGCACCACGCGACGCGTGTCCAGATCGGGCACCAGCTTGCGCGCTCCCGTCAGCAGCGTGTTCACATCGCTCGCATAGGTCTGTGTGTCGCCGGGCTCGCGCACAGCAGCGGTTGCGGTAATCACGGTGTTGCCATGTACGGTGCCCGTGATGATAACTCCCTTGGACACCGGCGTGGGAACGGGATAGAGCGGCATGAGCGCACGCGGCTCTTTGTCCAGCACCACGATGTTGCCCTGGCGCCAGACCATCTGGAACTCCTCGGCGCCCGCCATATGCGAGATGTCTGCGGCACCGTTGCCCGCGGCGTTAATCAGGTAACGGCAGTGCACGTCGCCGGCGGGTGTCGCCAGCGTAAAGTGCGCGTCGTCGCCCGAGCCCGCGACTTCAATCGCTTCCACCGGGGCGGAGCGCATAAATGTCACGCCGTTGGCCACGGCGTTCTCCAGCGCGGCAATGGCCACTTCAAACGGATCGACAAAACCGGTCGAGTGGCACCACAGCGCGCACGTGGCCTGGGCACTTGCGCGCGGTTCCAGCTCGTGGATGCGCTCGGGGCCGATAATCGACAGCTCGGGCACGCCGTTGGCTAGGCCGTTGCTACGCAGCTTCTCCAGGTGCGCGCGGTCTTCGTCGTTGAAGCCCAGCACCATCGACCCGGTGCGGCGAAACAAAAAACCCAGCTCCTGGGCCCAGGTGCCATACAACTCGCAACCACGAGCGTTTACCTGCGCCTTTACCGTGCCCGGCGCCGGATCATAGCCGGCGTGCACCAGGCCGCCGTTGGCCTTCGAAGCCCCCAGCGCGATATCGTTGGCCGCCTCGACCACGCAAATGGACAGTTCAAATCGCGCGAGCTGCCGCGCGATGGCGCATCCGGTGATGCCCGCGCCGACAATCGCGATATCAAACGTTTCTGTCACAGTGCCTCCCAGACGAGTTGACAGGCTGTCAATAAGAACATCCTACGGTCTACACACCCCCAGCAGGGCGGCAATGCGGCGAACAGCCCCGCAACACCCGCCAACGGCAGGCGAGGGGAGACCCGGCAACGTCGACAACCTCGTCTGCCGACAACTACGGCAACAGGTTGTCCCAATCTGTAACATCTGGGACCGTTTTTGCCGAGTAACTGTTACAGATTGAGACATTCGGCCTGGACGTTTTCCTTTGTCTCAATCTGTAACAGTTAGCTGATGATTTGGGTTCTAGATGTTACAGATCAAGACGAACCTTCCGGCGGATTTTGAATGTCTCGATCTGTAACAGTAAGAGGGGTTTTGGGGCCCAAGATGTTACAGATCGAGATTGAAGTCGGGGAGAGTCCTCCGTTTGTCTCGATCTGTAACATCTAGCCCCGGATTCCGCTCTCACCTGTTACAGATTGAGATGTTTGTGTCCGCGCCAGCCTCGCCCCTAGCCGTGGTCCCATATAAACAAACCCCGTGGTAAACTTGACCGGACTGTTAATATTCCGAAAGGTACCCGTAATGTCCAAGTACATCTCCGAGCTCATGTCGCCGCAGCTTATGGGCGTCGTCTATGCCTTTGTTGGCTTTATCATCGCCCTGTATGTGCTGTCGGTCGTCTATGTGTTCATTGACGCTCGCCGCCGCGGCGCCAGCGCCTACGTGGCATGGGGCATCATCGCCCTCATCCCGTTTGTGGGCCTCATCGCCTACCTGGTCCTGCGCCCGCACTCCTACGCGTCCGACCGCGAGGAGCAGGAGCTGGACATGGCCCTGCGCGAGCGCCAGCTTGCCCAGTACGGCACCTGCCCGCAGTGCGGCGCGCCCATCGAGAAGGATTTCGTCGTCTGCCCGGTGTGCGATACCCAGGTTCGCAACGTATGCCCCAGCTGCCATCGCCCACTTGATGCGCACTGGAAGGTCTGCCCCTACTGCCGAACTCGCATCCAGTAACGCATCCATCGCCGGTCCGGCCGCAAGCCACGGCACGCCGCAAGCCACGCGCGCCCCACTCACTGCCCCACACGATGAAGCATGCGTAGAAAATCGCCCGCCGTGCCATTAAGGTGCGGCGGGCGCTTGTATACCAAGGCAACCTGCCTATAATGATGCAAGTCAAAAACGCCGAGCGCATCGCACGCACTTGCATCAGGCATCCGAGAGGAGAAAACATACCCATGAAGGCACTCTACAATGACGGTTCGGTGGCCGAGCTCCCGCAGGACGAGGTCACGCACGTCATCCGTCACTCCGCCGCGCACATCATGGCGCAGGCCATCAAGCGCCTGTACCCCGAGGCCGACTTTGCCTACGGCCCCGCGACCGACAACGGCTTCTACTACGACGTCGACCTGCCCGAGGGCGTCAAGATCAGCGAGGACGACTTCCCCGCGATCGAGGCCGAGATGAAGAAGATCGTCAAGGAGAACCTCAAGTTCTCCGTGTACGAGAAGCCCCGCGCCGAGGCTATCGCCCTTATGGAGGAGCGCGGCGAGAAGTACAAGGTCGAGCACATCGGCGACCTGGACGACGACGCCCGCATCACCTTCTACCAGCAGGGCGACTACATCGACATGTGTGTCGGCCCCCACATCTGCTACACCAAGGCGCTGAAGGCCTTTAAGCTCACCGGCGTCTCGGGCGCTTACTGGAAGGGCGACAAGGACAACAAGATGCTCACCCGCATCAACGGCGTCGCCTTTGCCACCAAGGAAGAGCTCGACGAGCACATGCACATGCTGGAGGAGGCCAAGAAGCGCGACCACCGTAAGATCGGCCGCGAGATGGACCTCTTTATGATGCGCGACGAGGCCCCCGGCTTCCCGTTCTTCCTGCCCAACGGCATGATCCTTAAGAACACGCTGCTGGACTACTGGCGCGAGATTCACCACAAGGCCGGCTACGTGGAGATCTCCACGCCGCTTATCATGAACAAGCAGCTGTGGAAGACCTCGGGCCACTGGGACCACTACAAGGACAACATGTACTCTACCGTCATCGACGATGAAGAGTACTGCATTAAGCCCATGAACTGCCCGGGCGGCGTGCTGGTGTACGCCTCCAAGCCGCACTCTTACCGCGAGCTGCCCATCCGCGCCGGCGAGATTGGCCTGGTGCACCGTCACGAGCTGCGCGGCGCCCTGCATGGCCTGTTCCGCGTGCGCTGCTTTAACCAGGACGACGCACACCTGTTTGTGCGTCCCGACCAGCTGACCGACGAGATCGTGGGCGTGGTCAACCTCATCGACTCTGTGTACCAGAAGTTTGGCTTTAAGTACCACGTTGAGCTTTCCACCCGCCCCGAGGACTCCATGGGTTCGGACGAGGACTGGGCACGCGCCGAGGAGGGCCTGCGCACTGCCCTGGAGAAGCTGGGCATGGACTACGAGGTCAACGAGGGAGACGGTGCCTTCTACGGCCCCAAGATCGACTTCCACCTGGAGGACTCGCTCGGTCGTACCTGGCAGTGCGGCACCGTGCAGCTCGACTTCCAGATGCCGCTCAACTTTGATCTGGAGTACGTGGACGCCGACGGCACCAAGAAGCGCCCCATCATGCTGCACCGCGTGTGCTTTGGCTCCATCGAGCGCTTCATCGGTATTCTGATTGAGCATTTTGCGGGCAAGTTTCCCACTTGGCTGGCTCCCGTGCAGGTCAAGGCGCTTCCCGTCTCCGAGAAGAGCCGCGACTACGCCCACGAGGTGTGCGCCAAGCTGGAGGAGGCCGGCATCCGTGTGGTCTGCGACGACCGCGACGAGAAGATCGGCTACAAGATCCGCGAGGCTCGCAGCATCGACCGCGTGCCCTACATGCTCATCTTGGGCGAGAAGGAGGTCGAGGCCGGCAACATTTCCGTCCGCGATCGCTCCAACGAGACCGTTCAGATGAGCGTTGACGAGTTTGTTGCCAAGGTGACCGAGGAGATCAAGACTCGC
>CAUCCR010000113.1:0-5389 GCA_958441355.1 uncultured Collinsella sp. | reverse complement strand
GCCAACGCGGCCGTTGAGGAAGCGCGTGCCGCTGAGGACGATGCCGCCGGCGAGATCGCCCGTCTTGAGGGCGAGCGCCGCTCGCTGCTCTCCGAGATCGGCCGCTTGGAGCAAAACGCCAACAATGCTGAGGTCGAGCGCGTGCGCATCTCCAAGCGTCGCGAGCAGGCCTCCGAAGCCGTTCGCGCTGCGCGCCCGCGGGTTGATGAGCTCACCCGTTCGCGTGACGAGGCCCGCGCGCAGGCAAGCGATCTGGGCTTGCAGATTGCCGAGGCCAACGACGAACTCGACCGCGTTCGCCGCGACGATTCCGAGGCTGCCGGCAAGCTCGCCGACGCCAAGGTTCGCCTAGCCCAGACGAGCGAGCGCCTGCGTTTGCTGAAGGGTCGCGTGCCCGACCTGGAGCATCGTCTTGAGGGCATCGACCGTCGTATCCGCGGAACACGCCAGGCCTCGCGCTCACTCGAGCTGCTGCGTCTGCGCGTCGACCCCATGCACGAGCGCTATTCGGCCCTGCTGGAGCGCGCATCGGATTGGGCAGCGCGCTTGCGTGACCAGGCCTCTCTGGAGGAGGCGGACTCCGCTTCGCTCAAGAAGACCATCGAGGATGCCAAGGCGGAGGTTGCCCGCGCTAAGGAGCGGGTCGATACCGCCTCTGCCACGCAAAACGATTTCAAGGTCGCGCGTGGCAAGCTCGAGGTGCAGGTAGAGGCCGCCATTAAGGCCATTACCGCCGATGGCACCACGGTGCTCGAGGAAGCGCTCATGCTTCCGGCTCCCACCGACCGCGACGCCGCCGAGCGCGAGCTCAACCAGCTTGTGCGCCAGATCAACAACCTTGGTCCCGTTAACCAAGTTGCCATGGAGGAGTACGAGCAGCTCAAGCGCCGCGCCGACTACATCGAGGAGCAGCTGGCCGATCTGGAGAGCGCGCGCAAGGCGCTCACCAAGATCACGGTGGCCATTGATCGCAAGATGCGGAAGGCCTTCCTGGTGACGTTTGAGAAGGTCGACGCGAACTTCCGCGAGATCTTCGCCATGCTGTTCCCGGGTGGACAGGCGCATCTGGAGATGACCGATCCCGAGCATCCGGCCGAGACGGGAATCGAGGTCGTGGCGCAGCCGCGCGGCAAGCGCATCACCAAGATGATGCTCATGTCGGGCGGCGAGAAGAGCCTGACGGCGCTCGCCCTGCTCTTTGCCGTGTATCGCACGCGTACGGTGCCGTTCTATGTGCTGGACGAGGTCGAGGCGGCGCTTGATGACGCCAACCTGTCCAAGCTCATCGGCGCCCTTGATGTACTGCGTTCCGATACGCAGCTCTTGGTTATCTCGCATCAGCGCCGTACTATGGAGGACGCTGACGTCCTCTATGGCGTCTCGATGCAAGCTGACGGCGTCAGTCGCGTCGTCTCGCAAAAACTCGATCGCGAAACCGGAAAGGTCGTGAATGCATAATGGGATTCTTCGATGCTCTCTCGCGCGGACTTGAGCGCAGCCGCGAGGCCCTTAACGAGGTCTTCTACTTTGGCGGCGAGGTCGACGAGGATTTTTGGGAGGACCTGGAGGACACCCTCGTTATGGGTGACATGGGTGCCGAGGTCGCCATTCAGGTCTCCGATGACCTACGCGATGCCGCGGCCAAGAAGAACCTCAAGACCGCTCCGCAGCTTCGTCGTGCCCTGGCCGAGCAGCTCGAGCAGCACTTTGTGCCCATCGAGCGCGATCCGTTCTCCGATACGCCGAGCTGCGTGCTGTTTGTGGGCATTAACGGTGCCGGCAAGACCACGACGGTCGGTAAGATCGCGAGCGCCATGGCCGCCCGCGGCAAGAACGTCGTGATCGGTTCGGCCGATACCTTCCGTGCTGCAGCTATCGAGCAGCTCGATGTGTGGGGCCAGCGCGCTGGCGTCCCCGTCATCAAGCGCGACCGCGGCTCCGACCCGGCAAGTGTTTGCTACGACGTGCTCGACGAGGCCGACAAGCGCGGCAGCGACCTGGTGCTCATCGATACCGCCGGTCGTCTGCACACGAGCCCCGAGCTCATGCGCGAGCTTGCCAAGGTGGTCAATGTGACCCGTAAGCGCGCCGCCAATATGGCCACCGGTCCCATGCCCGTCTATGTCGTGCTCGTGATCGATGCCGCAACGGGCCAAAACGGCCTCAACCAGGCGCTCGAGTTTAACGAGGCGCTTGGCCTGGACGGTATTATCATGACAAAGCTCGACGGCACGGCAAAGGGCGGTATCGCCATGGCCGTGGCCGAGAAGCTCAAGCTTCCCATCCTGCGCATCGGCGTGGGCGAGCAGGTCGATGACCTGCAGGAGTTTAATGCCAAAGATTTCTGCCGCGCCCTGGTGGGCGAGTCCAACTAAGGAGTGACTAGTGTTTGATTCTCTGAGCGATCGCCTCAACGACACATTTGACCGCCTGCGCGGCAAGGGTAAACTGACCGAGGCCGATATCACCTCTGCCATGCGCGACATTCGCATGGCGTTGCTCGAGGCCGACGTCAACTTTAAGGTCGTCAAGGAGTTTGTCGCCAAGACCAAGGAGCGCTGCATGACCGCCGAGGTCATGGAGTCGCTGTCGCCGGCGCAAAACGTCGTCAAGATCGTGCTCGACGAGCTTACCGAGATGCTCGGTTCCACCGAGAGCAAGCTCGTCTTTAGCAACCGCATCCCCAATGTCATCATGCTCGTGGGCCTGCAGGGCTCCGGTAAGACTACGGCAGCCGTAAAGCTGGCTTATCTGCTCAAGAAGCAGGGTCGCTCGCCGCTGCTCGCCGCGTGCGACGTCTACCGCCCCGCCGCTGCCGACCAGCTGGCCACGCTTGGCGGCGAGATCGGCGTGCCGGTCTTCCGCGGTGACGGCGCGCACCCGGTCGATATCGCCAAGGGCGCCATCCAGGAGGCCGTTGACCACCTGCGCGACGTGGTCATCGTCGATACCGCCGGTCGCCTGCAGATCGACGAGCAGATGATGCAGGAGGCCGTGGACATCAAGAAGGCCGTCAAGCCCGATCAGGTGCTGATGGTCGTCGATGCCATGACCGGCCAGGATATTGTCAACGTCGTCTCGACCTTCGCCGAGCGCACCGACTTTGACGGCGTGATCATCTCCAAGCTCGACGGCGATGCCCGCGGCGGCGGCGCGCTTTCCGTGCGCCAGGTGACCGGTAAGCCCATCAAGTTCGTGAGCATGGGCGAGAAGCCCGATTCGCTGGAGCCGTTCTACCCCGACCGCATGGCCAAGCGCATCTTGGGCATGGGTGATGTTGTCGGCATTATCGAGAAGGCCCAGGAGGCCGCCGATGCCGAGCAGCTCGAGGCCGCCGAGCGCATGCTGCGCGAGGGCTTTACCATGAACGACATGCTCGACCAGATGAAGGCCGTCAAGAAGATGGGCGGCATGAAGGGCATTCTGGGCATGCTCCCCGGTGGCCAGCGTGCGCTCAACCAGATGGGTGGCAACCTGGACGAAGGCATCTTCGACAAGAACGAGGCCATCATCATGTCGATGACCAAGGAGGAGCGCCTTCGTCCCTCCATCATCAACGGTCAGCGTCGCGCCCGCATCGCCAAGGGCGCCGGCGTGACCCCCACTGAGGTCAATAGCCTTATGAAGCAGTGGGGCGAGATGAATAAGATGATGGGCCGCATGCGCTCGATGGCCAATCAGGCGCAGGCCGGCGGCAAGAAGGGCAAGAAGGGCAAGAAGGGCAAAAAGATGCGCATGCCCAATATTCCCGGTCTGGATGCCATGGGCCTGGGCGGCATGGGCGGACTTGGGACGGGCGGTCCTAAGTCCGATATGGATCTGCTGCGCCAGATGGAAGCGCAGATGCGCAATAAGAAGTAACGACTGGTAGAGTCGTGTATGGCGAAGGCCGCCTGGATGGTATTCCAGGCGGCCTTCGTCGTTGGTGCGTTATATGTTGTGTGAGCAGACGCGTGATGGCATCGATTGCCTGCTGTTAGTGGCAGCTGCAGCCCTCGTGACCCTCGTTCTCGTGATGGCCGTGGCAACCGCAGGATCCGCCGTGCTCATGGATGTGCTCGTGGTCGTGGCCATGGCAATCGCAGGTGGCCTCGCCGGTCTGCGCGAGCGTGCCGGCAATGAGGGCCTCGACGCAGGCATCGCAGCTGCCCTGGGCGCCCGCATAGACCGTGATGCCGGCTTGGGCAAGCGCGTTGATAGCGCCGCCGCCGATACCGCCGCAAATGAGCGTGTCAACGCCACCTTTGGCAAGCAGGCCCGCCAAGGCGCCGTGGCCGGTGCCGCCGGTGCCTACGACCTGCTCGTTGAGCACCTTGCCATCCTGGATGTCGTAGATCTTGAACTGCTCGCTGCGGCCAAAGTGCATAAAGATGTTGCCGTTGTCGTACGTCGTTGCCACCCTCATGGTGTCGACCTCCTTTGCTGGCCATGCGGCCGTTGTCGTGGTGATGGGGGAGTATGCGATATTGCCGCCCTCGATAACGAGCGCCCGTCCGTTGACCAGCGCATCGGCCACCTTGCGATGCGCGCGGCTGCAGATTGCCGTCACCGTGGCGCGGGCAATGCCCATGTGCTGGGCGACTGCCTCTTGGTTAAGGCCTTCCAAGTCGCACAGGCGCAGCACCTCGAGCTCGTCGACTGTCATATCGATGGCATCGCCGCTCGCCAGGCCATCGGGGGTAAAACCGCGATATTCGGGGATGATCCCGACGCGGCGCAGTTTCTCGCGTCTTCCTGCCATGCGCACTCCTTATCTGACATATGTCAACAATAGAATAGCGAACGTGCAGATTTGCGCAATGAATTTCTGGCATATGTCAGAAAATGAGGGCTTATGTTTGGGCTGTGGGGCCGCGTGCGCCTGGGCTACAATGAATCTCGCTTGTAGGCGACTGACAGGAGGGTCAATGAGCAAAGCTGATCAACAGTTTGTAACCATGTGCCGCGATATCTTGGACCATGGCACCACCACCGAGGGCCAAAAGGTCCGCCCGGTGTGGGAGGACGGCACCCCTGCCTATACCATTAAAAACTTTGGTGTCACGGCGCGCTATGATCTGCGCGAGGAGTTCCCCGCGCTCACCCTGCGTCGTACGGCGCTTAAGTCTGCCATGGACGAGATTCTGTGGATCTATCAAAAGAAGTCCAATAACGTCCATGACCTCAACAGCCATATCTGGGATGAGTGGGCCGATGAGACCGGTTCCATCGGTAAAGCCTACGGCTATCAGATTGGTCAGAAGAGCCATTACGCCGAGGGCGACTTCGACCAGATTGACCGTGTACTGTACGACCTTAAGCACACGCCGTATAGTCGCCGCATTATGACCAATACGTACGTGTTTAGCGATCTGTCCGAGATGCACCTTTATCCATGCGCCTATAGCGT
>CAUCCR010000112.1:0-5524 GCA_958441355.1 uncultured Collinsella sp. | reverse complement strand
CTTTAACCTTGCGTGGGCATGGCTCTCGGGCATTCGCGCTGCAAGCAGCCTGTAGCCGCGCAGTCTATAATCAAAAACGCATTCGGGCCGTCTGGGATACCGGACGGCCTCTTTCTTGCCTCTAAGGAGACCTCGATGATCGAAATCACCCAAGTCAACGCGTCGCTCGATGAAGCCGGCGATGAAAATGCCTGCCTCATTGTTGGCAAGCGAGTCGCCAAGCGCGTCCTACGTTGCAAGGACTCCGAGATCAAGTCCATCGAGCTCCACCGCAAGTCAATCGACGCTCGCAAAAAACGAGACGTCCATTTTATCCTGAGCTTTCGTGTTGAGCTGACTAGTCCCCACCTCGAGCGAGAAGCGGTCGACAGCGTCGCCGAGCGTGACCGCTCGCGCGTACGCGCGATAGAGGACGATGGGCCCTCATTCCCCTCCCCCGTCTCCGACGCACCTCAAGAACGCCCTGTCGTTGTCGGCGCCGGATGCGCCGGCCTTTTCGCTGCGCTTACGCTCGCCGAAGCAGGTCTTAAGCCCTTGCTCATCGAGCGCGGCGACCCGGCATTTCGCCGCTCGCATGCGATCGACCTCTTTCTAAAGGAGCGCATCCTCGACCCCGAGAGTAATATCCAGTTTGGTCTGGGCGGCGCGGGAACCTTCTCGGACGGCAAGCTCAATACGGGAACAAAAAATCCCGCCCATCGCCTTATCCTCGAAACCTTCGTCGAGGCAGGTGCGCCCCGCGATATTCTGTGGGATGCCAAGCCGCACATTGGCTCCGACATCCTTCCCACGGTTGTCACCGCTATATCCCAGCGCATCGAGCAGCTCGGAGGTGTCGTCCGTTATCGAACAAAGCTCGTCGACATTCGCACCGACGCGTCTGGCGCCATCACCGGTATTGATGTCCAATCGTCCCAAGACGCCGCTTACGAGCCAATCGAAACAAAGCGCCTCATCCTCGCCTGTGGGCATTCTGCTCGCGATATTTTTGAGCTCCTTAAGGACCACAACGTGGCCCTCGCACAAAAGACCTTTGCCATGGGCGTTCGCATCGAGCATCCGCAGCGCGACATCGACCGAGCCCAATATGGAGCCTCGGCGGGACATCCAGCGCTCGGGGCGGCCCCTTACAAACTTGTTGCCCATCTTCCCAACGGCCGCAGCGTGTTCTCGTTTTGCATGTGCCCCGGCGGGCAGGTTGTCGCCGCCTCTTCCGAGCAGGGCCACCTGTGCGTCAACGGCGCCAGCCTCAATGCCCGCGACGGACGCAACGCAAACGCCGCCCTGCTCGTTAACGTCACGCCTGAGGACCTTCCCAACGATGACCCGCTCGCCGGCATCGAGCTCCAGCGCGCCTGCGAGGCGGCCGCCTATCGCCTGGGCGGTTCCAACTGGAACGCACCGGCACAACTCGTCGGAGATTTCCTCGCAGGACGCGCCAGCAAGGCGCCCGGAAAGGTAAAGCCCACCTATCCGCTCGGTGTGACCTGGACGGCAATTGACGAAGCCCTGCCGCAGCATATCGTCGAGTCGCTCCGCCTGGGACTTCCCCTACTCGGAAAAAAGCTACGAGGCTACGACCGTCCCGATGCCGTTCTTACCGGCGTGGAGACTCGTTCGAGCTCACCTGTCACTGTCACCCGAGACCGAACGTGCCATGCCGTGTCGACCCCGGGCCTCTACCCTTGTGGTGAGGGAGCTGGATATGCTGGCGGCATCATGAGCGCGGCCACCGACGGCATCCGTTGTGCCGAAGCCCTGATTGCGGACCTCTAACGCACGAATTCCAGCGCGAAAAAGACACAGGCCCCGAGCTCCACAGGGAACTCGGGGCCTGTTCGCTATTTCTTAAACCGTGCACCCTGGCGTTTTCTGCCCGATGCGAACGTGGAACCTTTGCGGGCCTGCGAACGTAAGCGCTCGATCGTCTCGTCCTCAGACGCACCCTCGAGCATCGCCCGAATCTGAACGACGGCATCGCGCAGGCGCGCCGCCTCCTCAAAGTCCATGGCGGCAGAAGCGTTGCGCATATCCTCTTCCATGGTTTCGACGATCCGCACAAGCTCGTCATGCGGCAGTTCTTCCAACTGCTCCGCAAGTGTCTGCTCGGGTGCCACCGTTTCCGGCACGCCGCCCTCGCCCGACTCATCGGGCGTATAGAATGCGCCATGGCCAAGAGAGTCGCCCTTCGAGCGCCCCTTGGAACCCACGGTTTTTTCAGCTTCGGCAATAAAACTTGAGATGTCGTTGATGGCTTTGCGCACCGTCTTGGGCACAATGCCATGCTCTTCGTTATATGCCATCTGAATCTCGCGACGGCGCTGCGTCTCCTCGATGGCCTCTTTCATCGAATCGGTCACAACGTCTGCATACATGATGACTTCGCCATCGGCGTTACGGGCCGCACGGCCAATCGTCTGAATCAGCGAACGGCGGTTGCGCAAGAAGCCTTCCTTATCGGCATCGAGAATTGCCACCAATGAGACCTCGGGAAGATCCAAGCCCTCGCGAAGCAGGTTGATGCCAACGAGAACATCGATCTTGCCCTCGCGCAGCGTTCGCAGGATCTCGACACGGTCCATTGTCGCCGTATCAGAATGCATGTAATTGACCTTAATGCCCGCATCAAGCAGATGGTCGGTCAGGTCCTCGGCCATGCGCTTGGTCAACGTGGTCACCAGCACGCGCTCCTTGCGGGCAACGCGCTCGCGAATCTCGTCCTCAAGATCGTCAATCTGACCGCGAACCGGACGCACATCGATCTTGGGATCGAGCAGACCGGTCGGGCGAATAATCTGCTCAACGTCGTTCTGGCTAACCCGCAGCTCATAGTCGCCCGGTGTTGCCGAAACGTAGATGAACTGGGGAATCCTCGCCTCAAACTCATCGAAACGAAGCGGGCGGTTATCGAGCGCCGAGGGCAGGCGAAAACCGTGTTCCACCAGCGTCACCTTACGCGAGCGGTCACCTTCGTGCATGCCGCGAATCTGCGGCACCGTCACATGGCTCTCATCGATGATGCAGAGCATATCCTTGGGAAAGTAATCGATTAGGGTAAACGGCGGCTCACCCGGCTTGCGACCGTCCAGATGACGCGAGTAGTTCTCGATGCCGTTGCAAAAGCCCATCGTCTCGAGCATCTCAAGATCATAATCGGTGCGCTGCTGCAGACGCTGCGCCTCGAGCAACTTGTCGGTCGCCTTGAGCTCCGCCACGCGCTTCTCGCACTCTTCGCTGATCGATTTCAGAGCCGCCTTGACCTTCGGCTTCTCGGTCACGTAGTGCGATGCCGGCCATACGGGGATGGCCTCGTACTCACGAAGCATCTCACCGGTGACCTCATCGATCTCGGCAATCAGCTCGACCTCGTCGCCAAAGAACTCAAACCGCAACGGATGCTCGGCATAAGGCGGATACACGTCGACAACATCGCCGCGCACGCGGAACGTGCCACGTGTCAGGTCATAGTCATTGCGATCATATTGAATGTCGATAAGTGCATGGATAAAGTCATCGCGCTCGAGCGGCACCTTCTTGTCGACGTTTGGAGCCAGACCCGCATAGTCCTCAGGAGAGCCAATGCCATAGATACACGAGACCGATGCGACAACGATCACATCGCGTCGAGAGAGCAGCGATGCGGTCGCCTGATGTCGCAGCATCTCAACCTCTTCGTTAATCGAGGAGTCTTTCTCGATATATGTATCGCTTTGCGGCACATACGCCTCGGGCTGATAGTAGTCGTAGTACGAGACGAAGTAGACCACAGCGTTGTTGGGAAAGAACTCTTTGAGCTCGCTCGCAAGCTGAGCGGCGAGCGTTTTATTCGGAGCCATGACCAGCGTCGGCTTTCCCAGGGCCTCAATAGTCTTTGCCATCGTGAAGGTCTTGCCCGAACCAGTCACGCCCAGCAAAACCTGATAGCGGTCTCCGTCCCTCACGCCCTGCACAAGCGACTCAATGGCCTTAGGCTGGGAACCGGCAGGCTCATAGGGAGACACGACCTTAAACGGCACGTCAGAGCCTTCAACGCCAAAGCGCTTAAGTTCACCACCAACGCGTTCTACTTCAAATTCCGCCATGGATACTCCTAACTCATATATCTGCAGTATACGCAGGCGGCAGGCATAGTCCTATACGAACCGATCGGGATAGAGGGTCTTGTAGCGAACCCAGGCATTATTGACACGAATCAGATACGCCTGCGTCTCGGGAAAGGTGATTGCATTATGAAGCGACGTACTCTGCTGCGCCCATCCGTCGACATTGCCCATGCCGGCGTTATAGGCGGCAATGGCACTGTCAGTCGACCCGTTAAAATACGCTAGAAGATACGAGAGATACGCACAGCCAAACTCGATATTCGTAGCCGGATCGTTAAGGTTGTCGGCCGAATACTCGCCACCGTCGACAAGGCCCTTGGCGATCATATCCTGGGCAGTCTCGGGCATCAGCTGCATCAATCCCTGAGCACCCTGATTCGACTCGGCCTCGGAATCCCAATTCGATTCAGACTTAATGACAGCGCACACCAGATACGGATCCAGATTATGCGAAATACTGGATTGCTTTACATACGCCTCGTAGTCAATCGGATACAGCGGCTTAAAGAAAGCGGCAGGAGCATACGAGTAAACGAATGAGATAAGGCCGAAGGCAAAAACGGCAGCCAGCGGTATAAGGCGATACCACGTAAGGAAACGTGTCTTAGGCATCGGCCTCCTCCTTTTCCACTACATCCCCGAACCCATGGCGCGAAAGCCATGCGTCCAGTTGTTCAAAGAGCGAGTTATCGTCTGCCGCATTGTCAATCACAGTTGTAGCGAGATTGCACAGCGCAGACTCTTCGGGCTGGCAAGCAGAACGGGCATCGAAATCAGATGGCTCCATGCCACGTTGAATAGCGCGCTCGCGACGAACTGACAAAGGGGCGCTGATGACCAAAATTTCATCAGCCAAGCCAAATGCATCCTCAAAACCAGTCGGAGCAGAAACCTCGACCACCGCAAAAGGATAACTGGGAGATGAAACCGTACAACAAACCGGATCGAGAATCCTAAGCGAAAGCTGTTCAATCAGAATGGGATGCACGATGTCATTGAGCCGTGCGACCGAATCAGGAGAAGCAAAAGCTCGAGAAGCGAGGATGCTGCGGCGAATGCCGCCATCCTCATCCAAAATGTCCCAACCGAATTCATCCGCGAGTGCATTGACGATATCAGAGCCCGGCACATACAGCGATTTTGCAAGCTCATCCAGATCGATTAGCATAGCGCCACGAGATTCGAAATAGCGGCAGGCAGTCGACTTACCCGAAGCAATATTGCCCAAGACAAATACGGTAAACATCAAGCCCTCCCTAACGCCAATGCGAGTAATTATCGCTCAAATACACTAGAAGGACTCAAAATACAGCCAAACAGTAAGAGCGAATACGGGGGAGCTAAATCCCAAAGTACAACGTGTATATAACGCAAAAAAGGGGGAGGCCGCGAGGCCTCCCCCTTCTCAGTTCAAGCGTACG
>CAUCCR010000111.1:0-5753 GCA_958441355.1 uncultured Collinsella sp. | reverse complement strand
GCGAGAAGACATATCTACTCGACCACCTCGGCTGGCGGGATATCCCATTAAGCTCGCGGGCAATGCCCGTTTGCGCCGGCTGTCTCTGGCAGCGGATTCGTGCGTGAACCGAAAGTATTATGGCGGGGACCCCGGCGTCGGTCAACGGGCTCGAGGATTCGCACACAAACCCTGCATACGCTCCGACCGGGAGGGGCAGGGCGAGTTTTCCGCTCGGTCAAGTCCTGGGCTCGCACGAAGGCCACATTAAGTGGCCTTCGGCTCGTGCGGAATCTACGGAAAACTCGCCCTGCCCCTCCCGGCCGGAGCTACGTTGCCTTTGCTGCGAATCCTCGTGTCCGTTGAGCGACGCGCCCCACTCATAATGCTTGGGTCGGTGGGCTGATGTGTTGCATCCCTGAGGGCTACAAGGTTGAAATGAAGGTGGACAGGCGGCGGAGACCTTCGTCTAGGTCTTTGTCGGAGACGCAGTAGCTTAGGCGGATGTGGCCTTCGGTGCCGAAACAGTCGCCCGGGACTAGGGCTACGTTTGCTTCTTTGATGGCTTTGATGCAGAAGGCTTCGCTGGTTAGGCCGAACTTTTTGATGCTCGGGAAAGTGTAGAAGGCTCCTGCGGGCTCTACTACGTCGAGGCCCATGGCGTCTAAGGCTGCGAGCACGCGTTCGCGACGGGCTCGGTAGACTTTGAGCATGGGGGTTGGGTCGACGGTCAGGGCTCGGGCTGCGGCGTCCATTTCGAAGGAGACAGCACTCGATACTAGGTATTGGTGGGCTTTTGCGATCTCGGCGATGACGGGGGCTGCCGCTGCGAGCCAGCCCAAACGCCAGCCGGTCATGGCCCAGGGCTTGGAGAAGCTCTCGATGACTACCGTCTGCTCACGCAGCTTCGGGTGGCGCTGGGCAAAGCGCTCGTAGCCATCCACATAAACCAGGCGGTTGTATACGTCGTCGCAGACCACGTAGATGCCCGCCTGCTCCGCCACGCGCGCCACGGCGTCGAGCGACGCCGTGTTGAGGATGCAACCCGTAGGATTGTTGGGCGAGCAGATGACGATGGCCTTGGTCGCCGGTGTCACGCAAGCACGAAGCGCTTCCTCATCGATCTGGAATTGCGAGGGCTCCGTATCCAAAAAGACCGCCTTGGCGTGGTTGGCCACGACGATGCTCTCGTACAGGCCAAAGGCAGGCGTGGGAATAATGACCTCGTCGCCGGGGTTGAGCATAGCCATGAATGTTGCCGACAGTGCCTCGGTCGCACCGTCGGTCAGGATGACCTCGTCGGCCGAATACGTAAGGCCCGCGTCGCCCATATATGCGGACAGCGTCTCGCGCAGGGCGGGGCGACCGTTGTTGGGCGGATAGTGCGTGTCACCGCGGTCCAGTGCGGCGGTCACCTCGGCGCTAATCACATCGGGCGTGGGAAAATCGGGCTCGCCGAGCGCAAGCGCGATGCACCCCGGGTGCTGGGCGGCGAGTGCGTTGATCCGGCGGATACCGGAGGGCTTGAGCATGGCAAGCGAGGTATTCATGGGCAGACGCATGGCGTTCCTTTCGTAAGGGTTGCACTAGGATAGCGCGGCGGGGCGCCACCAGACGGTGTAACCTAAACGGAAACGAGCCGGAAAGGAGATGGCATGGAGACAACCGCGTGCGGCGATGTACCAAAAACGCTGCAAAACATTGCGTATATCAACATTCCCAATAGCGCCGATCTTGAGTTTTTGCTCTGGGACCTGCAGGATGCCATCGCCGCCTATGCTCAACTTTCCGGCACCGCACTCCCCCGCCCGGTCGACTTGAAGGCAAATGACGCCGGCAGCGTTGCCGATGGCATCGTGCTGGCCATTGAAGATATGGCTGACGACGAGGCGTTGACTGCTATCGAGCAGGCGCTTGAGCACTTTGGCAGCACGGGAACGCGTGTCTATGCCGTGATTCGAACCGCACAAGAGGGTGCTGAGCAGGCGCGTGGGACCGCCGTTCGCCTGCACAAGGCATGTGAGCGCCATGACCAATTGTGGTGTGGCGGCGTTGCCATCTGCGCCGGCGGCGGCATCGCAGCGCTTCGCCATTCCCCACGCATGGGCCTCTTGCGCCGACCATTTTCGGAAGCGATGGATAAGCTTGTGGGCGCTGTGCGCATGGGCTGCTCCGTCGAGCATGCACAGCGACTTGGCGGCGGCAATGCCGCCAACGTCGACGCCGACGGCATGGTTTGCGCCGAGCCAGCCGTGCCCGCGCCGATCTGGCGAGGCGCTCTGAAACGTCTGGGCGCCCACGCTCAAACAAAAATCTAAATTAAATAACAGCCCAGTCAACGGCTTCGTGCCAACGCTCAACAAGACGCTCCAGGCACCAGGCGGCATTGGCGGGACTTGTCGAGGGCAGGACAATGGCAGGCAGCCCCGTCCGATCTTGCAAGTAGCGTTTGTAGAGTCGCCCTGCCGTACCGCCGTTACAGACAACGACCTCGATCGGCGCGGCATCGGTAATGCGCTCGATATGTGCCGGCACAACGTTGCGGATGCTCGCGTCGCTCGAGCCCTTAATGTCGCAGCTCTCGATTGCATCCCACAGGGCTACGCCGCCGTTCAGCAGCATGGCCCGCTTGGCGGCAATGGAGGCATCGAGCGTCGCGGGCTCACCGCTTGCCAAAGGATCGCCCTCGTTGGGCGGCACAGGCATACCGAGGCACGTGGCCATCACACGCCAAAAGCGATTCTGAGGGTTGCCGTAATAAAAGGCATTGGCGCGCGAAAGCACCGAGGGAAACGACCCGAGCACCAAAACGCGCGAGCGCTCGTCAAACACGGGCTCAAACCCATGCTCAATATGTTGATAGCCCTCGTCAGATACGGCCATGGGCTAGGCTCTCAACAGATAGCGCACCTCGTAGGGTGCAAGCTCAAGGGTACCCGTCAGCTCGACCGTGGGCGCATCGTCGGCAAGCAGGTCGACGAAGGACCCGTTGAGCTCGCCGGCGCCAAAGGTGTAAGGCTCACCCACGGCATTCACCGCCACGAGTACCGTCGCGCCGTCACAGGCGCGCTCGAACAGCAGCTGCTTGTTCTGGATCACCACGTTGCGATAGGCACCGTAGTTGAGAGCACGGGCAGCCGCGTCGTCGGCCGAGCGAAGGTGCGCAAGCTGCGTGATGAACGCCGTCAGCTCGTTGGGCGCAGGCTCATTGAGCGCAGGTCGCAGCGCCCAGTCGCCATCGGGGCCACCCTTTTCGCCGGCAATTCCCCACTCGCTGCCATAGTAGACGCACGGGATGCCCGGCATGCCAAAGAGCATGCCGTAGGCGGGACGCAGACACGACTTGTCGGTGAGGATACTTGCCAGGCGCGGCACATCGTGGTTGTCGACAAACGACAGCAGATGTTTGCCGCGGTAGATGCACCACGGATCGCCGCCAAACTGGCGGTGCAGCGAATGGGCGATCTCGAACATGTTGACCGAGTTAAAGCTGGAGTACAGGCCCTTGTAGCACTCGTAGTTGGTGCAGGAGTCGAGCATCTCGTCGTTGACGATTTGGTTGTAGTCGCCGTGGAGCGTCTCGCCGATCAGCACAAAGTCGGGCTTGAGCTCACGGGTAAAGACGTGCAGGCGGCGCATAAAGTCGCGGTCGAGCATATAGGCAACGTCCAGGCGCAGGCCGTCGACGCCAAAGACCTCGGCCCAGCGGCGCACGGACTCGAGCAGGTAATCGACCACAGCGGGATTTTGCAGGTTGAGCTTCACAAGCTCAAAATGGCCTTCCCAGCCCTCGTACCAAAAGCCATCGCCATAGCAGGAATCGCCGTCAAAGCTAATGTGGAACCAGTCCTTGTACGGCGAGTCCCACTTGCGCTCCTGCACATCGCGGAAGGCCCAAAAACCGCGGCCGACGTGGTTGAAGACGGCATCGACCACCACGCGGATGCCATGGGCATGCAGCGTGTCGCATACGGCGGCAAAGTCGGCGTCCCCACCCAGGCGACGGTCGATATGGCGCAGGCTGCGTGTATCGTAGCCGTGGCTATCAGATTCGAGCGGTGGGTTGATGAGCACAGCGCCAACGCCGAGTTCCTGCATGTAGTCGGCCCATTGGGCGACCTTCATGATAGGAGCATCGGGGTTGGGCGCGGCGTTGGCAGCCTGGGCGAGCTCATCCTCGGCAACGGGCGCGGCGTTTTCGCGCGGAGCCCCGCAAAAGCCCAGCGGATAGATCTGATAGAACGTCGTCTCGTATGCCCACATAACAGCCTCCCGGTAAGCTCAACACAACGACATCCATTGTATGCCCAGCTTGTATCCTCTCCCCCAAAATAAGTTGCGGTGGAATAGTTCCTGTCTGGGCCTTCAGAAGCCTTAAACAGGAACTATTCCACCGCAACTGATGAGGGGACGTGATTAGGCGACGGGCTTGGCGCGGCGGATGGCTGGGAACATCACCGTGATGGCGAGGATAACGCCCACGACGGCAATCGCCCCGCCCACAAAGCCGATCCAGGCGATACCGGGACCCGAAACCACGGCTCCGCCGATCGCGGTACCCGTGCCGATACCGAGGTTGAACAGGCCCGAGAAGATCGACATGGCGACGGCCGACGAATCTGCCGGCGTGTGCTTGATGAGCTCGGCCTGAAACGCCACGTTAAAGGCCGTGGCGCAGCAACCCCACAGTGCGCAGACGGCAAGCACTGTCACGAGCGACGATGCGGCCGGCCCCATGAGCAGCAGGGCCACCGGCACGCCGGAGAGCGTGATAGCCAAGAACGGGAAGCGATGCCCATCGAACAGGCGGCCAAACAGCCAGCTTCCGAGCAAACCAGAGCAGCCAAACGCCGTCAGCGTCATGGTAATGGCGCCCGCATCGACGTGCGCGACCTGCGCCAGGAAGGGCTCGATATAGCTGTAGCTTGCGTAATAGCCGGTCGCCATGAAGACCGTGACTGCGTAGAGCGCGATGAGGAGCGGGTTCTTGAGCAACTCGGGCAGCTGTTTGAACGTAAAACGCTCGCCCGCTGGCATGGCAGGAAACACCGTGGCCTGGTAGACGACCGCGACAGCAGACAGCGCTCCGACCACGGCAAACGTCATACGCCAGCCCACGGCCAGGCCAATGGCGCGACCGAGAGGCAGGCCAAAGATCTGCGCGATGGACGAGCCCGTAGCGATCATGCTGATGGCGAGCGCCCCATGGCGCGTGTCAACCAGACGCGACGCCATGATCGAGGCGACCGACCAGAACACGGCATGCGCGCAGGCAACCACCAGGCGTGCGCAGACCAGGATGGGATAGGTGGGCGCCACGGCGGACAGGAACTGGCCCAGCGAGAACACGGCAAGCACGCCGAGCAGCATCCGCTTGAACTCAAAACGCGAGGCGAACACCATGAGCGGCAGCGACAGCAGCATGACGCCCCAGGCATAGACCGAGATCATGATGCCCGCCTGGGCCTCGGTGAGCGAGAACGACGCGGCGATATCAGTCAAAAGGCCGATGGGCATAAACTCCGACGTGTTGAACACGAACGCACAGCAGGTGAGCCCGACGAGTGGGAGCCACTGCTTGAGCGTGATGCCGTCTTGCCTTGTCTGAGTCATATATAACGTCTCCAATCGTTTTGAGCGGAGGCGATTATATAGCAACGGCCCCGCATCCGTCAGTACAGATGCGGGGCCGAAAACAATTCGATACACAGAGGTTGCGCCGTCAATTCATAACTAAGCCAACCCCAGCAATATGCCCGCCGAATGCACGACAA
>CAUCCR010000110.1:0-5757 GCA_958441355.1 uncultured Collinsella sp. | reverse complement strand
GAGGGCGGCGACGAAGTCCGCGTATTGGTGCAAGGCGGCGTCTACCAAAGCGCGAGTTACGTTGGCGAGCGTTGGACGGAGCCCGTCTTTGCGTACTATCGTGCGTTTGACGACGTGTTTGAGTCCGAGGATGTGATGCGCGACGCTTATGGTCACGGCATCAGCCGTATGCTTATGCTGGGCGGCGGCGGGTTCGCCTATCCTAAATTCGCCCTGATGTCGCACGAGGGCTTGCGCATGGACGTCATCGAGTATGACGGAGAGATTACGCGCCTGGCGCGCCGCTGGTTCTACCTAGACGAGCTGGAGCGCGCGGCGGGCGATCGCCTGCGGGTGATAACCGCTGAGGCTCGCTCGTATCTGGGTGTGACGAGCGTGGGCCATCGTCGCTACGACGTGGTCGTGAGCGATTGCTTTGGCGGTGCCGAGCCCGTGCGCGAGCTGGCGACCGTTGAGGCGTTGCGTTTAGTGCGGGGCAGCCTAAATGTTGGGGGCGTCTACGTCGCCAATATCGTGAGCGCAAACGAGGGGAGCGACGTGACGTTCCTGCGCGACTGCGCTGCCACGGCACTCGAGGTATTCGCCCATGCCTGGGTGGTCCCGTGCGGCGATGCGGAGTTCGGCGGCGAGGAGAACTACCTGCTCATCGCCAGCGACGGCAACTACGCCTTTGCCGAAGCCGTGCCCTTCGATACCGACTTCCTGGGCACCGTTCTTCACGACAAATAGGTCTCCCCGTCCCAAAAAGACTGGTCTTAGGCGTGGTCGCGCCAGCCGAGAACGCGCTGCTTCATGCCTTCGATGTCGAGCACGCCTTCGGCAAAGCCTTTGCGCACGAGCTCCTCGGGAACGTACTCGTCGTAGCGATCAAAATAAGGCACCTCGCCGGGATAGACGAGCTCGATGGGATTGAAGTCCTTCTCGGCCTCGGCGGTGAGCACCTCAAAGAACGTCTCCTCGTCAGCCTTCATCTTAAACTGCATAAAGTACGGGCGCGATGGGTCGAGTCCGCGAAGGCCCAGCTCCGCGGCACATTTAATCTTGAGCATACGTTCGAGCGCCAGAAAGGCGTAGCTGCCCAACCAGGGGAAGAGCGCCCAGGTATCGCCGCCCAGGTTGATGAGTGGCTTGGTCCCCGCGCCCGAAATCTCGGCCGTATGGCGAGCCTGCGCCAAGCGGGCCCGCGCGTTACCCATAAGGTACGGATATGCCGCGTGCTCGTTAAGCGCCTTGCGCATGCGCTCGAGTACATGTGTGTTGATATCACCGGGGCAGTCGCCAAAGTAGGCCGGCACACGGCCCTTGACCTGCGTGGCAAAGACGGTATGGCGCTTCCAGTCCACTTCCTCGACGATCCAGCAGTGTCCGGCGATGGCGATGCGCTCACCGGGCGGTGGCGGGTTGACGATCGTGCCCAATTCGGCCGACTCGCTACGAACGGTGAACTCCTCGTTTTCCTGGAATACGGCGTAGAACTTAAAGTTGTTAATGATGCGCTCTCCCGCGAGACCCACGATGAGTCCGCCGCCCTCGGTGACCTGGATATGGTCGATCTTAATGAGGTGGCGAAGCAATACGCGATAGTCATCGGCCGAGATGCGATGGAAATAGCTGAGCGTGAGCACGCGCTGGGCAAGTTCGGCCGGCGTGAGCTCGCCGGTGCTGGCGAGGGTCGACATAGTCTGGTGATAGAGCAGGCTGTAGGGGAGTCGATCGAGCTCGGGCGGCTCGACCCACTTTTCCTCGCGATAGAGTTGTACGAGCGCGATACCCTGCAGGAGCTTCCATGGAATGGTTTCGGGCATCATCGTGCGCGGTTCGGGCTCTTCCTCGCGCATGACAAACCACATCTCGGGCGGAAGGTCGCGGCGTCCCGTGCGGCCCATTCGCTGCAAAAAGGAGCTGACGGTAAACGGCGCATCGATCTGGAACGCGCGCTCCAGGCGGCCGATATCGATACCGAGCTCCAGCGTAGAGGTGGTGACGGTTGTCTGCGCCTGCTCATCGTCGCGCATGAGCTCCTCTGCCGTCTCGCGCAGCGATGCCGAAAGATTGCCGTGATGGATGAGAAAGCGGTCGGGCTCGTGTCGACTTTCGCAGTAGCTGCGCAGCATGGAGCACACGGCCTCTGCCTCCTCGCGCGAGTTGGCAAAGACCAGGCACTTGCGGCCGCGCGTATGCTCAAAGATATAGCCCATACCGGGGTCGGCGTTGTCGGGCGCCGTGTCGGTGGGGTTGAGAAGCGCCTGCTCGGTCGCTCGTGGGATGTCGACTTCGCCCTCGGGGGCCGAGGAAGTGCGACGGTCTTTGGGAGCGGCCTTGCCCCGTGCCCGCTCACGACGTTGACGGCGCTCCTCTTGTGCGAGTTGTCCGCTGTGGCGCATGTCTTGGGCGCCGGCGGGCAGTGCCGCGGATGCTGCCGCCTCGATGCGCTCGCACGCAAGCACTTCGGCCTCTTGAGGACCCGTGCTCTCGAATCCTCGTTGCTGAGCCTGGGGGCCAGAGTTGTAGAAGTGCTCCATGGAGATGCGCCACACGCGGCGCGGTTCCTCAAAGCGGGGGATAACGCAGTCGCGCCCCGTTCCCTGTGAGAGAAAAGCGCCCGTGCGCTCGGGGTCGCCGATGGTTGCCGACAGACCGATGCGGCGGGGCTGCACGCCTGCCATGCGCGAGAGCCGCTCGATAAGGCAGAGCGTCTGCCCGCCGCGGTCGCCGCGCATGAGCGAATGGACTTCGTCGATAACCACATAGCGCAGGTCGCAGAACATACGAGGGATCGCCATGTGCTTATGGATCAGGAGCGCCTCGAGTGACTCGGGCGTAATCTGCAAGATGCCGCTCGGTTTTTTGATGAGCTTAGCCTTGTGCGACTGCGAGACATCGCCATGCCAGTGCCAGACAGGGATATCGGCTTCTTCGCACAGATCGTTGAGGCGGACGAATTGGTCATTGATGAGCGCCTTGAGGGGGCCAATGTAGAGGGCGCCCACGCTTGCGGGCGGGTTCTCCCAAAACTCGGTCAGGATGGGAAAGAAGGCTGCCTCGGTTTTGCCAGATGCCGTGGAGGCCGTCAGGAGCACATTGTCTTGCGTGTTGAAGATGGCATCTGCCGCCGCAACCTGGATGGAGCGCAGGCTCTCCCAATCGTGGGAGTAGATGAAGTCTTGGATAAACGGGGCGTAGCGGTCAAAGGCGTTCACGAGGCCTCCTTTCAAAAGCGAATATCTCAACGCGGCGGGCAGTGGCTTGCTGCATTACCGCTTCAACGTTTGCCCAGATAAAACCTGCCAAAATAAACCTATCCCTTTTTGGCAGGTTAGATGGTGAATTCGGCGAAGTTACGGTCGCCGCCTGCGGTGCCGGTGTCGCCTGTTGCTGCTGCCGGCGCCAGCGCGTCGCCGCCGACGCTTTGCAGCAGCTCGGCTACGTTGGCGTCGGGGTTCTGGCATAGGATGTCGAGCAGCTCGATAAAGTCGCGAATGACTTCACGCGGCGTCAGATGTGTGTCGGCTCCCACACGACCGAACTCGATCTTGAGGAAGTCCACCAAGTCGTTCTCGGTAAGCGTGGGCGTCCAGCCAAAGTATCCGGCATGGATCTGCATGAGTTTTTCGATCAGCACCAGCAGCTCCTCGTAGGTGAGTGGCTGCAGACGGATGATGGGCGCGAGCATGTCCTTAAGGTCCTCGCGTGCAAAGCGGCCTTGAGCGAGTCGGCTGCGCAGGGCCTCGTAGGAGAACACGCCGCGGCGGCGGTCTTCGATGGAGGTTGGCGTGCCGCCCATGATCATGCCCAGGTACTGCGCCTTGCCCTGGAGTGTGTCGTTGTACATGGTCAGGATCTTCTCGTAGTTGTACTGGCGCGTGATGGCGTTGGGAATCTTATACAGATTCACGAGCTCGTCGATGAGCACCAACATACCCTTGTAGCCGCTGCAGACCAAAAAGCGTGCAATGAGCTTAACGTAGTCGTACCAGTCGTCATCGCTGATGATGGTCGAGGAGCCCAGCTCGGCGCGTGCCTCGCTCTTGGTACGGTACTCGCCGCGAATCCATTTGGTCACGCGGCTCATAGCTTCTTCGTCGCCCTCGGATACGGCCGCGCGGTAGCGGTGGAGCATGCGGGTGAAGTCGAAGCCGTGGACCATTTCCTCGAGCGGGGCCAGTTGGGCATTGACGGCAGACTCGTCGGCGTCGGCACAGGAGGCGACCCAGCGATCGAGGATTAGGTTGAGCGCACCGCCCTCGGGGCGCGTTTTAGTCGATATGTTACGGATGAGCTCACGGTAGGTGGCAAGGCCCTGTCCCTGGCCGCCCTGCAGGCGGCGCTCAGGGGATAGGTCGGCATCGGCGACGACGAATCCCTCGCCCATGGCGTGCGTGCGGATGGTCTGGAGCAAAAAGCTCTTGCCGGCTCCGTAGCGACCGACTAAAAAGCGGAAGCTCGCGCCGCCATCGGCGATGAGACTCAAATCGGTGAGCAGGGCGCGAATCTCGACCTCGCGTCCCACAGTGATATAGGGAAGGCCGATGCGCGGGACCACGCCGCCCTTGAGCGAGTTGAGAATGACGGCAGCGACGCGCTTGGGCACGCGGGGTGCTGCGGATGCGGTATCACTCATGGTCTAGGTATCCTCTCACGTCTGCTTCGTAGTCCTCAATAATCTGCGGCCCTGCCGCGCTAAATTCAATTACGGTGTCGCCCACCAGGTCAAAGAGCGCCTCGTTGATGGTATCGACGAGCATGTCCTCGCTCTGCCCCGATTGCACTACCGCCGATTCCGCCTGTACTGCGTTGTGCTCGAGCAGTGCGCTGAGATAGGCGTTTGCGGCAGGCGCGAGTTCGTTTGTGGCGTCAGCGGGCGCAGCAGCTGCGAACGCGGGCGTCGGCGCAAGAAGCGGTGCCACGACACCAAACTGTTCGGTGGATATGGTCGGCTCGTCGGTCAAGTCCTGCCGAATGGGTGCCACGACCGCCTCGACAATCGCGTCGGCTACGGGCTCGGCTTCCGGTTGCCCTGAGCCCGCTGCCTCGGCTTCTGCGGATGCGTCGTCCTCGCGCTCTTCGTCGATCAAAAGCGCTTCGCGCGTTTGCGCAGCGGCGCTCCGAATGTGCCCCAGCTGACTCAGATCGATATCGATCTTGACGGGCTGGTGTGCGGCGTCCCACGAAAGCCATGCCACAATCTCGTCATCGATAATCTTGGCCAGATATTTGGGGACCTTTTCTTCCTTAAGGGGATGGGCGGGGTCCAGCGCCAGGCGCAGGCGTTGGTCGCAGGCGCGCATCATTTCACCGAGCTTGCTGCTCTTTTGCCTACTACCGTGGATACGCATGCATTCCCAAAAGCCGTTTTGGCAACGGTAGATATGGATAGGATCTAGGCGGTATTCGCAGTCCTCGTGGCGCTCGGGCGCAAAGAATACGGCCGAGGCAAACATGGTGTAGGGCATGGCCGTCTCCTCCCCAAATAAACTCGCCACGATGCCGGTCTTTCGGTGCGTGTCATAGTAGCGCGCCATACGGACATACACGGCGCATGCCACGTGGCGCAGATCGCGGTGGTGGCTGCGGTCGAGCCGCGAGTTACTTAGGTTGTACGTGGAGAGTGCGTCGATGGCAGCCATGAGTCGCTCCTCGCGCACCTCATCGGGCGGAAGGGGGAGCGTGGGCTCGGAGGTTTTGCGACGCTTAGGGGTCTGGCCGGACGGTGCCGGTGCTGGGACAAGGTCTCGTGCCGCGCGTCGCAGCTCGATA
>CAUCCR010000109.1:0-5764 GCA_958441355.1 uncultured Collinsella sp. | reverse complement strand
CGTAGCGGGTGGTTCAAAGCTGGCCGCTGCGCGGCCAGCAGACTAAAGTCTTGAACAAAAACCACCACAAAGGTCTCCTTTGTGGTGGTTGAGCATCAGAAGTGAATGTGTCGCTACTTGGAAAGCTCGTCGGCGAGGGCCTCGATCTGGGCGCGCGAGGCGTCGTTGAGCGAGCCCAGCACGGTCACTTTGTTCTGCGTCAGGGTGATGTCCTTCATGCCCTCGAGCTCCTTGGTCATAACCTTGGCAGCGGCAGGCGCCCAGGAACCGGCCTCGACGAGCGCAACTGTACGGTTCTGATAGGCGTGCTCGGCAAGCGTATGGATAAAGGTGCTCATGAACGGGAAGATCTCGCCCTGATAGGTGATGGAGGCGAGCACCAGGCGGTCGTAGCGGAACGCGTCCTCAACGGCCTCAGCCATATCATCGCGAGCCAAGTCAAAGACGGAGACCTTCTGGCCGCGGGCCTCGAGCGCAGATGCGAGCTCCTCAACGGCAGCCTTCAGATGCCCATACACACTCGCATAGGCAATCGTGATGCCCTCGTCCTCGGGCTGATAGCTCGACCAGGTGTTGTAGGTGTCGAGGTAATAGCCCAGGTTCTCGGTCAGCACGGGGCCGTGAAGCGGGCAAATGATCTGGATGTCCAGATTGGCGGCCTTCTTGAGCACGGCCTGCACAAACTTGCCGAACTTGCCCACGATGCCAAAGTAGTAACGGCGCGCTTCGCAAGCCCAGCCCTCGGGATCCTCGATGTCGTTGGCACCAAACTTGCCAAAGCCGTCGGCACTAAAGAGCACCTTGTCGGTGGCCTCGTAGGAGAAGAGCACCTCGGGCCAGTGAACATTGGGGGCACCGACAAAGGTTAGGCTGTGGCCGCCCAGGTCGAGCACGTCGCCATCTTTGACGACCATCTTGCGCTCGGGGTAGTCGGTGCCAAAGTAGTTGACCATCATGCGGAAAGCGCCCATGCTGGCCACAATCTGCGCCTGGGGATAGCGCTCCATAAAGGCGGCGATACCGGCAGAGTGATCGGGCTCCATGTGATGGACAACCAGGTAGTCGGGCGTACGACCATCGAGCACGGTCTCGAGGTTGCCGAGCCACTCGTCGACAAAGCCAGCGTCGACCGAATCGGCGACAGCGATTTTATCGCCCAAGATAACATAGCTGTTGTATGCCATGCCGTTCTCGGACACGTCGTACTGGCCCTCGAACAGATCGATGTCGTGATCGTCGACGCCAATGTAGCGGATATCCTTGGTGATCTCCATCAGGCAAAGCCTCCTAGATAGACAAAAGAACCCGTCTATCATAGCACTCGCCTTTAGAGCCACAGCTATCTGCCGGCATCCTTACCGATTGTTATTGATGCGGAATATACCGCTTTTGACCTGCACAAACTATGCGCGCGGTATTGCCGTGCTCTGTCGAATGATGAGCTGGCCGGGAATACGAATAGCAACGGTTTTGCCCGCCGTACCCGCCTCGGGAACCGCATGCTCGAATACCTCGCGCCCACGCTGATGCAAATCGAATCGAACGGTCGTGAGCTCGTTATGTGCCACAAAATCATCGAGTGAATCGTCGACGCCCACCACGCTCACGTCCTCGGGCACGCGCAGACCGCTATCGCGCAGCGCTGCAATCACGCCATTTGCCATCTGGTCGTTTGCCGCGTAAATCGCCGTCATGGTGCGGTCGTGCTCGGCCAGGTACCTGCCGGCCTCGTAACCGCTGTTGGCTGACCAGTCGCCCTCGAGCGGCGCCCGTGGCTTAATGTGCTTACGCTCGAGCGCATCCTGCCAGCCAGCGCGACGGAACTGCTCGTCGACCGAAAAGGACGGGCCACCGATATAACGAATCTGCTCGTGTCCCAGCTCAAACAGATGATCCATGAGCAGCAGCGAGCAGCCGTAATGATCGGAGTCGACCGTAGTCACCCGCGGGTGTGCATACATGGTAACGATGACCGTGCCAATGCCCGGCAGTGGATCAAACGTCTCAAAATCGGGCGCCATGCGGCTCATGCCGATGATGATGCCGTCCACCGGCAATGCGGCCATACGACGCGTGGCCTCGGCAAGCGAAAACTCCTCGGTCTTGGACATCTCGACCAGCGTGATGGCGCAATTATGCTCGCGAGCAGCGCTGGCGATGCCGTCGATCATTGAGAGGTTGCCAAACTTGGTGACATCGTTGACGCACAGGCCGACCGAATGGTAGCGACCGTCGCGCAGCGAGCGACCGGCATAACTCGGACGAAAGCCGAGCTCTTGCATAGCGGCCTGCACACGCTGGCGCGTCTGCTCGTTAACGTTGGGCAAGCCGTTGGCGACGCGCGAAACCGTCTGCTGCGAAACGCCAGCAGCGCGGGCGACGTCGGCCATGGAGACCGGACGCGAACTGGTATCGTTGGACGGACGCCTTGCCACAGGATCACCTTCACCCTTGCGAGATCTGAATAGCGTGCATGCCGGCCCGGGCAGAGATACACTCCGCGCCGAGGCCCGCCATCGTCGGACGCATGTTAACGTACTCTACTTTTTCAATCCGCAACTCTTCTGCTTTATAAGTCCATACAGCAGTACCGTTCACGGCTGTATTTCTACCGATTACCAGATTCTCAAAAAGTGACAAGCGTTGTGTTATGAGTACGTTAACATAGCCCGTAACGTGCGGTACCGTGAACACTTGGTTCACTCCGCTTCAAGTTGTTAACGTACTCATAACGACGCAAAACTCGCCCGTGCGCACCAAGGAAAGGACTCCCATGACCACCCCCGACGAAAAGACATTCGCCACGCTCACCAAACTGTTTGAGGAGGAGTTTGGCCCCATCGGCGACCGCCAGGTGCTCTATGTGCACGCGCCCGGCCGTTCCGAAATCAGTGGCAACCACACCGACCACGAGGGCGGCCACGTCATCGCCGGCTCGCTCGATGTCGCCGTTGACGGCATTGCCGTAGCGACCGACACCAACAAGATTCGCGTCGCCGACGAGGGCTACCCCACCTTTGAGATCACGCTCGACACGCTGGATATTCAAGCGTCCGAGAAGGGCACGTCCGCGAGCCTCGTCCGCGGCATGGCCCACGAAATCGCTGCTCTGGGCGTTGAGCCCCAGGGCTTCGACTTCGCCTTCACCTGCTCTGTCCCCTCGGGCGGCGGCCTTTCCAGCTCCGCTGCTGTCGAGGCGGCATACGGTCGCGCCATGGAGACGCTCTGGGGCGCACCCGCCATTGAGCCCGTCGCGCTCGCTCAGATGAGCCAGCGCACCGAGAACAACTACTACGGCAAGCCCTGCGGCCTGATGGACCAGGCCGCCGTATGTCTGGGCGGCCTCGCCTACATGGACTTTGAGGACCAGGCTCAGCCTAAAACCAAGAAGCTCGAGCTCAACTTTGAGGATCACGGCTACGCGCTCGTGCTCGTTAAGGTCGGTGCCGACCACGTGGCCGCCACCGACGACTACGCCGCCGTTCCGCGCGAAATGCAGGACGTCGCCGCCGAGTTTGGCAAGGAACGCCTGTGCGAGGTCGATGTTGCCGACTTTGACGCCAAGCTCCCCGAGCTGCGCGCCAAGCTGGGCGACCGCGCCTGTCTGCGCGCCGTTCACTACTGGTACGAAAACGGCCTGGTCGACAAGCGCTGGGCTGCCCTGAACGCCGGCGACATCGATCAGTTCCTGGTCCTGACGCGCGAGTCCGGCGCCAGCTCTGCCATGTACCTACAGAATGTCGTTGCCAAGCTGGGCTCCGAGCAGCCCTCGATGTATGCCCTGGCACTGGCCGAGCACGTGCTCGACGGCCGAGGCGCCGTCCGTATCCACGGTGGCGGCTTTGGTGGCACCATCCAGGCCTTTGTGCCGCTCGATCTGGTCGACACCTTTATCACCAAGATGAACAGCTGGCTGGGCGAGGGCTCTGCCCGCCACTACGCAATTTCTGACAAGGGGGCCTACGCGGCATGGCTGTAATGACTGACGTGCGCGAGGCCGCGCAGAACCTGATCGAGTACGCCATCCACCGATCGATGATCGGCCAGGACGATCGCATCTGGGCGTATAACACCATTCTCGAGTGCATCGGTGCTACGGGCCCGGCGCTCGACATGGCCTGGGCGCTCCAGGTCGAGAAACTCTCGCTCTTGCACCCCGATACCCTGCCCAACTTTGACCTTGAAGGCACACTTGCCGCGCTTGCCGAGGCGGCTGTTGCCAACGGCGCCGCCGAGGACACGGCATCGGGCCGCGACCGCATCGCCATGCGCATCATGGGCGCGCTCATGCCGCGCCCGTCTGCCGTGATTGACGAGTTTACCGGCCGCATGGGCGTCAACGAGCCCCGCGCCGCGACCGACTGGTTCTACGGCCTGTGCTGCGACGCCGGCTACGTGCGCCGTGCCGCCATCGCGCGCAACATCAAATGGAGCACCCCCACCAACTGGGGCGATCTTGAAATCACCATCAACCTGTCCAAACCCGAGAAGGACCCGCGCGATATCGCCGCGGCAGGTGCAGCCAAGAACATGGGCGAGAAGTATCCCGCCTGCCAGCTCTGCATCGAGAACGAGGGTTACCCCGGACGCTCCGCCGCGGCTGACAGCGGCGCTCATCCCGCCCGCCAGAATCTGCGCGTTATCCCCATCCAGCTCGACGGCGAGCGCTGGGGCTTCCAGTACAGCCCGTATGCGTACTTTAACGAGCACTGCATTGCCATGAGCTCCAAGCATCGCCCGATGCACGTGGATCGCAAGAGCCTGACCTGCCTGCTCGACTTTGTCGACCTGTTCCCGCACTACTTTATCGGCTCCAACGCCGACCTGCCCATCGTGGGCGGCTCGATTCTGTCGCACGACCACTTCCAGGGCGGCGCGCACGAGTTCCCCATGATGCATGCCACCGAAGTCTCGCAGTTTAGCGTGCCCGGCTTTGACCAGGTCAGCGGTACCGTGTTGCAGTGGCCGCTTTCGGTGCTGCGACTGCGCTCGCACGACCGCGCCCAGTTGCTCGACGCTGCCGAGAAGATTATCCTCGCCTGGCGCGAGTGGACCGATGAGTCTGTGGGCGTTATCGCGCACACGGCCGACGGCGTAGCGCACAACACCGTGACGCCCGTCATCCGCCGCGTCGACTTCCGCGGCAATGCCGGTGGCGAGATTTACGAGGCCTACCTGGCACTTCGCTGCAACATCACGACCGACGAGCATCCGCTGGGCGTTTTCCACCCGCATGCCGAGTATCACCATATTAAAAAGGAGAACATCGGCCTGATCGAGGTCATGGGCTTGGCCATTTTGCCGCCGCGCCTGGTTCCCGAGCTCGGCGCTGTCCGTGAGCACCTGTTGGCGGCCAAGACCGATGCCAGCTACGACCTTGCCGGTGCGCTCGAGGGCGACGACCTTTGCCGCAGCCACGCCGCATGGGCCGAGGACGTCTTTGCCCGCCGCGCCGACGAGCTTACGGCGGACAACGCCATCGACATCCTGCACGAGGAGGTCGGCGTGGTGTTTGGCCACGTGCTCGACAACGCCGGCGTCTTTAAGTGGGACGAAGCCGGCCGCGCCGCCCAACAGCGCTTTATCGACTCACTGTAATGATCCCTTGGGGACGGAGGAAAACGGATCACTTCGTCTTCAAGACAACGGCGCCCGCCGGCAACATCGCCGGCGGGCGCCGTTTTTTGAGTGTAGTCATTGGGGTCATTCTTAAGGGGCGTTCTTAAACGACTAGTCATTAAAGAGCGTCCCCAATGACTACTTG
>CAUCCR010000108.1:0-5851 GCA_958441355.1 uncultured Collinsella sp. | reverse complement strand
ACCCTCGGCCTCTGCCATGCGACGGCAGCGCTCTCCCAACTGAGCTACGTCCCCAGGACAAGTCGATATTTTACCTACGGCTCGCCAACTGTCAACGCCCAATAACCAGTCTTTTTGGGGCGCGGCGATTTTGGCAACTTTTCGAACAGGCGATCCTCTCGATGATTTTTTTATCCCCGTCCCAGAAAAATCATCGACGAACGCACTACTTTGCGCTGGTAAGAACACCGGTGGTGTCGAAGGCCGGGGTGAAGCTCTCGTCTACCGCGCCGCCCTCTTGCCAGAACATCGTCGTAAAACCCAGGTCGTCGGCATGGTCGAGCACCTGCTCGTACTCCTCACGCGTCACGGCGCGTGCCAGGTCGCCGCCCTGCTCGCGCATGAGCGCATTGGGCGTGTACTGGTTCATAACCGAGATCGGCACGTCGCCCACCGTCTGCCACACCAGGTCCAGCACGCGACACGAATCGTCTGCATGCCCCGGAAGCACCAGGTGACGCACGATCATGCCACGCTTCATAAGCCCGTCCTCGTCCACCAACTCTCCCCCGCGGCGCTCGATCTCGCGCGCCATCTGGGCCAGACCCGACACGGCCACACGCGGGTAATCCTTTATATGGGAGAGCGACTGCGCAAGCCCGGCATCGGCATATTTAAAGTCGGTGAGCCACACATCGACCAGGTCGCCCAGCGCCGCCACGGCACTCGCGCGCTCGTAACCACTCGTGTTGTAGACGATTGGGATAACCAGTCCGCGCGCCCGTGCCGCGGCAATCGCGGCAGGCAACAGGTGCGCATAGTGCGTCGCCGTCACCAAATTAATGTTGTTGGCACCCTGGTCCTGCAGTTCCAGCATAATCTCGACCAGGCGCTCAGGCGAAATCTCAAGGCCAAAATTGCCGGTCGAGATCTCGTGGTTCTGGCAGTAGATACATTTGAGCGAGCAGCCGCTAAAGAAGATCGTGCCCGAACCGGCCTCGCCCGAGATAGGCGGCTCCTCCCACATATGAAGCGCGGCGCGGGCCACCTTGAGCGTGTCGTTAGCACCGCAGACGCCGTGCGCGCCCTCATCGCGCGCCGCACCGCAACGGCGCGGACACAAATGGCAGGCGGGCGAAAAAAGTTCGGTCAACGACGTCGGCATAAAACCATGCTCCAAAACAACGATTCAGCAGCTCAAACGTAAAGGGATCAACCCCACAGACGGCTCGAGCCCAAGGCGCCGTAATCGTCCGACACGATTTTTGTAATGTCAAGACTGGAATCGATAAAGTGCCGCTTTATGATGTAGGTATTCCGCCCCCCGCGGAGCAACTGGGTGAACCGTCGCGTTTATTTAGGGAGCCCACACAGTCGTACCTAGTACAGGTATCCTTCGTTGTTAAGGACGCTGGAACAGTCGATGAGGGCACCCACCTGTTTTAGGTGGGTTCATTTTCGTAACGTGGGGGGTGGTTTTCTTTTACCAAAATCACCATTACAGTCCATATGGATCCCCGCCGGCATCCCGACAAGCCATCGACAACATCCCAATATCTGGTAAGCGCGTGATTATCGCTGCGTGCAATTCCATGCACCCCCCTTGGTCGAGTATTATGGTTCGGCTATGCCCTTTGCGCATGGCGTTCTTCTGACCTTTTCCTTCGACGCTTGGCGGTTTTTAGATTCATGGCTTCATCCCCGAGCTACATACCGTATCTATGCGTGGCAGCGGCGGCCTTTATCACGACCTTCCTCGCGGTGCCCCTGGTCAAGCGCTTGGCAATTAAGCTCGATGCCGTCGACTATCCTTCTAAGCGCCGCATCAACACCAAGCCCATCCCGCGTTTGGGCGGAACGGCGGTGTTTTTGGGCCTGGTCGTTGCCTGCATTGTGCAAATCCTAGGCACCTGGTACCTGGGCTGGCCGCCCGTTTTGGTGCCGCACCCGCGCCTTCACATTAGCTATCCCATGCTGGCACTCTCCTTTACCGTCATCTTTGCGACCGGCGCTATCGACGACGTCTTCCAGCTCAAGCCCAAGCAAAAGCTGGCCGGACAGGTCCTCGCCGCGCTCATCGCCTGTATCGGCGGCCTAAAAATCGGCGTCATCGTCAACCCGTTTGCCCCCGGCGAAATCATGCTCGGATGGCTCGCCTACCCCATCACCGTGATCTACCTGGTGGCATTCACCAACATCATTAACCTCATCGACGGCCTCGACGGCTTGGCCACGGGCATATGTGGCATCGCGTCGTTCACGATGTTTTCGATGGCCGTGCTCTCGGGCCGCATCGACGCCGCCGCGCTTTCCATTGCGCTCTTTGGCGCCTGCCTGGCCTTTTTGCGCTACAACTTCAACCCCGCAAGCATCTTCTTGGGCGACTCGGGGTCGCTGCTTCTGGGCTTTGCGCTGGGCTCCATCTCGCTGCTCAACGTGAGCCGCACCGCCGCACTCACCTCGCTTATCATCCCGCTCATCGTTGCCGGCGTGCCCATCATCGACACGTTTAGCGCCATTGTGCGCCGCAAGCGCGCCCACATTAGCATCGGGCAGGCCGACAAGGGCCACATCCACCACCGCCTGATCCAAGAAGGCTACAACCAAAAACAGGCCGTGCTGCTCATCTATGCCTGGTGCATCATGCTTTCGGCCGGCGCCGCCGCGATTAACCAGGTCGAGGTGCCCATGCGTGTGCTCATCTTTACCGTGCTCGCCATTGGCTCGGCTGCCTTCGCCAAGCACCTGCACCTGTTTGAACCCGTGCTGCGCCACCATTACAACAAGCGCACGCACGAGGACGAGCTGATCACCCCCGACGACCCCGCTTTTAAGCAGGAGGAGCAGGCAGCCGAGGAGCGCAAAGAAGAGCGCCACCACAAGCTCTAGGATAAGCTGCCGAGGATGTGCCCAGGCACCGTTGGCCAAGCGCGGCCGCGCCGCACCCATCGCACAAGCAACCCTCTCCCGCCCCTCGCCTACTTACGCCCCGCCCCTCCAATAAACACGCTATCATCAAGACCTGCGAACGAACGTTAGGAGCAATCATGCCAAACGAGAACAGCTACGAAGTCGCGCTGCAAAAGAGCAACGCCATTCGCGAGGGCCTGACCAAAACGCCCGAGAAGTTCACCATGCTCACCGGCGACCGCCCCACCGGCCGTCTGCACCTGGGCCACTACTTCGGTACCCTCAAGGGCCGTGTTGAGCTGCAGAACATGGGCGCCAAGACCAACGTGCTCATCGCCGACTACCAGGTCATCACTGACCGCGACACGACCGAGCACATCCAGGACAACGTATACAACATGGTCATGGACTACCTTGCCTGCGGCATCGACCCCGACAAGACCATGATCTACGCACACTCCGCCGTGCCCGCCGCCAACCAGCTCATGCTGCCGTTCCTGTCGCTGGTGTCCGAGGCCGAGCTGGCGCGCAACCCTACGGTCAAGGCCGAGATGGAGGCCTCGGGCCACGAGCTCACCGGCCTTCTGCTCACCTACCCGGTGCACCAGGCTTGCGACATCTTGTTCTGCAAGGGCAATGTGGTGCCGGTCGGTCGCGACCAGCTGCCGCACATCGAGCTCACCCGCACCATCGCCCGCCGCTTTAACAACCGCTACGGCAAGGTGTTCCCCGAGGTCGACGCGCTGCTGTCCGAGACCCCGCTGCTGCCCGGCCTGGACGGTCGCAAGATGAGCAAGAGCTACGGCAACGCCAGCAACATCTCGATGACCGCCGAGGAGACGGCCAAGCGCATCAAGAAGAGCCAGACCGATTCCGAGCGCATGATCACGTTCGACCCCGAGAACCGCCCCGGCGTGTCTGGCCTGCTTTCGACGGCCGCCATCTGCACCGGCCGTTCCGAGGTCGAGATTGCCGAGGAGATTGGCATGGGCGGCTCCGGCCAGCTCAAGAAGTACGTGACCGAGGCCGTCAACGAGTACTTCGCACCGATCCGCGAGCGTCGCCAGCGCTACGAGAACGATCTGGACTATGTGAAGGACGTCCTGCACGAGGGCAACCGTCGCGCCAACGAGATTGCCGATCAGACCCTGGCAGAGGTTCAGGACGCCATGGGCATGGTGTACTAGACCGATTTGCTGGCTTGAGCTTTCGATTGCTTTAGGGCGGGCGCTACGACGTCCGCCTTTTTCGGAGCCGGACTGCTTCGGCTCCGCCCATTGCACTCCCCCGATAAACAGGAACGGGCCCGCCGGCAGTCAGCTGCCGGCGGGCCCGTTCCCGAAGTACACCGTTGAATCGCACAGAGGGGAGGAATGCGAATCAAACTCAACAGGGCAGGCTTTTTCATCGCCTATTGCCTGCTCCGTTGCTGAATACAATATAGTTCACCGCGGTTTACTTTGCAGCATCAATATTCGCCGCCATAGCTTCTCCATAAGTTAGCCACGGTAAACCTGCAACAGAAAACCACCACAAAGGGGACAGGCACCTTTGTGGTGGTTCTGGCCACGGCAGAGCTGCTAGAGTCCGGCAGGCCAACGACAGACGGCCAGGTCGACGTGCATGTCGTCCTTAAACGCCACACCCTCCCCTAGCAAAAGCTCACGTTGAGCATCGGGGCCGCCAAAAGCAAAACCCTCACAGATACGGCCATCGGCAAACACCACACGATGACAGGGAATCTCGCCGGGGCGCGGATTGCTATGCAGGGCATACCCCACATAGCGCGCACTTCGCGGGCGACCGGCGAGCAGCGCCACCTGACCATACGTGGCGACCATCCCCTCGGGGATCTGCTCGACCACCTCGTACACCCGTTCAAAAAAGCCCTCAGACGCCATCGCTCGCTCCTTTCAACCGAACCCAGCATAAACCACCACAAAGGTACCTGTCCCCTTTGTGGTGGTTTTGACCGGAAAGCTAGTTGGCGGGGCGGAAGAAGGCTACGGCTACAGCGCCGGGGCCCACGTGGGTGCCGATGGTGGCGCCGATAGTGTGGATTGGCAGCTCACCCTCGGCATGGCCGGCCCACAACGCGGCACTGTCCTCGATATACTTCTTGAGTACCGCATCCGAAAGGCCCGTATAGCCGAGCGCCAGCGGCATGGAAAAGTCGATGCCGCCCGCCTTTTCGACCTTTTGGTTCAGCAGGTTGCGGCCGTTCTTGGAACCGCGCGCCTTGCCCAGCTGCACGATCAGACCGTCCTCGACAGCCACCACAGGCTTTACGTTGAGCAGCGTGCCCACGGCGCCGGCCGCAGCAGACAGACGGCCGCCGCGCACCAAGTACTCCAGCGTCTCAAGCAGGCCGATAACCACCACGCGGTCGCGCACAGCCTCGACCGCCGCCGCGATCTGGGCCGCACTACGGCCCTCGTCCACCAGGCGCAGCGCATACTCGACCAGGACGCGCTCACCCAGGGTGACGTTATTGCTATCCACCACGTACACGTCGCCGCCCGGCGCCTCGGCAAGTGCGGTACGGGCACTCTGATTGGTGCCTGATAGCTTAGCGCCCACGGTAATAATCACAGCCTCATCGCCGGCTTCACGAACCTTGGCAATCGCCTGCGAAAACGCGTACGGGTTGACCTGGCCGGTCTTGGGCAGCTCATCGCGCTCCACGAGCATCTCGTAAAAGCGCTGGTGATCGATGTCGATGCCATCCATGTACACAACGGTGCCAAAGGTGACGGACAGCGGCAAAACGGCCAGTGCTGGGTGCTCGGCCGGCGACATATCGCTTGCGGAATCGGTAATAATGCGGACGGACATAACGAATCCTTTCTTGCGCAGGTCCCGCGCAGGGAATTTTGACAGCAATGCCCCGGCACGGTATACGCGTTTAAACGGGACGATGCAGTTGTTAATGGGAAGCAAATGCCCAGGCGGCTCTACAGCT
>CAUCCR010000107.1:0-5884 GCA_958441355.1 uncultured Collinsella sp. | reverse complement strand
CGAGCACCACCCCCTTGCTGTCTTACGTGTGGCTCACAGGGTTTGGATGTGGCTTCGCCAGGGCGCTTGTGCGCGAAGGCGCTCCATATTCAAACCCTGAGCCCAGTCAGACAAGCACGTGGCTCTGCCCCACCGTGAACGGTATGTATAAGTGCAGTGGCTAGAGTCGCGGACGTGTATCGCAAAATGACCGCGACTCCAGCTGGCTGCGTGCGAACCAGTCAAGCGGGAACAAAACTAGACCGCACGCAAACAGCTGAATACTGCTGTGGTTTGTCATGACAATATTTCGCACTGCCCAATGCGAGCTTATAAATAGCCGCAAAAGCAAGTGCAAACTCGCACATGGCAATCGATATTGGAGCTCGTGGTGTTTCTAACACCGCCGTTACGGCCGGATGCTAATCGACCCTGCGCTTTGTGACTTGCTGGAGCCGCGAGCACAGTTGAACTCATGTAACGATAGGTATCCTAGCACAAGCTGTTAGCGAAACTGATTTGGGCTGCGTTGGACAACATATCGTTCATTTAGCGTGCTTAAGGGGGTTATTTTGGGGATGTTGTTCACGTTGATGCAGGTTAATGGGATGCTAACGGTGATTAGGCGCGTTCCTGAAGCCCATATGGAACGGCGATCTACACTGATAATCGCGTTTGGCTAACAAACTATGTACAGACATGGGAAATAAATTGTGCAACTTTTTGTTGGTGTGGATTGGGTTTGTGCCGCAAGGTGTTTTGGCATGAAAAAAGGCCTTCGGAATCCCGAAGGCCTTTGCATTCACGATGGTGGAGACGAGGGGGATCGAACCCCTGACCTCTTGACTGCCAGTCAAGCGCTCTCCCAGCTGAGCTACGCCCCCGTGACAGGTGGATACTATAGGGGAATGTTTTGCTTGATGCAAGGGGGAATTTTGATTGATTGTCTTACTTACGGATTTATCTGGGACATATCTCTGTAGCTATTTTTGGCGGGTATGAAAAATACTGGTTGGGTTTGTTAGTTTTCTGGTTGAAGAAAGTCTCCTACCGTTTTGTTAAACCAATGGTTGGATTTAAAGCGAAGTAACTCATTGAACTTGTAAAATCTCTGGCTGAAATCGTCTTTGCCAGAGAGGACCGACCATGGACGAGAAGTCCGCATTCGAAATCGACACAGAAACGGGCGAGGTGTTATGAGCGTGACCACAATTGCCGATTGGGAGCCCATGCCCTCTACGTGTTTAAAATGCAGCGACAACGAATACGGGTTTCCCACCGTCGTCTGCCGTACGCCCAGCAGACTTGTGGAAGAGTGCGAAAAAGCCTTCGACGCAGGGCTGCTGCTCGCCGCTTTGACTCTCGTAGTGACCATCCCGGACGTATGCGCAAACATCGAAGGGACGGATTACCGAAAATGGTGCAAGGAGTACCTGGAGCTCCCGAACGATGGGAGAAAAATGACCAATGCGCGCAAGGGCGAGAAGCACCCAGATGAGATAAAAGAGGAGTTTGAGACGATAGAGAAGCGAGGCATCTTTACGGCATCGGATCTCTATCAGCTTCGCTGCGCGGTGATCCATGCGGGGTCGTCGGTCATCGAGGGAAGGGGCGAAGAGTATAGCCCCTACAAAGCCATCGGGGTTTGCGTACAGGGCGATGCGCGCGGGATAATCGCGAGTTTTGGGCATAAAGGAATCGGACATGGAAGCCAACAGGACTGCGAGTTCGATTGCGTCGTCAAGCTTGAAGGGCTCATCTCTCTCATAGCAAAGGGTGTGTGCAAATTCGTCGAGGAAGACCCCGAGCGCGATCGAGAATACTCGACGGGGAAAGGACTTTCCCGCCAAGGCGTGGTGGACTTCAGACCTTTAATCAAAAAGCAAAGTTGTTAAGCACGTGGTTGGATTTGTATACGAGCGGGTTGTTAGATAAGTGGTTGGATTAAACAGAATCCCGTTTACGGAAACCAACCGATCGTTTAACAACTTCCAACCACTTATTCTATATATCTTTTTTGGCGTTGCCAAAATTAGCCAATTCAGCCCCGTCCCGATAAAACCCTCACACTAGCAAATAACCGATCGCAACACCTTGGTGGACTTGGATCTTGGCCGTACCCCTGACGACGTTGCTGATGCCCGTGTCGGCTAACAAGCCCAGGGGGCTGTGGTCTAGCTCCCATTCTAGGCCGTGTTCGCTTACCACCGTCCCAGGGGCTATAGCGATGATTGAGAACGTCTGGTCCTCAGCGCCCTCAATGGTCCACGATTCGCCTCCGTGCAGGATTCGGGCCGTGGTCTCGTCTTCGGCAATCCAGACTGGGGCGCCCTCGTAGCCCGCGAGCAAGCCCAGTACGGAAAGAGCCATGTCCGGACGGCCGCCGGTGGCGCAGGTCGCAACCACTTCGGCACCCGGCCAGCGACGACGGACGGAATCGAGCGCCAGAGCCAGATCTGTATAGTCCTTGTAAGGGTCGTGGCGTTCCACCTCAAAGGCTTCGGCGGCATCGACCAACGTGCGACCTGCATCACTCACCGTGTCGGCATCCCCCACATACACGTCGCAACTCAATCCCGCGCCCAGCAGCGCATCGAGTCCGCGGTCCACGGCAACCACTTGGTCGCACTCCCCCGCCAATTGGCGCAGCAATTCGGCACTCGCCACCACGGGCGAACCGCAGACTACTAATACTTTGCAAGCCACAATCCTCGCCTACCCCTCAAACGCCAGCACGCGATCGAGCGTAAGCTCTTCATAGCTATCAATAAAGATCTCGCAGTTGGCACGAACCTCGTTGCGCTCCATGCGGCCGTGCGGGTCATAGATGCCCACGCGCTTAAAGCCGGCAGCGCCGGAGCTCTTAAGGCCAAAGACTGCATCCTCAAACACCCACACGGAATCAAACGCATGACCATGGCTCTCTTCCAGGCGACGCAACGCAAGCTCGTACACGTCGGGGAACTGCTTGGAGCGTCCTGCCTCGCCCGTCGTGGTAACAAACTCCATGTACGCGTCGAGCCCGGCACCAGCGAGTGCAGACTGTACCAGCTCGGCCGGCGTAGACGTGGCCACGCACATGGCGATTCCCGCCGCTTTCGCCTGCTCCAAAAACGCCAAGAGCCCCTCGCGCGGCGGTACCTTGGAGTAACCATCGATCAGAATCTCGCTCAGTTCGCGATACAGCTCCTCGCCACCTGTGCCAATGCCCCACGTGTCGTGGTAGGCCTGACATTCGTCCTCGAGTGAAAGATGCTCAAACTGGGCAAAATCGTCGACCGTCACGTCGACACCGTGGCGGTGCAATAACTCTGGTTGGGCATAGGCCCAAACGGGGGTGCTATTAACCAGCGTGCCATCGCAATCGAAAATAAAAGCAACCTGGGGAGCGGCGGTATGGGACATAAACGAACCTTTCGATGTCAAAGGGTAAACAACCTGCTAAAAACGTTTTACCAAACGTCAGCCAGACAATTTTGAAACCCAAATTGGTAAAACTGTCAAGAGTTTTACCACGGCAATTCTGCCAGTGGTATAAACATGTCGCTTACCGATTAAACGCCCCCGCAAATCCGCTTTCGTTCATAAAACTAACGCACAGGTGTTATCGTAGTTTTTGCCGAAAGTTCCACCGAGCACGCGAGGTGGAACGAATCACAGAAACTTCGCCGTCCCTTCGATTCGTGCAGCCTTGGACCTTTCGCATCTAGTCACCAAGGCAACACGCTGCCGCGTCATGATGGGATCAAACGTGAGCGATACAAAGCTAAAGCCAACGGCTAAAAAGCCCGCAACCCGCAAACCGGCTCCGCACGCACCGGAGCTCACCAAGGACGATGTCTATCTGTTTGGCATCGGCACGTGGGAGCGCAGCTGGGAAAAGATGGGCGCGCATCCTGACACGCAGCAGCGCACGCGCGGCTGGCGCTTTTGCGTTTGGGCGCCCGACGTAAAGAGCGTCCATGTCATTGGCGAATTTAACGACTGGGATGAGGAAGCCAACCCGCTGGTGCCCGTGCATACGAGCGCTATTT
This sequence comes from uncultured Collinsella sp., assembly GCA_958441355.1. Taxonomy (GTDB): domain Bacteria; phylum Actinomycetota; class Coriobacteriia; order Coriobacteriales; family Coriobacteriaceae; genus Collinsella. The sequence goes on along the minus strand of CAUCCR010000107.1, from coordinate 1,871 downwards.
GGGAAGGCTTTATTCCTGGCGCCGAGCAGGGCCAGCTCTATAAATATCTCATCGAGACCAACGAGGGCGAGAAGCTCTATAAGGCCGATCCGTATGCCTTTAAGGCCGAGTGCCCTCCGGGAACGGCGAGCGTGCTGTGGACCCTCGATGACTATAAGTGGAATGACGCCGCGTGGCTCAAGCGCCGCGCCGGCCACAACCACATGTCGCAGCCGCTTAACATCTACGAGGTGCATATTGGCTCGTGGAAGCGCCACGGCGACGCGCCGCAGGGCGAGCCCGACGAGTACGGCAACTACCCCGGTCCCATGGATCCCTTTCCCGCGCAGCGCGGCGAGTTCTACACCTACGACGACCTGTCGGTGGAGCTCGTGGATTACGTGCGCGACATGGGCTACACGCATATCGAGGTCATGCCGCTTATGGAGCACCCCTTCGACGGCTCCTGGGGCTACCAGACGACCGGCTACTACGCCGCCACGTCGCGCTACGGCAACCCGCAGCAGCTCATGCACTTTATCGATGCGTGCCACGAGGCGGGCATCGGCGTGATCATGGACTGGGTGCCCGGCGGTTTTTGCGCCGACTCCCACGGCCTTGCCACCTTTAACGGCCATATGCTGTTTGAGCACGAGATTCATCCCAACTGGGGCACGCACAAGTTCGACTTCGCCCGCGGCGAGGTCCGCTCCTTCCTGGTCTCCAACGTGCTGTACTGGCTCGAGAACTTCCACGTGGACGGCATTCGCATGGACGGCGTGTCCAGCATGCTGTACCTCAACTTTGGCATTGACGATCCCGGCCAAAAGAAGTTCAACAAGTACGGTACCGAGGAGGACCTGGACGCCAGCGCGTTTATCCGCCAGGTCAACTGCGCCGTAGAGGCGCACTACCCCGACGTGATGATGATGGCCGAAGAGTCCACCGCGTGGCCACTCGTGACCTATCCGCCGCAGGACGGCGGCCTGGGCTTCCACTACAAGTGGGACATGGGCTGGATGAACGACACCTTGCACTATATGCAGACCGATTTTCCTTGGCGCCCCGGCAACCACGGGCTGCTCACGTTCTCCATCATGTACGCCTTTACCGAGAACTTCATTTGCCCGCTGAGCCACGACGAGGTCGTTCACGGCAAGTGTTCGCTCATCGGCCGCATGCCGGGCGACTGGTGGCGCCAGTTTGCCGGCCTGCGTACGCTGGCCTTCTACCAGATGACGCACCCCGGTGCCAAGCTCAACTTTATGGGCAACGAGATCGGCCAGTTTATCGAGTGGCGCTACTACGAGTCTATCCAGTGGTTCCTGACCGAGGAGTACGAGACGCACCGTCATCATCAGGCGTTTATCAAGGCGCTCAACCACCTGTACACCGCCGAGCCTGCCCTGTACGAGCGCGGCTACACCGACGACGGCTTTACCTGGATCGACGCGGATAACTCCAAGCAGTCCATCGTGAGCTTTGTGCGCCAGGGCGAGGACGTCGATGACGACCTGGTGATCCTGATCAACTTTGACCCGGCGAGCTACGAGAGCTTCCGCGTGGGCGTGCCGCGCGAGGGTGACTGGGAGGTCATCTTCGATTCCGACCGTCCCGAGTTCGGTGGCAGCGGATACGCTGGCGAGGAGCCCTACACCTGCTCGAGCGAGCCCTATCCCTGGAACGGGCAGATGGACTCCATCGAGATTAAGGTGCCCGGTCTGGCGGGCGTAGTGCTTAAACGCCGCGGACCGAGTAGCTATAAGCCGCCTGTGGTCGAGGAGCCCAAGAAGGCGACGCGCAAGCGTGCATCCTCGGTGAAGCCCAAGGCCGCGGCTGCTAAGAAGGCATCGGTTAAGGCGAAGACTGCCAAGTCTGCCGCCAAGGCTCCG
>CAUCCR010000106.1:0-6039 GCA_958441355.1 uncultured Collinsella sp. | reverse complement strand
CTTCTCGCGCAGCTGCATGCCGTACTCAGATTCCTTGCGACGGCGCTTGGGCTGGCGGATAGATTCCTTCTTGCTGCTGTAACCGAGCTCAGCGGGATCGATCCCGAGCTGACGGCAGCGCTTAAGAACAGGAGTCCTGTCGATTGCCATATTGATACGATCCTTTCAGTTACACGCGGCGACGCTTCTTGGGGCGGCAGCCGTTGTGCGGGATGGGAGTCTTGTCCTGGATGCTCGAAACCTCGAGGCCAGCAGCCTGGAGGGAGCGGATGGCGGTCTCACGACCGGAGCCGGGGCCCTTGACGAAGACGGAAACCTTCTTCATACCGTGCTCCATGGCCTGCTTGGCAGCAGCCTCGGCAGCCATCTGGGCAGCGAACGGCGTGGACTTACGGGAGCCCTTGAAGCCCACCTGGCCAGCCGACTTCCAGGAAATGACATTGCCCTGGGGATCGGTGATCGAAACGATCGTGTTGTTGAACGTAGAACGAATGTGAGCCTGGCCCACGGAAATGTTCTTACGGTCCGCGCGCTTCAGACGGGCAGCGCGAACGTTCTTCTTAGCAGTAGCCATCTATCTAGCGCTCCTTATTTCTTCTTCTTAGCACCGATCTGACGCTTCGGGCCCTTGCGGGTACGAGCGTTAGTGTGGGTGCGCTGGCCGCGGACCGGGAGGCCCTTGCGGTGACGAAGGCCGCGGTTGCAGCCGATGTCCATAAGGCGCTTGACGTTCTGGTTGCGCTCACGGCGGAGGTCGCCCTCAACCATGATCTGGTTCTTATCGATATAATCGCGGATGGCGTTAACCTCATCCTCGGTGAGGTCCTTAACGCGCGTATCCACGTTAACGTTGCACTCGACGCAAATCTTCGTCGCAGTGGTGCGGCCGATGCCGTAAATGTAGGTCAGACCGATCTCAACGCGCTTCTCACGCGGGAGGTCGACACCATTAATACGGGCCAACGTAGTCTCCTCTCTTAACCCTGACGCTGCTTATGACGGGGGTTCTCGCAAATGACGAGGACCTTGCCATGGCGCCTAATGATTTTGCACTTATCGCACATCTTCTTGACCGAAGGACGTACCTTCATCGTTCTTCCTTTCGGTAGCGCTCAAACTACTTCCCTACTATCTACTCGCCCAGCCGCAGGCGTTTAAAACTATGGCTGGTCTTCACACACAATCCGACCGTAGGTTGAGCTAAGCCTGCAGTCGGAAATGGAGTGCGTGTATGCGTGCCGCTATTTGTAGCGATAGGTGATGCGGCCGCGGGTCAGGTCGTACGGGGAAAGCTCCACGACAACCCTGTCACCGGGGAGAATACGGATGTAATTCATTCGGATTTTGCCAGAAATGTTGCACAGAACCGAATGACCGTTCTCGAGCTCGACCTTAAACATGGCGTTGGGCAACGGTTCCTTTACCGTACCCTCGAGCTCAATTGCGTCTTCCTTCTTCACAAGCAATCATCTTTCTCTAGAAAACGACAGCGATTGAGTATTTTACAACACGTATGCACGCATCGTAATAACTTCGTAATGGCTCCACAACTAAGTGGAACTTGTTACATTTCTCCGCCTTGGAGCGAACACCAAGCACCTTGGGCATCCGTGGTGAGAATCACCGGACCGTCATTGGTAATGGCGACGGTGTTCTCGTAGTGCGCGGCGGGCAGGTGATCGTTGGTCGTAACAATCCAACCGTCGGAGCCCGTGCTCACATGGTTGGAACCCATCGTAACCATCGGCTCGATGGCAATGACCATGCCGGCCTGGAGGCGAACGCCCCTCCCCTTCTTTCCATAGTTAGGAACGTTGGGGTCCTCGTGCATCACGCGGCCAATGCCATGGCCTACATAATCACGAAGCACACCGTAACCGTGAGACTCGGCGAGGGACTGAACGGCATAACCGACGTCCCCGATATGGTTACCGGGAACAGCCTGCTCGATGGCAGCCTTAAGGCAATCGCGCGTGACCTCGCACAAAGCCCTGGCTTCGGGCGTGGGGGTGCCGACGAAAAACGTCCAAGCGTTATCGCCGACCCAACCGTCGACAACGGCTCCCGTATCGATGGAGATGATATCGCCATCGCGCAGGATCATGTCGGGGTTGGGAATACCGTGGACCACGGCATCGTTGATCGATGCGCAAATGGTCCCCGGGAACCCGCCGTAACCCTTAAAGGCCGGGGTGCCGCCATGCATGCGGATAATCTGCTCCGCGAGCTGATCGAGCTCAAAGGTGGAAACGCCGGGGCGCACCATGGCTCCAACGTGGCGGAGCGCCATCTTAGATAGCGCTCCTGCCTTCTTCATCTGCTCGATTTGCGTTGCAGACTTAATCTTGATCATAGACCGAGAGCCTCTTTGACATCCCCGTACACGGTCTCGCGAGCCTGGTCACCGTTGACCGACTTGAGCAGACCCTGGCCACGATAGTAGTCGATGGGCGGGCTCGTGGACTTCTCGGAGACGTCGAGACGGTTCTTGATGGTCTCGGGCTTGTCGTCGTCGCGCTGATACATCTCGCCGCCACACTTGGGGCAGGTAGCATCGGCAGCGGTGCCGGTGTAACCGCATGCGCGGCAGGTGCGACGCGAAGACAGACGATCGATAATGACCTCGGGGGCCACATCGACCAGAAGGGCGCAGTCGATCTCGCGACCCATGGCGGAGAGCTCGGAATCGAGCGTCACAGCCTGGGCAGTGTTGCGCGGGAAGCCGTCGAGGATGAAGCCCTGCTGGGCGTCATCGGCGGCAAGGCGCTCCTTGACAAGGTCGATCACGAGCTGGTCGGGAACGAGCTCGCCAGCGTCCATGTACTTCTTAGCCTGAATACCAAGCTCGGTGCCACCCTTGACGGCAGCACGCAGCAGGTCGCCCGTGGAAATGTGGGCGACGCCAAACTCGGCGACGAGCTCCTGTGCGACGGTGCCCTTACCGGCACCCGGAGCTCCGAGCAATACGAGGTTCATGAGCAATCCTCCTCTAGCCTATTTAAAGAATCCATCGTAATCATACATCTTGATCTGGCCTTCGAGCTTATCGACCGTGTCGAGCACGACGCCGACCATGATGAGGATGGACGTGCCGCCAAATGCCTGGATCAGATGGTTACCCGTGAAGGAGAAGATGATCGAAGGCACGATGGCGATGAGCGCCAAAAAGACAGCGCTGGGAAGCGTGATCTTGTTGAGCGCGTTCTTGATGTAGGCCGCGGTAGCCCTACCCGGACGCACGCCCGGAATAAAGCCGCCCTGCTTCTTAAGGTTATCGGCCGTGTCGTCGGGGTTGAACACCATGGAGGTGTAGAAGTACGCGAAGAACACGATGAGGACAACGTTAAGCACCCAGTTGAGCCAACCGGTCGAAAGCGCGGAGGCAACTGCCTGAATCCAGCCGATGCCGGGGAAGAACACGGCAATCTGAGCCGGGAAGTACAGCAGCGCCGAAGCGAAGATGATCGGCACGACACCCGCGGTGTTGACCTTGATGGGCAGGTAGGTGGTCTGGCCACCCATCATGCGACGGCCCACGACGCGCTTAGCGTAGGAGACCGGGATGCGGCGCTGGCCGCGCTCAAGGAAAACAATCAGCGGGATAACCAGCAGGATGATGGCGCAGATGATCACCATGGTGATGATGCCACCGGCATTGCCCTCGGTGCTGGAGAAGATAGCCTGCGGCAGACCGGCCATGATGTTCGCGAAGATGATCAGCGACATGCCATTGCCGATACCGCGCTGGGTGATGAGCTCACCGATCCACATGATCAGCATGGCGCCCGCGGTGAGCGTGCCGATGATCATGAGGTCGAAGATGATCTCGGGAGCGCCGGCGCCATTAAAGCTGATGCCGAAGCTCTTAAAGAGGAAGAGGTAACCCACGGAGTTGAGGATTGCCAGAGCCAGGGTGAGGTAACGCGAATGCTGCGTAATCTTTGTCTGACCGACCTCGCCCTCGCGGGCAAGCTCATGCAGGGAAGGCACGACGGCCTGGAGCATCTGGAGGATGATCGAGCTAGTGATGTAAGGCATGATGCCCAGCGAAAACACCGACACATAGCTCAACGCGCCGCCAGAGAAAAGATTCAGGAGGGCCATAGCACCTGCGGCGACCGAATTGTTATCGGTCGAGAAAAGGCCCAGCATCCCCTGGAAGGGAATGCCGGGCACAGGAACGTGCGCACCAATGCGGTACACGACGAGCATAGCTATGGTAAAAAGAATCTTTTCGCGCAATTCTTTGATGCGGAAAGCATTCTTAAGACCATTTAGCACGGCAGCTCGACCTTTCCGCCGGCGGCCTCGATCTTGGCCTGCGCAGAAGCGCTGACCTTGTCGACCTTGACCGTGAACTTCTTGGTGAGCTCACCATTGCCGAGCACCTTGACGGGCTCGAACTCGCTCTTGGTGATGCGAGCGGCCTTAAGAGCGGCACCGTCGATCACAGCGCCGTCCTCGAACTTACGCTCGAGACGCTCAACGTTAACAGCGGTGTACTCGATACGACGGGGGTTGCGGAAGCCCGGAAGCTTGGGCAGGCGCATAGCCAGCGGAGTCTGGCCACCCTCGAAGCCGGCACCCTTGGTGCCGCCAGAGCGGGAACCCTGGCCCTTCTGGCCGCGGCCAGAAGTGGTGCCGTGACCCGAAGAATTGCCACGGCCGACGCGCTTACGGTTCTTGGTGGAACCGGGCGCGGGAGTAAGATCGTGAAGCTGCATTTGCTACTCCTCTACAATCTCGACAAGGTGCTTGACCTTGAAGATCATGCCGCGGACGGACTCGTTGTCAGCAATCTCGCGAACCTCGCGGATCCTGTGGAGACCGAGGGCACGGACAGTACGGACCTGGTCCTGCTTGCAACCATTGGTGCTGCGGACCTGCTTGATCTTGATGGTGTCAGCCATGCTTAGTTCTCCTTACCGACGAACATCTCGGAGACCGTCAGGCCACGGCGAGCCGCGACGTCCTCAGGGCTGGAGAGCTCCTTGAGGCCCTCGACGGCAGCCTTGATGATGTTGAGGCCGTTGTCGGTACCGAGGGACTTGGACAGGACGTTCTTGATGCCAGCAAGCTCGAAGAGGGGACGCACAGCGCCGCCGGCGATAACGCCGGTACCCTCGACAGCGGGCTTAATGATGATGCGGCCGGCACCAAAGTGGCCGAGAACCTCGTGCGGGATGGTGCCCTGCTCGGTCACCGGCACGTGGAACATGTTCTTCTTGGCATCGAGAGATGCCTTGGAGATGGCCATGGGCACCTCAGCGGACTTGCCCATGCCAACGCCGACGTTGCCCTTGCCGTCGCCAACGACGACGAGAGCGACGAGGCTCATGCGACGACCACCCTTGACGGTCTTCGACACGCGGTTGATGTAAACGACGCGCTCCTCGAACTCGGAGGCCTCGCGCTGCTGCTTCTGATTACGAGCCATGTGCTACATACCTCCTAGAACTCGAGACCGGCGGCACGAGCACCGTCGGCGAGGGCCTTGACGCGGCCATGGTAGATACGGCCACCGCGATCGAAGGCGACCTTGGTGATGCCGGCCTCGATGGCGCGCTTGCCAACGAGCTGACCGACCTTCTCCGCAGCCTCCTTGTTCGAGGTGTGGGTGCCCTTGAACTCGGCCTCGAGGGTCGAGGCAGAGACGAGCGTCAGGCTGGAGCCCTTGCTGTCGTCGATGATCTGGGCATAGATGTTGGCGTTAGTACGGGTCACGCGAAGACGCGGACGCTCGGAGGTACCCGAGACCTTGCCGCGAACACGACGCTGACGACGCTTGAGGCCTTCCAGCTTCGCCTTATGCTTGTTCATACGTAAACTCCTAAAAAGGTTGATCTTGCCAGCACCTGACGGGGTGCTGGTCTTATGCGAGTGAGTCGGTTACGACTACTTGGCGGCCTTACCCAGCTTGCGGCGGATGTGCTCGCCAACGTAGTGGATACCCTTGCCCTTGTAAGGCTCGGGAGGACGATGGCCGCGGATCTCAGCGGCGATCTGACCGACCTGCTGCTTGTTGATACCCTTGACGTT
>CAUCCR010000105.1:0-6145 GCA_958441355.1 uncultured Collinsella sp. | reverse complement strand
GCGACGGAGAGGTCGCGGTCATTGAAAGTGAACGAGTAGGTGTAGGCGGGCGCACCGCCGGCGTCTTCGAGCGCAGCAAAGCCGGCGTCTGTGACCTCGGCCACGCCAAAGGTAATGGTGTTTACCGTGAAGTCGGAGTTGTTGGGAAAGAGCGCTTGGCTGTCGGGCAGGGTCATGATGCCGCAGATAGTGTAGGCGCGCCCGCAAAGCTCAACCTTGTCGCCCACGGCGAGGCCGTTGTTCGTGGCGAACACGCGGTCGACGGCGACCTCATTGTCTGCCTGCGGCTTCGTGCCCTCGCAGTAGGACGCGATGTCGACCTCGGTTCGGTGCGCGTAGGTGCGCAGTGTACGCTTGGTGCCGTCATCGCCGGTGGGCTTCTTTATGGCTGCGTCTATGGAGAAGTTCTTGTGGAACGTGACGCCGCCGACACCTTCGGTCGCGCCCTCGGCAGCCTCGAGCTGGGCGTCGGTCGCCTCGAAGGAAGTCGTCACGCGGCCATCTTCGATCGTGTACTCGTCGCGCATGCCGTCGATGAGGCAGCCGATGGAGTGAGCGGCGAGCAAAAAGCCTGACGTGAGGGCGATGCTGCCGCACATGAGCAGGAAGATACCCAGATATTTACCGATGTTGTGGCGCAGCTCGCGGGGGAGCCGCTTGGCCAGGGGAGTCATGGGGCGCCTACCAATCGAGCTCGCCGGCGGATACGGGAGAGTCATTGACCTCGTCTTCGGCCAGGTGTCCGTCGCGCAAGCGCAGCACGCGATCGGCCATGCGGGCGATGGCGGCATTGTGCGTCACGATCACGATGGTGCAGCCGTACTTGCGGTTCACGCGTTCCATGAGCTCGAGGACTTCTTTCGAGGTCTTGTAGTCGAGGGCTCCCGTGGGCTCGTCGCATAGGATAAGGCCGGGGTTCTTTACGAGCGCACGGCCGATGGCGCAGCGCTGCTGCTGGCCGCCCGAAACCTGGCGCGGGAACTTGTTGCGGTGCTCGTAGAGGCCCAGCGAGCGTAGCAGGCCGTCAATGTTGAGCGGCTTTTTGGACAGGTGTGCCGTGACCTCGATGTTTTCCTTGATGGTGAGGTCGGGCACCAGGTTGTAGAACTGAAAGACAAAGCCCAGCTCACGGCGGCGATACTCGCCCAGGTCGGTAGGCTTGAGCACCGTGAGGTCGCAGCCGTCCACCATGATAGAACCGCCGTCGGCATCCTCCAGGCCGCCGATCAGGTTGAGAAAGGTCGACTTGCCCGAGCCCGAGGGCCCCAGCATGACGCAGATCTCGCCGCGGTTGATGGACGCGTCGATGCCATCGAGTACCGTCAGGCGTGCATCACCGTCGCCGTAATGCTTTTTGAGATCCTTAACCTGGACATAGGCTTCCTGCGTTGCCATGGTATCCCCCATTGTTAGCCTCATACTACTTTATGAGCGTAATAGTAAACCTTGGCGAACTATTTTGGAGCGAGGCTTGGGATTTATTTCAGACTAGTCATTGGGGACGTTCTTAAATGACTAGCTGTTGGGGACACTCTTTCGCCACCCGGCAGTTAGGGACGTTCCCTTTCTGCCGGCAGCTGGGGACAGTCCTTGGCAAGCCGGCGGTTCGGCAAAGACTGTCCCCAATGACTAGTCGTTTAAGTCTGTCCCCAATGAGTACCCGATGACTAGGTGGCTAGGCGTGGGATTTGGTGCGTGCGAGGGCTAGGCCTACGGCGGCGATGGCCGCGGCAAGGAGCACGGTGACGCCCAGGTCGCAGGCGATGTCCCCCAGCACGGCGGACGTCAAATCCGAGGCAAGCGCCTTACCAATCGCGTCGTTCACCCAATATGTCGGCACAAAGTGCGCCACGGTCTGCACGGCCGAGCCCATCAGCGACAGCGGCATCCAGGCGCCACCCAAAAACGTCATGAGCATGCCAAGCAGGTTGCCCACACCGTTGAGCAGCTCCTCGCGCGCGCCCAGGCTCGACAGCGTAAAGCCAACGGCCAGTGGCGTCAGCGCTAGGGCAAACGTTGCCGCCAGCGCAAGGCAGACGCGGCCCACGCCGACCTCGGCAACCGCGCTGGCAAAGCCCACGACGCCCATCATGCTCGACACAAACCAGATACAGACGGTGAGCACGGCGGCGGCCGCAAACACGGCAAGCGAACGCTGGCGATCGGAGATTGGGCCGGCATCCATGCGGCGCACGCGCTCGGGCTCGTTCATACCCGAAAACACCAAGCCCACCGACACGATGACCGACGAGATAATCGCGTACGCGCCAAAGTTGAAGTACGACTCGAGCGTGGCGGCAGCAGCCGAGTCGACCTTGACCCGCTCGATCTGGACCTCCGCGCGCTTTGCAGCGGCATGTTCGGCGGCCTTGGCAACGTCGCCGTTGGAGGCAGTGGGCTCAAGTGCGGCTGCAGCGCCCGCGAGCGAGATCCAGCGCGAAGCCTCGGCAGACGAAAGCGCCGCCGCCATGGTGCCGGCACCGTAGGTCACATCGAGCTTGGGCAGGGACTCCCCCGCGCGGGCAGCCGCGACCAGGTCGTCCTCGAACCCCTCCGGGATAAAGAACACGCAGTCGGCGCTGCCCTTGGCGCCGTTGCTCTTGGAGAGCGCGTCCGCAAGGTCGTACGTGTCATCGCCGACGCCCGTGACCAGGTCAAACCGCGAACCTAGGTGCTTGGTGAGCGCACGTGAAAGATTACTGCCATCGCGGTCGACCACGATCACGTTGGCGTCGTAGGGCTTGTACTCGGTGAGCTGCGACGAGTTCCAGCTCACCGATGCCGCGATGAATACGCCCATCAGCGAAATGAACACCGTGTAGATGAGCAGGTAGAACGGGTGTGCCAGCGCCATGCGAAGCGCGGTCTTAAAGGTGCTCATAGCGGCTCCTTCCAAAGATCAGCGTGGCGGCGGCAACGAACAGCAGCGCCATAAGAACCAGCGCGCCGGCGCGAACGGCAAAAGGTCCCAGGTCCTCAAAGAAATACAGGCGGTTGAACATGTCGCAGATAAGCTTGACGGGGTTGAGCCAGCACTCGGCCGGGCAGGCGCGGGCGACGTCGTCGGCAAGCGCCATCGCCGGCTCGCCGTAGAGGCCAGCGAACAGGGCGCACGTGGTAGCAAAGCCCGTGAGGATGCCGGACTTGGACGCCTTGCCGCCCTTAACGGGAAGCGTGCCCACAAAGAGCCCCAGGCCCGTGGCGGCAAGCGCGGAAGCGGCGCCGCCCACCAAACACAGCCCCTCGCGCCCGCCAAAGTCGACGCCCACGACCAGACGCACGTAGCCGATCGCGATCGCCATCGAGGCAAAGGAGACCAGCCACGAGCCCACAAAGATACCGGCCAGCGACGCCGTTTTGGAAAGACCGCCCACGCAGCGACGCGCGCCAAGACCCGACAGATTGGGCTGCAGGTCGATGACGCTCAAGGCGGCAAACTCGGCAGACATCATCGCGACCAGGCCAAAGAGCGCATAGTAGTAGATGACCGTGCCGTCGGGTGTGGTGCGTGTCAGGCTTACGCGGCGGGTGCCGCCCTCGAGCGACAGGGCGCGCGCAACCGCCTCGGGGTCGGCGAGCGCCGCCGGGTTGTCCTGGGCAATCTGGGACATGAGCTCGGCATTTTGTGTATACGAGCTTGCCACCGTCTCCAGGATGCTGCGATCGGTGAGCACCGATGATGCGCGCGAGCTGTCGTAGCTCGATAGCAGTGTGAGCTTGGGCGTGCCCGCAGCGTCGACCGTATAGATACCCGCGACCTCACCGGCCTTGAGCGCACGGTTCGCATCGGCTGCGTCGTCGAGCTCGTGGATCTCGAGCAGCTGGTCGTCGCCTTCCTTGGCAAGCGAAGCCGCCGCATCCTTAAAGGTCGAAGCGTCCCAGACCTTGTCCGCCACGACGGCAACCGGCACCGGGTCGACCGTGCCGTCGGAGCTCAGGTTCGCAAACATAAACATGAACATCGTGGAAAGCGCGATGGGAAAGAGGGCGCCCCAGACCCACGTGCTCGGCCGGCGCAGCAGCGTTTTGACCGTGATGATAATGGTGTTGAACATGGCTGCCCCCTAGTCGCGCAGCTCGCGGCCGGTGATCTCGAGGAACACGTCGTTGAGGGTCGGCGGCTCGCTCCACACGCGGCCGAGCGCCACATCGGCGGCGCGCAGCGTGTCGAGGATGTCGACCAAATTGTGCGGGCTCGCTTCGCAGGTGCAGACGAGCTCGCCGCCGGACAACTCAACCGAAAGCACGTGCTCGAGGGCGCGCAGCCGCTCGACCGTGGCGGTCTCTACGGCGCTGACCTCGACAGTCACGCGCTCGCCCATCTGAATCATGCGTTTGAGCTCGTCATTGGTGCCCTGCGCCAGCACACGTCCGCCGTCCATGATCATGATGCGGCTGCAAATCTGCTCGACTTCCTCCATGTAATGGCTGGTATACACCACCGTGGCGCCCTCGTCGCGCAGGCGGCAGATGCCCTCCAGGATGGCGTTGCGGCTCTGCGGGTCGACCGCCACCGTGGGCTCGTCAAAGAAGATGAGCTCGGGCTTGTGCGCGATACCGCAGGCGATGTTGAGGCGACGCGCCAGGCCGCCCGAGAGCTTGCCGGGGCGAAACTTGGTAAAGTCGCCCAGCCCGACAAAGTCGATCGCCTCGTCCACCAGCGCGCGGCGGCGCTTGCGGTCGTTGACGTAAAGGCTGCAGAAATAGTCGATGTTCTCGCGCACCGTAAGCTCGTCAAACACCGCCACCTGCTGCGGCACCACACCGATGCGGCGCTTGAGGTCGTAGCGGGCGGGCGTCATGGGCTCGCCGAACAGCTCGATGGTGCCTTTGTCGTAGGCGAGCAGCTGCAGAATGCAGTTGATGGACGTGGTCTTGCCCGAGCCGTTGGGGCCCAGCAGGCCAAAGATCTCGCCGGGGGCGATGCTCAGGCTAAAGTGGTCGAGCGCGATAAGGTCGTCGTAGCGCTTGACGAGGTTTTCGACGTGGACGATGTCTGTCATGAGGCGGCCCTTCTGTTGATTGCGGCCCGGTACGATTGCATCATCGCAGGAGCGAGCGGCGCGCACCAGTGAGCTTTGTCACGAGTGCGGAGCTTGGCCGTGCGGCCTGCCGACGTCCCCGCTTTGCCGCGTGGGAGGAATGTCACGGTTGCGCAGGCGGTCCCTCCACCACGCGCGGCTTCGCGTACAATACCCGTATGAACAGGCTTTTCGACAAATCGATCGTGCTGGCGTGCTGTATTGCGGCCGCCATGGGTCTTGCTGTGGACGCTCGCCTGGTCGCGGCGTTTTGCCTTGGCGTTATTGCCACCTCGCTGGCCGAGGTCGTACAGGGAAACCGCGCCCGCCGTGTGAGCGAGGCCGCGAGCTACGCCTGCATCATCGCGGCTGTCTTCGTGCCGCCGTTTGTGCCGTTTGCGCCTCTCGCCTTCTATGACATCGCGCGGCGCGTGCGCCGTGAGCACGCCTGGGTCGCGCTGGGCATTGGCTCCGCTTTTGCCCTTGCGCTCGTCGCGGACCTTCGCACCGACGCGCTCACCTCCCGAACGCTTCTGCTGACCGCTATCCTTTCGGTTGCCGCCACCTTGTTGTCACTGCGCACAGCCCAGCTGGAGCGTGAGCAAAAGCGCATGCGCCGTACCCGCGACGAGCTGCAGGAACGAGCCCTTGCGCTCGAAGCGCGCAACCGCGATCTTGCCGACCGCCAGGACTACGAAGTCGAGCTCGCGACACTCGCCGAACGCGCCCGTATCGCGCGCGAGATCCACGATAACGTCGGCCACCAGCTCACGCGCGCCTCGCTGCAGGCCGAAGCCCTTCGCGTGGTCCACGCCGACGAGCCTGGCGTCGCCGCCGATTTCGCCGACGTCAAACGCACGGTTGACGAGGCGCTCCAGCTCGTACGCGTCAGCGTCCACGCGCTCAACGACAACGCCGTCGACCTTTCCGTGCAGCTCGAACGCATTGTTGAAGGCGCGCGCTCGGACGGCGGCCCGCAGGTTGAGCTTGAAGTTTTGGCCGAGCATGCGCCCGCAAATGTCGCCAACTGCTTTGCGGCGGTGCTGCGCGAGGCGCTTTCCAACGCCATGCGCCACGCTTGCGCCCAGACCGTCACCGTACGGTGCATGGAGCATCCGTCGTTT
>CAUCCR010000104.1:0-6154 GCA_958441355.1 uncultured Collinsella sp. | reverse complement strand
CTGATCACCAGCACGGCCACGGCGGAGGTGAGTGCCTCGTTCACGCTGCAGGTCAGTGCCATCCACGCCACAAAGGTCACGGCCGAGATTGCGAACACCACGGGCACGAACACGCCGGCGACCTTGTCAGCCATGCGGGCGATGGGCGCCTTGGTGGCGTTGGCGTCCTCGACGAGCTGGATAATCTTGGCGAGCGACGTGTCGGCGCCCACACGCGTGGCGCGGAAGGTAAACGAGCCCGTGCGGTTGACCGTGGCCGCGTTGACAGTGTCGCCGGCGGTCTTCTCCACGGGGATGGACTCGCCGGTCAGCGCACTTTCGTCCACGGCCGAAGCGCCCTCGAGTACGACGCCGTCGACAGGGATGGACTCGCCGGGGCGCACACGCAGCACCTGGCCGGGAAGGATGGCGTCGACGTCCACAGCGGTCTCGGTGCCGTCGTCGGCCACGATGGTCGCGGTCTTGGGCGCCAGGTCGATGAGCGCCTCGATGGCGCCGCCGGTCTTGGACTTGCTGCGCGTCTCGAGATATTTGCCTACGGTGACGAGCGACAGGATCGTGCCGGCGCTCTCAAAATACAGGTTGTCCATACCCGTCATCATGGCCTCGTGGATTTGCCCGGCGGCTAGCTGGTCGGCCATGATAAACATGGCGTAGAGCGACCAGGCAATGGACGCGGTGGCGCCGACGGCGATGAGGGCGTCCATGGTGGGCGCGCCGTGCGCGAGCGATTTAAACCCGTTGATAAAGTACGCGTCGTTAATGTAGACGATGGGGATGAGCAGGACGAGCTCGGTGAGCGCGAGCGTCATGCTGTGGGTGTGGTCGGTGAAGATGCCGGGCAGCGGCCAGCCGAGCATGTGCCCCATGCCTATGTAGAACAGCGGGATGAGGAATACGATTGAGACGATGAGGCGGGTGCGCATGGCAGAGGCGGCGGCCTCCAACTTTTTGGTCGGCGACTCCATATGGGCGGCGCCGGACCTGGCTTGCGCACTTCCGCTTTGGACAGCGTCGGCGCCCGTGCTGATGGGCGAGGCCGAGTAGCCCGCGCGGTCGACGGCGGTGCAGATATCGTCGGGGGTGACCTGCACGGGGTCATAGTCCACCATCATGGAACCGGCGAGCAGATTGACCGCGACGCTTTGGACGCCGTCGAGTTTGCTCACGGCGCGATCCACATGCGCCTGGCAAGCGGCGCATGTCATGCCGCCCACGTCGAACTTATCTTGAGCCATGGCTTCTCCTTTCTGTGACGTAGTGTCGGAAATGTTAACCATCCGATACTATACACCCATACCCCCTGGGGGTGTCTAGTAATAGTTGGAATGTATGACTTTTCATTACAGATGAGGGTGGCTGCTCAATCGGCGGCCGTCTTTGCCAAACATCTTAATCTGTAACGTCTGGACCGGTTTTTGAACCATAGCTGTTACAGATTTAGACAAACATTTCAGCCGAAAACTAACGTCTCGATCTGTAACATCTAGACCGGTTTTTGGGTTCTAACTGTTACAGATCGAGACAATTGCCGGGGAGGGGTCCCGTCGCGGCAAGACGCCCGCCGCCTAGATGCAGAACCCGGGGATCACGCAGGTTAGCTTGTTTGGCTTTTCCGCAGGCGTTGCGTACATAAAGACGTCGCCGTCGTGGCCCACACGGTTCATATAGAGCGTGCCTTCGCTCTCCGATGTGTCGGGGCTCACCGTGCGCTCCCACCAACAGGTGTCCTTGCCTTTCCACTGGCGGACCATCGTCTCGTTCGTGGAATACGGGCTCACCTTGAGCTCGCGGAACAGCTGATACTCCTTGCCCTCGCCGTTGTAGATGTCTGCCAGGTAGTGATAGTCCTCGGCAAACGAATCGGACGGTTGCGTACCGCACAGCTCGACCATGGCGGGCAGCCAAAGGGTTGCGGGCAACTCGCTCAGGCACGATGCGCTGTTGGCGGCGCCCACATTGTTCGAGACCTTCTTGACCCCTTTGATGAGTGCGCGCAACTCGTTGGGTAGCAGCTTAAGGCCGTCGCTGTCGAGCCATTCCCGCAGCTCGCAATCTGCCCAGCCGGCGCTCGGCGGTTCAGCCGCAGCGTTGCGCTCGGCAATACCCGCATCGAACATAAACGTCAGTCCGGCCTTGCCCGTCCCGTCCAGGAGTTCATCGTGGCGGATGCCCACAAGCTGCGCGCCAACCTGCAGCCCGTTGGTGAGCGTGACACGCTTGGTACACGGATAGGGGATATGCCCATCGACGTTGAGCAGGTGATAGCGCTTGGCAATCTCGCGTGCCTCGCTACGGGTCTCGGCGGCCTTAATCTTAAGCGAAATCTCCTGCAGCTGATCCCAGGTGTAGTCGTCAAGCGAACTGCGGATGCCGTCCAAGTAGTCGGGGATGCCAAAGCCATGGGTCGCCGCCCCAATGACGCTGAGCCCCGCAACGGCTGCAACGACGCCACCGATAATAAACCGGCGGCGGGTCATGGCATCGTGCCGGGCCTGCTCCAGGATCTCTCTCGCGCGCTCGCCGGCGACGTCGACCTTAAGGTGCGTACCGGAGTCGATGTCGATTGCGGCGTCACTGCCCGCGCCCTCGCGGCCCTCGGATTCGGCATCGGTGAGGTATGCCGAGAGCACCTCGAGCATCTGCTGCTCGGTGGGACGATCGCACTGCTCGACTGAGAGACCCTTCATGATGATTTGGACGAGCGCTTCATCGCCCTCGCAGCGCGGCTCGAGCGGTGCTGGCTTGGTCTTGGTCTTTACGAGATAGAACGAGCCGGTTGCAGCGGCGTCCGTCGACTCAAAGTCAAACGGTTTGCGACCGCTGTAGAGCTGGTACAGAATGCTCGAAAGCGCGTAGACATCGATTGCGGGCGAGCGGCGAAGGGCCGCGATGCCTTCGATATCCTGCGTGAGCATCTCGGGCGCGGCGTATGCGGGCGTGGCAAAGCGCCAGATGTCGGCGCGCCGGGTGATCGTGTCATCGCCGAGGGCCATGGTCGCGGAGCCCATGTCGATGAGGCAGGGGTCAAAGGAGCAATCGACGATCTGCTGCTCGAGCGTTCGACTGGTGGTACGGAACATGATATTGGCGGGCGACAGGTCGCGATGGACGACCGGATTTACGAGTCCCTGGGTCATCAGGAGTGCGCGAAGCACGGCGTTTCCAACGGCGGCCACCATCTGGGTGGTTAGCCCGCCCGAGGCATCGTGCGGAAGCAAGGGCAGCGCCTGCTTGAGCGAGGTGCCCTCGACCCACTCCATGAGGATGAGCGGGTCGTCCTCGCACGATCCATAGCCATAGACGCGCGGAAATCCGCGCAGGTGCGAGACAGTGCACAGATGACGGTACTCCTCGAACAGCGCGGCGGTATTGGCCAGGTGCGCTGCCGATTGCTCGGCGGAGCGATCGGGCGTCTGGCCGGAAAGGATGGCGTTGTCCTTGAGTAGCTTGACGGCAAAGACCTCGCCGCTCGTGTTGGTCGCGCGCAGCACGTGCCCGATGTTGCCGTTGTTGCGGTGGGCCGTCTGGAGAATAAGCGTCATAAACCGACGCTTGGCGTCGTCCTCGGCGCTGGGGTCGACCGCCACGGCGGTATCGAACGTATCGAGACGGACGAGTTTGTCGCCATAGGCGCTATCGGTAGTATCCATGGCGTTCCTTTGTCTGGCATGGGTTGCCGCACGTTTACGCGAGCAGTGCGGATATCGGTAAAGTACCATGATAGCCGCACTGCCCACGTATACCGCTGAGCATTGTCGTTTACGACACAGAAGGTAGAAGACGAAAGACGGACGGCGACCGTCTTCCGATCGCTGTCCGTGCTAGTCCACAATGACAAGGAATGTCGTGTAGAGACCCAGATGGAGCCTGTCGCTGTTGGCGATTTCCACGGGGGGATAGACTTTGCCGGGTTCGCGTTGGTCGCGCGGCGGCTCAATCACAATATCGCCGTCGCCCGCGCCCGATTCGAGCACTGTGCCGTTGGTCGATCCAAGGCCCTGGGCGTACCAGTGCTCACCCTCGAGCCAAATGCGAAGATGCTCGCGCGAGGCGTCGGCGCCTACATCGGTGATGCTGGGCGAGGTTTTGGGCAAAGAACCAATCACGGTGCCGCGCGGATCGCGTGTGAGGGGATGGATTTGCATGTCGGCGCAGTTGTCGGCATGGGTTCTGAGCAGACCGAGGTTGGGAGCGACGGTGTGCGGCTGCTCCAGGCTGCTCATAAAGCCGCGTCCGACGGTAGTTTCGGTGGTGCCAAAGTGCCCGCCCGTCTTGCTGGCGCAAAAGCGCTCGACGGTGGTCACGCCCTGAACGGGATCGGCGAGCGCCCCCGTTGCCACAAAGAGCATAAGGTAAAGCGTGCTTTTCTCGCGCACGGCATTGCCGTCAAAGTTGTCGATGCGATTGAGGGCATTTGCATATAGGCGGCTGTCCAGCTTGTAGCTGGCGAGAGCCGACATCATTTCGTTGGCGGCCGGACCGCGATAGTGCTCGGCGATTGCCCGATAGGCGGACTCGCCGCCGCCGAGCTTGCTGCAGATTGCCGAGGAAAGGTTGAGCGTGGTGACGGTAAAGTCGCTGTAGATGGAGGGCGCGCACTGGTCAGGCTTGCGATGGACGATGTAACGGGTGAGATACGAGCGGTTGGAAGAGCATTTCTCGAGCAGGGTACTGCCGAGATAAGAGTTTCCATTGATGAGCATTCGGGCGATCTCGAGATGTTTAAGACCGCCGAACGAGCGAATATCGTTATAGAGGACCGAGCAAGGCGTCTCTGCTGCCACGGATACCTCCTTTGATTGCTTCCTAGCCAATATGGCGATAGGAATTAATGGCCCCCGGTGGGCGACGTATTAAATGGCTGCGCAATATATAGCGTAACCAAAGCAACATTATAGGCCACATGTTCGAAATTGCAGGAAGACCGAGAGATTTTGGTTGGACTGAACGGAAATCCCCCTCTGTCTTGTTCTATAACATTTGGACCCGGTTTTGCCGTGCATCTGTTACAGATTGACACAATCGGCCAGGCCCACCTCGTCCGCCTCGTCATCTGTGGTTTACGTGGGGGCATACGGAGTACGGGTATACTAACCGGCGGCGAATCTGCTCCATCGCTTAGAGCTGCTGCGTCTGGACGGCGCGTGATAGGGCTGCCAAAGCGATCGCCAGCGTGCTGAGCAACGTCCTCTCTGTGCGCACCTGTTTTTGTATGTATTAGCGCACTACCAAGCACGCCCGCGCGGCCGCATGCCGCGCTCATGACGCGTGCAGATAAGGAACAACAACATATGCGTAATTCTGTATCCGACGTCACCGACGCCGAGATTCTGGACGAGGCCCGCGAGGCCATGACCCAGGCTGCCTTCGATGCCGCCGATGAGGCCAATGCTGCCCAGGCCGTCGAGTCCGCTACCGAGAGCCTGCCCGCCTTTAACGAGCTGGGGCTTTCGGACGAGATACTCCGTGCTATCGAGAACCTGGGCTACACGGCGCCGACGCCCGTGCAGGCCGGCTCGATCCCCGTGGTGCTCGAGGGTCGCGACCTGCTTGCCGCCGCTCAAACCGGCACCGGCAAGACGGCCGCCTTCTTGCTGCCGACCATGAACAATCTGGAGCACATTGCTCCGCCCAAACCCGTGCGCGAGCGCGGCGGCCGCAACCGCCGTCGCGGTGCCAAGAAGCCCGAGGGCAACGGCCGCGGCCCCGTGATGCTCGTCATCACCCCCACGCGCGAGCTCGCCCAGCAGATCGACGAGGTCGCGAGCAAGATCGCCGACGTCACCGGCCATGTCGCCGTGACCGTCGTGGGTGGCGTGAGCTACAAGCCGCAGACCGCGGCACTCAAGTACGGCTGCGATATCCTGGTCGCCACGCCGGGCCGTCTGGTCGACCTGATCGAGCAGGGCGCCTGCCACCTGAACGAGGTCAAGGTGCTGGTACTCGACGAGGCCGACCGCATGCTCGACATGGGCTTTTTGCCCGCCGTCCGCCGCATTGTGCGCGAGACGCCGGCCGAGCGCCAGACGCTGCTGTTCTCGGCGACGCTCGACGAGGAGGCCGTGGGCGAGATCACCGACCTGGTGAGCGATCCGGCTCGCGTGGAGATCGCGCCCGCCACGTCGACCGCCGACACCGTCGACCAGTTTGT
>CAUCCR010000103.1:0-6204 GCA_958441355.1 uncultured Collinsella sp. | reverse complement strand
CGCGACCTTCATGGACATCCGCTCCGGCAAACCCGAGCAGTGGGACCTCTTTGTGGCCTCCACCAACTACAAGCCCATCCCGGCCCAGTCCCTCTCGGTCTCCAAGGCCTTCTATGGCCTGTCCGACGAGAAGGCGCTCAAGCTCGTGGCCGAGACCCGCACCGCCAAGGACACCGACGCCGCGGCCAAGAAGTGGGCCGAGGCTCAGGAGCGCCTCTACGAGATCGCCGTCATCGAGCCGCTTTGCCACTACGCTTCCATCACGGGCACCCAGGCAGACGTCGAGGACGTCGAGGTGCTCGACGGCGCCATCGTTTGGAATGCCAAGCGTCCGGAGTAATGCAATAGCTGGCGTGGCGGCTGGAGGGGTCTGGTCCCCTGTGGCCGCCACACCCTGTCCACGTTCAGAGGGGAAATAGACGCCTCGCATGTTGAAGTACACGCTCAAACGTATAGGCGCGATGGTTCCGGTGATGCTCATCATCTCGGTCGTCGTGTTTTTGATTATCTATCTCACACCGGGTGACCCGGCCTCTTCGATGCTCGGCATGGAGGCTTCGGCCGACCAGATCGAGCGCGTCAATGATAGCCTGGGACTCAACGAGCCGCTGCCGCAGCGCTACGTTGAGTGGATGGGCGGCGTGCTTACCGGCGACCTGGGCGATTCGTATTTTATGCGCCAGCCCGTCACGCAGGCGATCGCCGAGCACTTTGGCCCGACGCTATCGCTCGCGCTTCTGGCACAGTTCATCGCGCTGTTGATTGCACTGCCCTGCGGCGTCGTCGCTGCCCTCAAACATGGGTCGCGCACCGACGCGGTCTTGCGTGTCGTTGCTCTTTTGGGCGTGGCGATACCCGGCTTTTTGATGGCGCTCATGCTGATGTGGCTGTTTGCCGTCACGTTGCGTGTGTTCCCGGTCGCCGGCTATGCGCCGCTATCGAAGGGCTGGTTCAGCCATTTACGCTATCTTGCGTTGCCGGCCATATCGCTTGGATGCGTGCAGGCGGCCCTGCTCATGCGCATGACCCGTTCGAGCGTTATCGAGGCCATGCAGCTTGACTGCGTCAAGACGGCGCGTGCCAAGGGCGTCTCCGAGGTTCGCGTGGTGCTGGCCCATGCCCTGCGCAACGCAGCGCTGCCGATTCTCACCTCGGTCGGCTATTCTTTTGGCGCCCTGATTACGGGCGCCGTGGTGACTGAGGCCATTTTTAACATCCCCGGTTTGGGCCAGCTGGTCACGAGCTCTATCGAGCGTCGCGACTATCCGGTGATTCAGGGCGTGCTTCTGGTCGTCGCCTTGTTGAATTCGGTGATCAATCTGGCCGTCGACCTTGCCTACGGCGCTTTTGACCCGCGCGCTCGCAAATGGGGCGATGCATGATGGCAAACGTTAAGAAGGCTCTTGCCAACAAGGGGTTTGTGGTCGGTGGCTGCATTTTCCTGGCGATTGCGCTGATCGCGCTCGTCGGTCCGCTGGTGTGGACGGTTAATCCCAATGCGCAGGAGATGACGCTGCGACTTTCGGCACCTTCGCCCGCGCATCCCTTTGGCTGCGATGACTTTGGCCGCGACCTGCTTGCCCGCGTCATCGTGGGCGCGCGCGTGTCGCTTGGCGTCGGCATTGCCGTCACGCTCGCGACGAGTGCGCTCGGCTTGGTGATTGGCGCCTATGCGTGCTACAACGAGAGGCTCGACCATATTCTCATGCGCATCTGCGACGGCCTTATGTCCATTCCGGGCGTGCTTTTGGCTATCGCACTCATGGCCATGATGGGCGCCTCGGTCTGGAACGTCATCATCGCGCTCTCCATCGTCTATACGCCCAGCATGGCGCGCATCGTGCGCTCGCGTGCGATGGTGGTCAAGGAGGAGCCCTTTGTGGAGGCCCTGCGCGTGCAGGGCGCCTCGACCGCGCGCATCGTGTGGCTGCATATCGTGCCCAACGTTATGGCACCCTTCCTGGTGCAGGCGACCTTCGTCTTTGCCGAGGCCGTGCTCTCGGAGGCCGCCCTCTCGTTTCTGGGCCTGGGTATCAAGGCGCCCGACGCCAGCTGGGGAAACATCCTGCAGGCGGGCAAGAACGTGATGCGCAAAGCCTGGTGGATGATTTTCTTCCCGGCAGCAGCCATCATCGCGAGCGTGCTTTCGCTGAACCTCGCCGGCGACGGCCTGCGCGACGCCCTCGACCCTAAGACCAAGGAGGACTAGCCCATGGCTCAGCATCTTTTGGACGTGCGCGACCTCTGCATCTCGTTTGTGGGCCGCGATGGCAACGCGCTGGAAGCCGTCAACAAACTCAACCTACATATCGATGCTGGCGAGATCGTTGGTGTTGTCGGCGAGTCCGGCTGCGGTAAGTCGGTATTTGCCCAGAGTGTCATGCGCCTATTGGAGCATGAACAGAAGATGGCCTATACCGGTCAGATTCTCTTTGACGGGGAGGACCTGCTCGCGCGCCCGCTCAAGCGCATGCGCGAGGTGCGCGGCTGCGACATCGCCATGATTTTCCAGGACCCTTTGAGCTCGCTTAACCCCGTCATGACGGTGGGCGCGCAGGTTATCGAGGCGGTGCGGGCCCACCGTAAGGTGAGCCGACGCGAAGCCCGCAACGAGGCTCTATCGCTGTTGGAGCGTGTGGGAATTCGAGATGCCGCGGCCCGCTTCGACATGTATCCGGGCGATTTTAGCGGCGGTATGCGCCAGCGCGTGATGATTGCCATGGCGCTCGCCGGGCACCCACGCCTGCTTATCGCCGACGAGCCCACTACGGCACTCGACACGACGACTCAAAAACAGATTTTGGATCTCCTGCGCGAACTCAACAGTTCCGAGGGCATGGCGGTGCTTTTTATCAGCCATGATTTGGGTGTCGTCACGAGCATCTGCTCGCGCGTACACGTCATGTATCTGGGCCAAATCGTAGAAGAGATCGACGCCTGCGGCCTTATGGAGCGCCCGAGCCACCCGTATGCCCAGGGGCTCATCGCGAGCATTCCGCCGCTCGAAGGCGAGCGAGTTGACACGCTGGCGGATATTCCGGGCACAGTGCCGCCGCTTACGGCAATACCCTGTGGATGCCGCTTTGCGTCTCGTTGCGCCCGGGCGGACGAGCGTTGCCGCGCGCAGGAGCCTCCGCTGGTTGCCGTGAATGCGTGCGACCGGTCTAAATGCTGGCTTGTCGGGAAAGGGGAGTGCCATGGCTGTTGATAGCGAAGCCCTGCTTAGGGTCTCACATCTGACTAAAACGTATCCCATGCCGGGCTCAGGTTTTAAGCGTCAGGCCTTTACCGCCGTGGACGATCTGTCGTTTGAGATCGCGCCGGGCGAGGTCTATGGCCTGGTTGGCGAATCCGGATCGGGCAAGTCGACGACTGGACGCCTGATTTGTGGTCTCGAGCGTGCGGATTCCGGCTCGATTGTCTATCGCGGGCACGACCTCGCCACGATGTCGGAGCGCGAACGCAAGCCGTTTCGCCGCGAGATCCAGCTGGTATTCCAGGATAGCTCTACGGCTTTTGACCCGCGCAACCGTGTCGGCCGCATTTTGGAGGAGCCGCTGATTATCGCCGGCGTGCGCGATGCGGATGAGCGCCATGGGCGCGCGCTCTCGGCCCTGGCCTCGGTCGGTCTTCTGGCAGAGCATTATGACCGCTATCCGCATGATCTTTCGGGGGGACAGCGTCAGCGACTCAATCTGGCACGGGCGCTTATTTGCGAGCCGCGCCTTGTGGTATGCGACGAGCCTGTCTCGGCTCTTGACGTGTCCGTTCAGGCCCAAGTGCTCAACTTGCTTCGCGACCTGCAGCGCACGACGGGCGTGGCGCTGCTGTTTATCACGCATGATATGCGTGTGGTTCGGCATATGTCCGACCGGATTGGCGTGCTCTACCACGGTCGTCTTGTCGAGGAAGGCACGGCCGAGGACGTGATCGCGCACCCGAGCGATCCGTATACGCAGGAGCTTATCGACGCCATTCCCTAGAGGATGCTTCCTTTTGGGTATGGCGTGGGTTTGTTGTTTAATTGTCGGTATATCGGTACAAGAGAGGGGAACTACTATGGCCGATATCGAGGAACAGCCGTTGCCCAGCACGTTTGAGGAGTTCAACGAGCAGCGCAAGGCGGCGTTTATTCGCGTTAAGGATTACAAGCAGGCCGGTAATCGCCTGGTCGGCTTTTTGTGCAGCTATACGCCGCTTGAGATTATCGATGCCGCGGGCGCCTCGAGTGTGGCCCTGTGCGGTACGTCCGACGAGGTGATTCCCGAGGCCGAGAAGGTGCTGCCGGCAAACCTCTGCCCGCTCATCAAGTCGACCTACGGCTTTGCCTACTCGCAAAAGTGCCCGTTTACGTACTTTAGCGACATGATCATCGGCGAGACCACCTGCGACGGCAAGAAGAAGATGTACGAGCTGCTCAACGAGCTCAAGCGCACGCACATTTTGCACCTGCCGCAGGGCCGCGACCGCGCCTACGAGCGCGAGGGCTGGTACGAGGAGTGCCGTCTGCTCAAGGAGGAGCTCGAGAACTTCTACGGCATCACGATTACCGACGATGACCTGCGCGCTGCGGTTCGTCGTCGCAACCGCCTGCGTGCGGCCCAGCTCGACATGTTTGCGCTGCAGGCCAACCAGCCGGCGGCCATGAGCGGCGTCGACCTGATGAGCACCATGTTTGCCGGTACGTTCAGCTTTGATATCGAGGCCTATACGCAGCAGCTGGAGCAAAAGGTCGCCAAGCTGCGCGAGGCCTACGACGCGGGCGGGCGCCCGGTTGCGGCGGATGCCAAGCGCATTCTGATCACCGGCTGCCCGGTGGGCGGCGTGATCAACAAGATCGGTCGCACCATCGAGTCCAACGGCGGTGTGGTCGTGTGCATGGACGACTGCTCGGGCGAGCGCACGGCGGCTATGATGATCGACCCGGAGGCTCCCGACATCCTTCGCGCCATCGCCGATCGCTACCTGGATATCAACTGCTCGGTCATGACGCCCAACGACGGTCGTATGCAGAACACGCTGGCCATGTGCGAGAAATATCACGTCGATGGCGTAGTGGAGAGCGTGCTCCAGGCGTGCCACACCTTTAACGTGGAGAGTGCGCGCATGCAGGAGGCCGTCGAGGGCGCGGGTATTCCGTACATGAAGATTGAGACCGATTACAGCAACGGCGACATGGGCCAGATCGAGACCCGCATCGCCGCCTTCATCGAAACCCTCTAGCTTCCTCAGGCACCGGATCTTGCCCCTCAAACCGTCGCTTGCGTACCCAAAGTACGCTGCGCTCCTCTTTCGGGGCAATCTCCGGCACCTGAGAAACCTAGAGCTAAGGCGCCTGAACGTGCCGCTACCTTTGATGTTTAGATTGGGAGAGAGCCATGATAGGGATCGGGATCGATATCGGGTCTACGGCGGCTAAGGCTGCTGTGGTCAACGGGGAGGGTTCGGTGGCGTGGACGTGCGTGCAGCCAACCGGGTTCTCCTCGGTCGATGCTTCCGAGCGGCTGCGCGGCGAGCTTGCCGCGGCTGGCTATGACGTGGCTTCCGACGACGTGCGCGTGATCGCGACCGGTTACGGTCGTGTCGCCGTGCCCTATGCGCACAAGGTCGTGACCGAGATTACCTGCCACGGTACCGGTGCCGTGCGCCTGTTTGGCGATCACGGCACCGTGATCGACGTGGGCGGCCAGGACACCAAGGTCATTCAGCTTAAAGGCGGCCGCGTGTCCAAGTTTGCCATGAACGACAAGTGTGCCGCCGGCACGGGGCGCTTTTTGGAGATCATGGCCGACCGCCTGGGCATTTCCCAGCAGCAGATGGCTGACCTGGCGCGTTCCGGCGAGCCCACCAAGATCAGCAGCATGTGCACCGTGTTTGCCGAAAGCGAGGTTATCAGCCTGATCGGTCGCGGCGAGCCGCGCGAGAACATTGCGCGTGGCGTGATCGACAGCGTGGTCTCGCGCGTGGCGACCATGGCCGGGCAGGCCGCGGGCGCCCCGTACTACCTGACGGGTGGCCTCTGCGAGAACGCCTATGTGGTGGAGCGGTTGGGCGAGCTGCTGGGGTCGCCGGTGACCACCTCGCCCCAGGCTCGCTTTGCCGGAGCGATCGGCGCGGCTGTCCGCGCCGCCGCCTTGGCCTAGGGGTGTGCCGCGACATGCGCATCCTCAATATCTCGGCACAAAAACCAGATAGCACCGGCAG
>CAUCCR010000102.1:0-6333 GCA_958441355.1 uncultured Collinsella sp. | reverse complement strand
GGAGTTTTTGGGTCGAGATGCCGATCTCGGCGCCCAGGCCAAACTCGCCGCCGTCGGTGAAGCGCGTGCTGGCGTTGGCGTACACGGCCGAGGCATCGACCGCATCCAGGAAGCGCTCGCAAGCATCCGTGTCCTCGGCAACGATGGCCTCGGAGTGCATCGTGCCGTAGCGATTGATGTGTGCGATGGCCTCGTCCTCGCTCGCCACGACCTTCACGCTCATCTCGAGCGCCAGATACTCGCGACCCCAGTCCTCCTCAGTCGCGGCAACGTAGTCATCGCCCTCCACAAGCCCGGCATCGGCGCATGCGGCGCAGGTTGCCTCGTCGCCGTGAATGAGCACGCCGTGGTCATGCAGCACGGTCACGACCGCGGGCAAAAACGCATCGGCCACAGCACGGTCGACCAGCAGCGACTCGGCGGCATTGCACACGCCCACGCGTTGGGTCTTGGCATTAACGATAATGTTGAGCGCTTTATCGAAGTCGGCGGATTCATGCACGTAGATGTGGCAGTTGCCCGTGCCTGTCTCGATCACCGGAACGAGCGACTCGCGCACGCAGCGCTGGATCAGGCCCGCACCGCCACGCGGAATGAGCACATCGACGATGCCGCGAAGCTTCATGAGCTCACCGGTGGCCTCGCGATCGGTAGACTCGATCATCGAGACGGCCTCACGCGGAAAGCCCTGCGCCTCGAGGGCATCGGCCAGTAGCTCGGCAATCATGGCGCACGAGTGATAGGCCAGCGAACCGCCGCGCAGAATGCAGGCGTTGCCGGTGCGGATGCAGATGCCCGCGGCATCGGCCGTCACGTTGGGGCGCGCCTCATACACCTTGGCGACCAGGCCCAACGGCACGCTCACGCGGGTCAGGTCCACACCGCTTGCAAGCACGCGGTGGTCGAGCACACGGCCGACGGGATCGGGCAACTCGGCGAGTTTCTCCAAACCGGCAGCCATGCCCTCAACGCGCTCGGACGTCAGCAGCAGGCGGTCGAGGAGGCCCGCGGAGGTGCCCGCATCGCGCGCAGCGGACATATCGAGCTCGTTAGCGGCGACGATGGAATCGACGCCGTCGCGCAGCGCTGCGGCCATGGCACGCACGGCCTCCTGGCGCTGGGCATCGCTCGCCGTGGCAAGCGCGCCCGAAGCGGCCTTGGCCTCAACGGCAAGATCGTGGACATACGTGGCTATATCGACCGACATAGACGGCCCTTTCTCTTAGATGTTTGCCAACCATGGTAGCCGATTTGCTCGCATCCTCGCCGACGGCGGTAGAATTGGTCAACCCGAAACACCGCAACGAATGGAAGCATCACATGGCGCTCATCACTTCGTACCACGTCCCCGGCCTGTATGTTGAGGACCACAGCATCGATGTCCCTCTCGACTGGCGTGGCCTTGAGCCAATGCTTTTGGCCGTCGGCAGCACCATGCGCCGCGGCGCCATGCCGGCGCCCATCGCTGGCGCGCCCGAGAGCATCAAACTCTTCTACCGCGTGGTTTGCGCGCCCGACCGCATCAACGACGACCTACCGCTCCTCCTCTTTTTGCAGGGCGGCCCCGGCGGCGAGAGCCCGCGTCCGCTGTCGCCCACAAGCGATGGCTGGATCGAGGAGGCCGTTAAGCATTTCCGCGTCGTGCTGCCCGACCAGCGTGGCACCGGGCGCAGCAGCTGTGTTGACGGGCGCGCGATTGCCGACTTGGGCGATCGCGCCGAGGCAGCAGGAGCCAATGCGGCCCGCTCGCAGGCGGACTTCCTCAAGCGCCATCTCGCCAGCTCCATCGTGCGCGATTTTGAGTACCTGCGCCTGGTGGGCTTTGGCGGCAAGCCCTGGATCACACTCGGGCAGAGCTACGGCGGCTTTTTGACGTTGAGCTATCTGTCGCTCTTCCCCGAGGGCGTGGCCGCAAGCTTTACCTGCGGCGGCATTCCGCACGTGCCGGCGAGCGCCAGCGAGGTCTACGCGCATACCTTCCCGCGCATGGCCGCCAAGACGCAGCAGTATTACGACCGCTACCCCGCCGACGTCGAACGCGTGGCGGCCCTGGCAGATGCCCTCGAGGAGCAAAAGCCCGTGCTGCCCGACGGCTCGCCGATGACGGTCGAGCGCCTGCAGCTCATGGGCAGCGACTTTGGCATGAAGCCGAGCTTTGAGCGCATGCACTGGATTATCGACCATGCTTTTGTTGATGGCGACGGAACGCTGAGCTGCGGCTCCTCGGTATCCGACAGCTTTTTGACGCGCGCCTTTGAGCGCACCAACACGCACACGAATCCGCTGTACTGGACGCTGCAGGAGTTCATCTACGCCGATGGCGACACCATGCCCATTCGCTGGGCCGCGGCAGAAGAGAAGGCACACCGCGCCGAGTTCGACACGCTCGCGCGCCCGCTCATGTTTACCGGCGAGGCCATGTTCCCGTGGATGTTCGAGCAGATGCCCGAACTTAAGCCGTTTAAGCCCGCGATGGATCTGCTGATGGAAGACACCAGCTGGGACAAGATCTACGACCCGCAGCGCCTGGCCTGCAACGAGGTGCCGCTCCAGGCCGCGGTGTATTTCGAAGACATGTACGTGGATTCGGGCCTGCAGCTCGATACGCTGAGCCGCATTGGCAACTCGCATGCCTGGGTGACGAATGAGTTTGAGCACGATGGCCTTCACGGCAACGTGGTGTTCAAGCACCTCTTCGATGAAGCCCTCAACCGCGGAGACCTGCGTCAGATCTTCTAGCAAGGAGCGTCCCCACCTGCCGGCACAAAAGGAACGTCCCCAAGTGCCGAGAACAGAAACATCGAAGGTAGAGGGCGGAAAGCGAAAACGCCCCTAAGCGAGCAAGGTGACGTGAAAGAGGAGGGCATTGACCTTTTGGTCATGCCCGACGATTGAACGTCAGATTGCCGCTTAGGAGCGTTTGCAGCGTCAATTGGTTAGGCGAAGACGATCAGATTATCTCGATGGATCGCAGGCTTTTCGGCCAGGTCTGCCAGCAGACGGTTGCCGGCAATCTGGTCCTGGCGACGTCCGGCTGCAAGTTCCAGCACGTCCGAATCGGCCTCGGCGATACCGCGGGCGACGACCATACCGCTCGAATCGCACACGTCGAGCACATCGCCCTCGGCAAAAGCGCCATCGACCTCGCGAATACCCACCGCAAGCAAGGAAGAACCACGGCTGACCAGCGCCTTCGCGGCGCCGTCATCGACCGTCACCGAGCCATGCGCCTTGTCACCCAGTGCGATCCACAGCTTGCGGGGCGCAATGTCCAGACGCTCCGCCGGCGGATCGAACAGCGTGCCCACGCTCTCGCCGCGAGCGAGGCGCACGAGCGCATCGGGCTCCTCGCCCGAGCAAATCACGCTTTGAATGCCCGCCGTCATCAGGATGCGGCTCGCGCGGATCTTGGTGATCATACCACCCGTGCCCACCGATGTAGAAGAATCGCCTGCCGAGGCAATGATCTTGGCATCGATCTTATGCACGACCGGGACAAACTCAGCCGTCGGGTCCTCGTGCGGATTGGCGGTGTAGAGGCCATCGATGTCCGAGAGCGTCACGCACAGATCGGCAGAAACCAGGCAGCTCACAAGCGCCGCCAGCGTGTCGTTGTCACCAAACTTGATCTCGTCGACGGTAACGGTATCGTTCTCGTTGACGACCGGCACCACGCCCAGCTCCAC
The DNA here is from genome assembly GCA_958441355.1 of uncultured Collinsella sp. Lineage (GTDB taxonomy): Bacteria > Actinomycetota > Coriobacteriia > Coriobacteriales > Coriobacteriaceae > Collinsella. The sequence goes on along the minus strand of CAUCCR010000102.1, from coordinate 2,647 downwards.
CAAGCGCAGTAGGGCGTCGCGCGCATGCAGGTAGGATGTGCGGCGGGCCGTCTCGTGACGCGTGAGCAGCACGAGCGAGGTGAGCAGATCGCGCGCATGAAACTCCTCGTCGTAGGCCGACGAGATGATGCACTGACCGGCTGAGGCGCAGGCCTGCAGGCTCGGCAGGTCGCCAACCGGCTTGCGGTCGAAGCCCAGCACGGGATAGCCGCAGGCGATAGCGCCCGAGCTCACCACGACCAGGCGCCAGCCGAGTTTGCGCAGCGCTGCGGCCTGATCGGCAAGCCCGCCGATAAAGGCGCGGTTGACCTTGCCGTCGGCGCCCACAACCGTGGACGAACCGATCTTTACCACCATCGTTTTATAAGAAGTCGTCATGGGTCAAACCAATCGAATGTTGAGCGGGCGGGGGAGAAAATGATCCGTTTTCCTCCGTCCCCAAGGGATCGTCCCCAAGGGATCATTTTGCCCAGGGGAAGGCAGAAGCCGCGGCCATGTTCTTGCGCACGAGCTCGTCGCGCACCTGTGCCAGGCCCTGCTCCATGCCCACCACATAGGTCTGCGGGTACAGGAAGCGTTTGTAGACCGGATCCAGATGGCCCAGTGCCCAGGTGCAACGCTCGCGTGCGTCCTCAATGCTCTCACGCGGGGCAACGGCGCTGCCATCGCGCACGATCGGCGCCAGCAGCTCGCGATACTCGAGCTCGGACACATCGGTCACCAGCGCGGCATCGTTCACGGCCACGAGGGTATTGCCGCGCGCGGCGCCCTCCCCCGCCAGATGGTCCTCGTCATAGATCATGTCGCAGATCGGGCCGCCAAAGCCGTCGTAATAGCGGCGCACGCGCTGCACGCCCGGGATCGTGCGTTTGTAGGGCTGCTCGGAGAGCTTGACCACCGGCGTCCACGGGTCCGCCTCGCTCGCACGGCGGGCAGAAAGCTTGTACACACCGCCCAGCGCCGGCTGGTCGTAGCAGGTCGCGAGCTTGGTACCCACGCCAAAGCTATCGATGGGCGCGCCCTGGTCGAGCAGCGACTGAATCGTGTACTCGTCCAGATCGTTGGAAACCGAGATCCCCACATAGGGCAGGCCCTCGGCATCAAAACGGCCGCGCACATACTTGGAGAGTTTAGCGAGGTCGCCCGAGTCAATGCGAATAGCCGACAGGCGCTCGCCCACCGCCTCCATCTCCTTGGCGACCGTTATGGCATGCTCGCAGCCCTCGCGCACATCGTAGGTGTCGATAAGCAGCGTACAGTTCTTGGGGCTCGACTTGGCAAAGGCACGGAAGGCCTCAAGCTCGGAATCGAAGCTCATCACCCAGCTGTGCGCATGCGTGCCAAAGACGGGAATACCGTAGCGGCGCCCGGCGAGCACATTGGACGTAGAGGAACAGCCGGCAACGTAGCTCGCGCGCGCGACGGCCAGGCCGCCATCGGGACCCTGGGCGCGGCGCAGGCCAAACTCGGCCACGGGGCGGCCGTCCGCCGCCAACACCACGCGCGCCGTCTTGGTGGCAACAAGTGTCTGGAAGCCGACGATGTTGAGCAGCGCTGTCTCGAGCAGCTGGCACTCCAGCGCGGGGCCGGTGACGCGCACCATGGGCTCGCGCGGAAAGACGAGCTCGCCCTCGGGGACGGCGTCGATATTTACATGCGCACGAAAATCGCGCAGGTAGTCGAGGAATCCAGGCTTGAACATCGCACCGCCGGCCGGGGCCTGGAGCGAGGCGAGGTAGTCGATGTCCTCGGGCGTAAAGCGCAGGTTCTCGACCAGCTCGGGCAGCTCGGCGGTACCACACATGACGGCGTAGGCGCTACCAAAGGGATGGTCGCGGTAAAACGCGGTAAAACAACCCTGCTCATTGGCCTTGCCGCTCTCCCACAGGCCCTGGGCCATAGTGAGCTCGTACAGATCGGTGAGCATTGCAATGTCGGTGGGATGCGAGATGTCGGTCAAAGCCATGGGGCGACCTTTCAGATGTGTGGTGCAGAATTTGAGGGTTGGACGAGAGCAGAGCATGCGGACATGACGCCCGATGCAAATCGGTTAGAGCAGGCCCATGCTGGTCAGGATCGTGTAGCCCATAAAGATGACAAACGCGATGAGGGCAAGGACAATGATGATTTTTTGAGCCGGCGCCATGCCAGGGATCTCGTTCTCGCCCGTAGGTTCCTTGGAGGCAACCATGCGCTGGGCAAAGGTCATCTCGTCACGGCTCGGCTTGGGCTCGACGGACTTGGGACGAGCGGCCTTTTTAGGCTGAGGTTTGGGCGCGGCAGGTGCAGACTTCGCAGCAGCGGGCTTGGGTGCGGGCGCGGGCTTGCGCTCGGATGCGGCGTTCGAGGCGACTTCCTCGGCCTTCGCACGCTCGGCGCGCAGGGCAGCCAGCTCCTCACGCTCGCGACGGGCCTCTTCCCGAGCCTCGCGGCGGGCCTTCTCAGCGCGGAGCTCTTCCAACTCAGCGCGCTCCTCGTCGGACAATGGTTGGGACTCAAGCTCGGCCATGGTATAGCCCTTTCTTTTAAAAAAAGCCGCCGACACAATGTCAGCGGCTTATCAAATCCAAGGGTGGAGACGAAGGGAGTCGAACCCTCGGCCTCTGCCATGCGACGGCAGCGCTCTCCCAACTGAGCTACGTCCCCA
>CAUCCR010000101.1:0-6369 GCA_958441355.1 uncultured Collinsella sp. | reverse complement strand
AGCGAATGCCCTTGTACTTGCCGCAGGAGCACTCCCAGTCCTTGGCGGGACCGAAAATCTTCTCGCAGAACAGGCCGTCCTTCTCGGGCTTGAGGGTACGGTAATTGATGGTCTCCGGCTTCTTGACCTCACCGTGCGACCAGGAACGGATCTGGTCGGCGGAGGCAAGGGAGATCTTTACCGAGTCAAAATCAGTAGCTTCGAAATCTGCCACAGTCAACTACTCCTTATCAGTGGTCGTGGCGGCGACAGCCTCGGGTGCCTCGGCGGTCTCGGCATCCTGGGCCTCGACGTCGGCGTCAACGCCGGCGAGCGCAGCCAGGTCGTCGAGAGCAGAGGTCTCCTCGGCGGTCACAGGGGCGGAGGCGTCCTCGTCGGCATCGTGCATGGGCTCGATGTCCAGTGCGAGCGAACGAATCTCCTTGACGAGAACCTTGAAGGACTCGGGGATACCCGGAACCGGGACGTTCTCGCCCTTGACGATGGACTCGTAGGTCTTGACGCGGCCCACGGTATCGTCGGACTTGACGGTCAGGATCTCCTGCAGGACGTTGGAAGCACCGTAAGCGTACAGTGCCCAAACTTCCATCTCGCCGAAGCGCTGGCCGCCGAACTGGGCCTTGCCGCCCAGAGGCTGCTGGGTAACCAGGCTGTAAGGGCCAGTCGAACGGGCGTGGATCTTGTCGTCGACCATGTGGCCGAGCTTGAGGATGTAGGACGTACCAACGGTAATGGGCTCGCGGAACTCCTCGCCGGTGCGGCCGTCGAACAGACGGGTCTTGCCGCGCTCGTCAAGCTGGGTGACGAACTCGGGACGCATGTGATCGCCAAAGGCAGCGGTGGCCTTGTTGAGCATGTTCTTGTTGGCACGACGAATGACCTCGGCGATCTCGTCCTCCTTGGCGCCGTCGAAGACGGGCGTGGCGGTGAAGAACGGACCGGGGACGTACTTGTCGGAGTCGGCCTGCTCGGTATCCCAACCGCAGGCAGCAGCCCAGCCAAGGTGGCACTCGAGCAGCTGGCCGACGTTCATACGCGAAGGAACGCCCAGCGGGTTGAGGATAACGTCGATCGGGGTACCGTCAGCCATGTAGGGCATGTCCTCGACCGGCAGAACGTTACAGATAACGCCCTTGTTGCCGTGGCGACCGGCGATCTTGTCGCCCTGCTGGATCTTACGACGCTGGGCGACGTAGACGCGCACCTGCTCGTTGACGCCGGGGGCCAGGTCGTCGCCGTTCTCGCGGCTAAAGCGGACGACGTCGATGACGCGGCCATAAGCGCCATGAGGCATCTTAAGGGAGGTGTCGCGAACATCGTGAGCCTTGGCACCGAAGATGGCGCGCAGCAGGCGCTCCTCGGCGGTCAGAGCGCTCTCGCCCTTAGGCGTGACCTTGCCGACCAGGATGTCGCCAGGGCCGACCTCGGCGCCGATGCGGATGATGCCGTCCTCGTCGAGGTTGGCAAGCATGTCCTCGGAGAGGTTCGGGATCTCGCGGGTGATCTCCTCGGGGCCGAGCTTGGTGTCGCGGGCGTCGATCTCGTGACGGGTGATGTTGATGGTCGTCAGCAGGTCCTCGGCCACCAGGCGCTCGGACACGACGATACCGTCCTCATAGTTAAAGCCTTCCCACGGCATGTATGCCACGGTGAGGTTCTGGCCCAGTGCGAGCTCACCATGATCGGTCGAAGGACCGTCGGCCAGAGGCTCGCCCTGCTCAACGGTATCACCGACGCGCACGAGCGGACGGTGGTTGATGCAGGTGGACTGGTTGGAGCGCTGGTACTTGGCCAGGTGATACTCGTCCATGCCGCCGGCATGCTTGACGATAATCTTGGAGGCGTCGGCAAAGATGACCTCGCCGGCGTTCTTGGCCAGGGTGACCTCGCCAGAGTCCAGGGCGGCGCGACGCTCCATGCCGGTACCGACATAGGGAGCGGCGGGGTGAACCAGCGGCACGGCCTGACGCTGCATGTTGGCGCCCATGAGCGTACGCTTGGCGTCGTCGTGCTCAAGGAACGGAATCAGCGTAGCTGCGACGGAGAGCATCTGACGCGGCGAGACGTCCATGTAGTCGACGTCCTCGACAGGCACGTCGGCGGGAGCGCCGAAGGAGCCGTCGAAGTCGCGGGTACGGGCGATCACGGTATGCGGACGGACGATCTTGCCCTCGGCATCGGTCGTGATGAACTCGTTGGTCTTGGGATCGAGCGGCGTGTTGGCCGGCGCGATGACGTGCTTCTCTTCCTCGTCAGCGGTCATCCAGTCGATCTGGTCGGTGGCAACGCCGTTCTCGACGCGGCGGAACGGGGCCTCGATGAAGCCGTACTCGTTGACGCGGGCGTAGAGGGCGAGTGAGCCGATCAGGCCGATGTTGGGGCCTTCGGGGGTCTCGATCGGGCACATGCGGCTGTAGTGCGAGTTGTGAACGTCGCGGACGGCCGTCGGCACGTTGGTGCGGCGGCTGGAGCCCGACTTGTGGCCGGCAAGACCGCCAGGGCCGAGTGCGGACAGACGGCGCTTGTGGGTCAGACCGGTCAGGGGGTTCGCCTGGTCCATGAACTGCGAGAGCTGCGAGGAACCGAAGAACTCCTTGATGGAGGCCACGATCGGACGGATGTTGATGAGCGACTGCGGGGTGATCTCGTCGATGTCCTGGGAGCTCATGCGCTCACGGACGACGCGCTCCATACGGCTCATGCCGATACGGAACTGGTTGGCGACGAGCTCGCCGACGGTGCGGATGCGGCGGTTGCCAAAGTGGTCGATGTCGTCGACCTTGAAGCCCTGCTCGCCGGCAGCGAGGGACAGCAGGTAGCGCAGCGTCGCGACGATATCCTCGTCGGTGAGCACCGTGACCTCTTCCTCGGTGGTGAGGTTAAGCTTCTTGTTGACCTTGTAGCGACCGACGCGGGCCAGATCGTAGCGCTGCGGGTTAAAGAGCAGGCCCTCGAGCAGGCTGCGGGAAGCGTCCACAGTGGGAGGCTCGCCCGGACGCAGGCGACGGTAGATCTCGATGAGGGCGTCCTCGCGAGTGAGGGCGGTGTCGCGCTCCAGGGTGCGCTTGATCACATCGGAGTTGCCGAGCAGCTCGATGATGTCGTCGTTGGTGACGGCGATGCCAAGGGCGCGCAGGAACATCGTGGCGCTCTGCTTGCGCTTACGGTCGATGGAGACCATGAGCTGGTCGCGCTTGTCGACCTCAAACTCGAGCCAGGCACCGCGGGACGGGATGATCTGTGCCTTGTAGATCTGCTTGCCCGAATCCATCTCGGAGCTGTAGTACACGCCCGGGGAACGGACGAGCTGCGAGACGACGATGCGCTCGGTACCGTTGATGATGAAGGTGCCCTGATCGGTCATCATGGGGAAGTCGCCCATAAAGACGAGCTGCTCCTTGATCTCGCCGGTCTCCTTGTTGGTGAGACGGACGTCGGTCAGAAGCGGAGCCTGATAGGTCATGTCCTTCTCGCGGCACTCCTCGACGGTGTGCGCAGGATCGCCGAACTGATGCTCGCCGAAGGTAACCTCGAGAACATGGTTCTGGCTCTGGATGGGGCTGGATTCCTTGAACGCCTCACGAAGGCCCTCGTCCTTAAAACGCTCAAAGGATTCCCTTTGAACAGAGATAAGGTTGGGGAGCTCCATGGCCTCCGGGATTTTCCCGAAGCTGACGCGCTTGCGCTCAGTGGCAGTGTATGCGTAGGTCACCAGGTTTTTCCTCCTTCACGGAAATGCTCGGTGGGTTGGCGAGGCATAGCTTCGCCAGTTATCGCAACCTAATAGTTTATCAGGTACCGACCGTTGGGCAAGAAAAGCCTTGACGCGATTGAGTTTTTGGAGTAGCAAAGTTTTTCGGCAGAAAACACGCAGGTAGATGTATGTGTATCGAACATCTGTTCATATATTTTCTGTGAACAGAGAGCCAGTAATCGCAGCTCTTATAAAAAAACGGGCGCGAACCGAGGTCCGTGCCCGTAAATGTCGATGTCCGAAGGTTTACTTGCGCATCAATCCGCCGCGCTCGTCGATGGCGTCCCAGAAGGCATCGGCAAAGCGGGGATCGCTTGCAGCCATGAGGGCGTTGGTGGCCATCCAGCCAGAGGGAGTGCCGGTGTCGTAGCCCGACAGCGGGTCGATGACGACGGCATACATGGCCTCACGGTCGAGCGAACGGGCCATGGCGTCGGTGAGCTGGATCTCGCCGCCCTTGCCGGCCTGCTGATCTGCCAGCAGGTCCATGACCAGCGGGCTCAGCAAGTAGCGACCGACGATGTACAGGTTGGACGGAGCCGCCTCGGGAGCGGGCTTCTCGACCAGACCGCCGATACGCCAGACAGCGCCCGGCTCTGCATCGGCAACGTCCTCGGCACCCTCGAGCGAACCGACGCGCTCACCGGCGATAACGCCGTAGCGGCTGACTTCCTCGGGCGAGCAAGCAGCGACGGCGATAACCGAAGCGCCACCGTGCTCCTTGGAAACGGCGAGCATCTTGTCGCAGATGTCGCGGTTAGGCACAACGTAGTCGCCCAGAAGAACCAGGAAGTTCTCCCCTGCCACGGCGTCGGCAGCAGAGCGGATAGCATGGCCGAGGCCCTTGGGCTCGTACTGATAACGGAAGTCGACCGGCATACCGCCAGCGTGGGCGACGGCATCGGCATAGGCGTTCTTGCCGCGCTCGCGCAGCAGGTTCTCGAGCGAGCGATCGGGCTGGAAGTAGTTCAGTAGCTCAGGCTTACCGGGAGAAGTAACGATGATGGCGTCGTCGACTTCCTCGGGCTCGAGCGCCTCCTCGACGACGTACTGAATGACGGGCTTGTCGAGCACCGGCAGCATCTCTTTGGGCGTGCACTTGGTGCCAGGTAGAAAACGCGTGCCAAGACCGGCGGCGGGGATGATTGCCTTCATGTTATTCAAAGATCCTTTCGCAGGCGCAAAAGCGCCCCATGCGTGCGGCACACAGCCGCAGACCAAATTGCGATACCCAAGCATCTTACCGCTGGAACTATATGTCGCTACAAGGCAGAGACAATTCTTCAGCAGGTCAACGCAAATTATTGCTCGAATGGTGCAATTTTATTGCCCAACGGCAGGGCGCCCGATACGACGCAAATCACAGAACATGGCAGTTTGAGCTACCGATGTCGAGGGACCGAAAAACAAAAAAGACGGGGCTCGCATAGCGAGCCCCGTCTGCAAAGAAATCTGGCGAGAAAGCCTGATTACTTGAGGGTGACAGCAGCGCCAGCAGCCTCGAGCTTCTCCTTGGCAGCCTCGGCGTCCTCCTTCTTGGCACCCTCGAGAACAGCCTTGGGAGCGCCCTCGACGACCTCCTTGGCCTCCTTCAGGCCAAGGTTGGTGAGCTCACGGACGGCCTTGATGACCTGGATCTTGTTGTCGCCGAAGCCCTCGAGCACGACGTCAAACTCGGTCTTCTCCTCGGCCTCAGCAGCGCCAGCAGCGGGAGCGGCGACAACAGCGGCAGGAGCAGCGGCGGAAACGCCGAAGGTGTCCTCGATAGCCTTGACGAGCTCGGAAGCCTCGAGAAGGGTCATTTCCTTAAGAGCATCGATGATCTCATCGGTGGTAAGCTTAGCCATTTCTAAGTCCTTTCGGTTTCCGTGTCTGTGCACGGAGATCAGTTAAAACACGGCGCGAATGCGCCAAGGGTGCGGCGTTGCCGCCGCGGGTGAAAACAGCAACTAGGCTGCCTTCTGCTCGGAGACCTGCTGGATCGAACGAGCGAGACCAGAGGAAACGCCGTTGACGCAGACAGCGATGTCGCGAGCGAAGCCGGAGATGAGACCGGCGATCTGGCCGAGAAGCTGATCCTTGGTGGGCAGCTCGGCGATAGCCTTAACATCATCAGCGGAAACGGCCTTGCCGTCGGAGATACCGCCCTTGATCTCAAGGACGCCCTTGGACTGAGCGGAGAAGTCCTTAAGGGCCTTAGCGGCCTCGACCGGCTCGGACTCGTAGAACACATAAGCGACGGGGCCGGCGAGGATCTCGTCGAGCTCGGGCTGCTCCTGGTTCTTGAGAGCGATCTTGACCAGGTTGTTCTTGTAGACCTTCATCTCGGCGCCGCACTCGCGAAGCTGATGACGCAGCTCCTGAGCCTGCTTAACCGTCAGACCGTTGTAGTTGACGACGAACAGACCGGCGTTCTCGGCGATACGGGACTCGATCTCTGCAACCTTGTCGATTTTGTACTGCTGGGGCATGAATTACACCTCCTCGAATTCTTTCCGGGCACGGTCCGCCACAAGGACGTGACGGGGGCATGTCCAAAAAGAAAGCCCCCGCGCTGCATGAGCGACGGGGGCGAGAAGACATATCTGCTCGACCACCTCGGCTGGCGGGATCTC
>CAUCCR010000100.1:0-6401 GCA_958441355.1 uncultured Collinsella sp. | reverse complement strand
GCCAGCAGCTCGTAGCTCTTGCCCCAGCGCGTCACCTCGCCGGCGGCGTTAAACTTCGTTGCCACCTCGGGGCCAATGTTGGGGATAACACACGCTGCAACCACCAGCGGAATCACCGCGAGTACGAGCAGCGCAATACCCATGTAGCCAGCTTTTTTGCCATATTTAAACATATGCGTCGTCCTTACACGTTAAAGCGGAAGTGCACGACGTCGCCATCGGCCATGACATAGTCCTTGCCCTCAATACGCAGCTTGCCGGCAGCCTTGGCGCCCTGCTCGCCACCGAGCTCGATGTAGTCGTCGTAGCCAATGACCTCGGCCTTAATAAAGCCGCGCTCAAAGTCGGTGTGGATGACGCCGGCGGCCTGCGGGGCGGTCGCACCCTGGCGCACCGTCCAGGCCTTGACCTCCATCTCACCGGCCGTAAAGAACGACTGCAGGCCGAGCAGCTTGTAAGCGGCCTGTGCGAGCACGTCCAGACCGGGCTGTTCCAGGCCCAAGCTCTCCAGGTAGTCGGCCGCATCCTCGGGATCGAGCTCAGAAAGCTCGGCCTCTATCTTGGCGCAGATCGGCAGCGGCTTGACGCCGTCGATGGGCGCCAGGTCCTCGTTGAGCATATCCTCGTCTACGTTGGCCACATACAGGATGGGCTTCATGGTGAGCAGGAACAGGCCCTTGGCGGCGGCGCGCTCCTCGTCGGTCATCTCCATGGACGCGGCGCGCTTGCCCTCGTTGAGCCAGGCAAGCAGGCGCTTGGCCACCTCGAACTTGGGCATGAGCTCCTTGTCGCGCTTGGCCTCCTTCTCGAGCTTGGGCAGCTGCTTCTCGAGCGTGCCCATGTCTGCCAGGATGAGCTCGGTCATGATGGTGTCGGCATCGCCGGCGGGATCGACGAACTCGCCCGTGCGGCCCACCTCACGCATGACGTTGGGATCCTTAAAGTAGCGCACGACCTCGCAGATGGCGTCGGTCTCGCGGATGTTTGCCAAGAACTGGTTGCCCAGGCCCTCGCCCTCGTTGGCACCCTTCACCAGGCCCGCGATGTCGACAAACTCGACCGTAGCCGGCACAATGCGGCCCGGGTTGACGATGTCGGCGAGCTTTTGCAGGCGGCTATCGGGCACGTCGACGATACCCACGTTGGGGTCAATCGTGGCGAACGGGTAGTTGGCGGCAAGGCCGGTCTTTTTGGTAAGCGCGGTGAACAACGTCGACTTGCCCACATTGGGCAGGCCCACGATACCGATGGAAAGGGACACGACAGCTCCTTTTGGTACAGGTACTTCAAACTTCATAAGTATAGCGCCGCCGCAGCATCCGGGCGAATCCGGACACCGCGGCGGCGCAAATGAAGCAGAGATGCGTGAGGGTTCGAGACAGTAGTCCTTACTTAAGCTCGGGCCAGAAATCCTTGTTGGCCTCGATGAGCTCATCCAGGATCTGCTTAGCAACGCTTGCTGAAGGAATGGTCTTGGAGAGCGTGAGCGCCTGCCAGAGCTTCTGATAGCTGCCCTCGACCCAAGCCTGGACAACGAGCTTCTCGACGGAAACCTGCTGCTCCATCAGGCCCTTCTGGAACTGCGGAATCGGGCCCTGGCAGATCTTCTCAAAGCCGTTGGAACCGACGATGCAAGGCACCTCGACCATGGCCGTCGGGTCGAAGTTGGGCACAGCGCCATCGTTGGGGACGATCAGCAGGAAGCGCTCGAGCGTGTTCTCGGCCAGTGCGCAGGCAAGGTCGACGATGTAGTTGGCATGTACATCTGGCTCAAAGCCGCCGTCCTTGGCCGTACCCTTGGCAATGATATCGCGGCAAGCGCCAAAGACCTTCTTCTCGCGGCCGTCCATAACCTCATTGGCGCGAGTGTAGTTGGGGTCAGACGTCTCGACGACATAGTCCGGGTACAGGTAATACTTGAGGTAGGTGTTGGGAATCGTCTCGGGATCGACAGCATAGACATCCTTGGCCTTGCCGAAGGTGTGAATCCAGCTCTCCTCGACATGCTGCTCCTTACCGGCCTCGTGCTCGATGCCGTCCAGGTAGCCGTTCTTAGCCATGTGCTCCTTAATCTGCGGCATGAGGTCGTTGCCCTCCTTGTCGTAGATTTTGCTCCACCAACCAAAGTGGTTGAGGCCGTAGTAGCTATACTGCAGCTCGCGACGATCCTTGATGCCGCACATACGGCTCATCTTATCCATAAGGTCGATCGGCATGTCGCAGATGTTGATGATGCGGCTGTTGGGGCGCAGCACGCGGCAGGCCTCGGCGACGATGGCCGCGGGGTTGGAGTAGTTGAGCATCCAGGCGTTGGGGCTGTACTTCTCCATGTAGTCGAGGATCTCGATGACGCCGCCGATGGAGCGCATGCCGTAGGCGATACCGCCGGCACCGCAGGTCTCTTGGCCAACGCAGCCGTACTTGAGAGGAATCTTCTCGTCGAGCTCGCGCATGGCGTACAGGCCGACGCGGATGTGAGCAAGTACGAAGTCGGTCCCGGTGAATGCGGTCTCGGGATCGGTGGTGTAGCTAAACTCAACCTCGGGAGCGTTCTCGTGGAAGTAAATCTCGCAGGCCTTTGCCACGATCTCCTGGCGCTCGGCGTTGTTGTCGTAGAAGGTCACCTTGTTGACCGGGAAGCGGTCGCGCTCCTCAAGCAGCATCAGGGCAATGCCCGGAGTGAAGGTAGAGCCACCGCCGGCAATGGTCACGGCATAGTTTTTCTTGGACATGATGTCCTCCTCATTCTGGCCGCTTGCTCAATCCATCCCCGCACGCGGCCTGTACGGTTTGGAATTGTTACCTAGAAGTGGAGTTTTTTATCTCTAGAATCGGCCTTGCGGTGCATACCGGCTCTGCAAGGCCGATTTTTTTCGATGGACGATGGTTTACAGAAGACTCTCGAACTTCAGAAGACTCTCGAACTTCTCGCGAACCTGCGGGACGGTAAGGCCGATGATGACCTGGATTGACTGACCTTGGACCACCAAGCCATGCGTACCGATCGCCTTGAAGGAAGCCTCGGGTGCAACGACGCTCTTGTCCTTGACGTTAACGCGCAGACGGGTAGCGCAGTTAGTTACATCGATGATGTTATCCGCGCCACCGAGCAGATCGAGGATTTTCTCGGCAAGCACCAAGCGCTCATCATCTTTACTCTGGGCGACCGATTTGCCAGCAGCAGCACCGCTCTGCTTTTGCTTGTAGTCGGCCTTGGACTTGAGCTCGACCTCGACGTCGTCATCCTCGCGACCGGGGGTCTTAAAGTCGAACTTGACGATCAGGAAACGGAAGACCACGACCCAAAGGGCGGTAAAGCACAGACCGACAAGGATGGAGATGGTGTACTGCAGACCGTGTGCGGCCCAAAGGGGCAGCCAGTCCCACGAGAGCATCGAGATGATGCCGCCGTCGAAGATGCCCACGACGCCAAGGAGGTTTTGAGCCATGCAGCCAAGCGCCCCGAGCACGCAGTGGACGACGAACAGGCCGGGCGCGATGAACAGGAAGGTGAAGTCAAGCGGCTCGGTGATGCCGCAAAGCATAGCGGTAAGGGTGACCGGGATCAGCAGAGCCTTGACGCGCTGCTTGCGCTCGGGTTTGGCGGTCATATAAAACGCAATGGCGACGCCAAGCGAGCCGAAGACCTTAGTCCAACCAGGGCAGGTATAGGCAGCCCAGGGTGCGGCATCCTTAAGAGCAATGCTCGGATCGGCAGCCAATTGGGGCAGGATGTTGGCCCAAGCAGCAAAGATGCCGCCGTTAACCGCCGCGTTGTCGTAATAGAACGGCGTATAGATAAAGTGGTGAAGGCCTGTAGGGATCAGCACGCGCTCGAAGAAAGCAAAGACACCCACGCCAAACGTACCGGCGGAAAGGATGAATCCCTGGAAGGCAGAGATAGCAGCCTGAACATGCGGCCACACCAGGCAGGCGATAAGAGCGACCGGAACCATAACGAAGAAACCGATCATATAGATGAACACGGAACCCGAGAACACGCCCAACCACTCGGGGAGCTCGGTGTCGAAGAACTTATTATGCAGCATCGTGGCGATACCAGAGATAATGAGCGCGCCCATGATGCCCATATCAAGCGTTTTGATGCTTGCGATAGTGGCAAGACCAGTACCGCTGCCCGCCTCGACAGAGTAGTCGACCCCAAAGACAGGGCCCCACTGCCCCAAGATTGTGCTTACAAAGTAGTTGAAGGTAAGGTAGATGGCCAAAGCCTCCATGCAGCAGCGAGCGTTCTGCTTGTTCGCGAGCGAGATTGGCAACGCTACGCAAAACAGCAACGGCATCTGGTTAAAGAGCGTCCAACCACCCTGGAGCAGCACATTCCAGCAATCAAACCAAAGATGACCCGCAGTGGCCATCTCGCCAAAGATCGCCTCGGTGGTAAACAACGTACCCAGGCCGACGACGATTCCGGAAAATGCGAAAAGAATTGCAGGCGTGTACATTGCACCGCCGAAACGTTGTATCTTTTGCATCATGACGGGGAATCCCCCTCTCTTCATTCGGAGCGACTGCGGTTTTGGCTTCACTCGAGACCGCAGACGCGCCGTTTGCGTGTACCTCGTGCAATAGGACGGGTGGGCCCGTGTCCCTGACTTCTTGCACTTACGTTTTATCACATCACTTATCTAGACAAGTTAGCATATAGACTACGGTTGGTAAACGGTTGATTATTGGCCGTAAACGGTATATGTCCAGTATTTCGCCTGCTAAATCTGACATAACTGATGGCTGCATTTTAAATTTCTTTTCTACTTGTCTAGATGTGCTTGTCTATATCTATATACATGCCTATACTTCATTACAACATTCACCGCCACGTTAAGGAGTCACCATGAAAAGCGCGGTCTTCTATGGAAAGCACGACCTCAGAGTCGAGGAATCGGCAAAGCCGGCCGTGGGCAGGCGCGACGTTCTGATCAACGTCAAAGCTTGCGGCGTCTGCGGTACCGACGTTCATATCTATGAAGGCGACAAGGGTGCGGCCGACGTTACCCCGCCCACGATCCTTGGTCATGAGTTTGCGGGCGTTGTCGAGGCCGTGGGCAGCGACGTCGCCGGCTTTAAACCGGGCGATCGCGTGTGCATCGACCCAAACCATCCCTGCGGCTGCTGCGAACCCTGCCGCGACGGAATCAACCACTACTGCGAGCATATGACCGGTTACGGCACCACCGTTAACGGCGGTTTTGCCGAGTACTGCTCCGTCGATATGCAGCAAGTCTACAAGTTGGGCGATCACACCAGCTTCGAGCAGGGCGCCATGACCGAGCCCGTCGCCTGCTGCCTGCACGGCATCGATATGTGCAACATCAAGCCCGGCAGCACAGTTGTCGTTATCGGCGGTGGCATGATCGGTCTGCTCATGATGCAGCTTGCTAAAAACGCCGGCGCCACCAAGGTTGTCTTGCTCGAGCCCGTCGAAGGCAAGCGCGAGGTTGCGCTCAAACTCGGCGCCGACCTGGCGATTGATTCCATCCACGAGGACGTCCCGGCCCGCCTGAAGCAGGAGGGCGTCGGCAACGTCGATGTCGTTATCGAGTGTGTTGGCAAGCCCGTCACCATCGAGCAGGCCATCCAGATCGCCGGCCACAAGGCTACGGTCATGATGTTCGGCCTCACCAAGCCCGATGAGACAATCACCGTCAAGCCCTTCGAGGTCTTCCAGAAGGAGCTTGTGCTTACTTCATCCTACATTAACCCTTATACGCAGCGTCGTGCGCTCGAGCTCATCGACTCGGGCAGGATCGACGTTTCTTCGATGGTCGCAAAGGTAGCCTCCCTCGACGAACTCGGCGCCATCCTGTCAGACCCGGCCCTGCGTGCCATGGGCAAATATATAATCGACCCCAGCAAGTAAATCGATTGACACCTGCGCGGGCGGCCCTCATCCGTCGTTCACGTACCCAGCTCTAGGAGACCGTCATGGCGCGAGCCATCTTCCAAACTATTTATGACAACGTGAAGCAGTCGATTGACGACGGCACATACGCCTATCAGAGTTATCTGCCTTCGGAGACTGAGCTCACGCAGCTGTTTGACTGTTCGCGCATGACGGTCCGTCGCGCCATCTCGATGCTTGCGGCAGATGGTTACGTGCTCCCCCAGCAAGGCAAAGGCATGCGCGTCATTCGCAACATCAGTGACGAGAAGAGTCGTGGTGGCGGCGGACTCGAGACCTTTAAGGAAATCGCGGTCAACCGAGGCTTTGAGCTCAAGACTGTCACCACCGTCTTTGAGCTCCTCATCTGCAGCAAGGCGCTCTCCAAGATTACCGGGTTTCCCGAAGGCTGTGAGCTCACACGCGCCAAACGCATCCGTTATGCAGACGGACAAGCCGTGTGCTCCGACGACTCCTATTACCTAAGCTCACAGGTACC
>CAUCCR010000099.1:0-6633 GCA_958441355.1 uncultured Collinsella sp. | reverse complement strand
GCTTGCGGGCGCCCTTTTGTTAGGGAGGGTGCCGTGTCCGCGTTTCCGTTCGACGCCGTTATCTTTGACATGGACGGCGTCATTGTCGATACCGAGTATTACTACCTGGGCGAGACTGCCGCGTTTGCCAAAGAGCTTGGGCTTAATCTGACTCAAGAGGAGTTGAATGGGCAGGTCGGTACCTCGCATCAGTTCTTCCTGCGTATGCTGGTCGATTGGTTTGAGCGCGCCGGTAAGGGGCATTTCACTGGCGAGGAAGCGTTGGCCCGTTGGGACGAGTGGGCGCATAAGCGTCCGCGCGACTATCAGGCTTTGATCAACCCGGGCGCCGTGGAGACGATTCGAGAGCTGCCGCGCCGCGGCGTTCGCGTGGCGCTTGCCAGCTCGTCTCCCATGAATAGCATCGAGGAAGTGCTCAATGCGTGCGGGCTGTCGGATGCCTTTGAGTATGTGGTGAGCGGCGAGCAGTTTAAGGAGAGCAAGCCCGAGCCCGACATCTACTTGCATGCGCTGGATCTGCTGGGGCTGCCCGCGAATCGCTGCTGCTGCGTTGAGGATTCGGTGCCTGGCATCACCGCTGGCAAGCGAGCCGGCCTGACAGTTATTGCCAAGCGCGAGGAGCGTTTTGGCTTTAGCCAGGATGCCGCGGACAAGATTATCGACCAGCTGCCGGAGCTGCTCACGCTTTCTTAGGAGCGCGGTAGTTGCGCGTTTTTCGGGTCTGATGAGTAAATAGCCAACATTTTGGTGCGACACCTAGCATACTTTAAGCTAATGCGGGCTTAAGGGCTTGTTGGATGCCCTTAAGCCCGCATTAGAATTAATTGTGCTGGGAGAGGGTATATGCCACCGACTGAAGGGCCAACTGACGGTAAAGCAGCGATACCGCTGTACCAACAGGTCATTGATATCATTAAAAACGAAATCAACTCCGGCGCCTACAAGGCAGGCGCGCGGATACCCAACGAATTCGAATTGGCTGAGAGCTATAAAGTTGGTCGCGTTACCGTGCGACGCGCTATTGAGGAGCTCGTCCAGCAGGGCTATCTAACGAAGCGACAGGGGAAAGGCACGTTTGTCAATGCTCCCAAGCTCAAGCGCAAGATTCGCCAGAAGGATGACGTTCAGAGTTTTTCGGACGCATGCCGCGTTAACGGAATGGAACCGGGAGCGTGTGTCATTTCGAGAAAGATACTGCCGGCGGATTCCACCGAAGCACAGTTCTTTGGTGTTCCCGTTGGAACTGACTTGATTTGCGTTGAGCGCGTGCGCACTGCCGATGGAGTCCCCGTCATGCTCGAGAACAACATATACGTTTACGAGGACAACGCCTATCTATCAACGGCACCTCTATCTAACCAATCCATTTTTGAGTTCGTGCGTAACCGGACGGGCCGTACGCCCGCGTTTACCGACCCGTGCACACTCGAGATCGCGTGCGCGTCGCCCGAGGTCGCTCGGCTGTTGGCAGTTCCCGTTGGCGAACCCTTGTTTTATATGGAAGCCTTCTTTTTTGATGAGCAGCGGCGGCCGTTTATCATCGGTCGTCAGCGGATCGTTGGGTCTCACTACGTTTTTGACATCTAGGACATTGCGAATGGAAGCGCCCGGTGGATCATCTCACCGGGCGTTTCCATACCGTTCACGGCGCAAACGCGACCGTTCAACCGCGTTGCGGCAATCAGTTTGAAATTATCTTGATGAAGGAAAAAGCTGCTGGTAATCTATGGGACGTCATAGAACGTTTGCATTGTGCAAACGTTGAAGCGAGATGCGATGCAGTCTCGAGTTCTTTGGAGGTATCTATGTCAGATACGAAGGCGAAGAAGACAAACAGACGTTTTAAGTTCAAATTACCGCATGTCTATACGATTATGTTCTTGCTGATCGTTGTCTTTGCGGTCCTGACTTGGATCGTTCCCTCTGGTCAGTATCAGCGCAAGACGATTTCGACAGCGGCGGGCGAGCGTGAAGTCGCCGTTGCTGGAACCTATGAACAGGTCGATAAGAACTACACCGATTCCGAGACCGGCGAGACCATCAATCTGGGCCAGGATATCTTCGCGGTTCTGCAAGCGCCCACCAAGGGTATCCAAGAGGCTGCCGACGTCGTTGCGTTCGTCTTATTGATTGGCGGATCGTTCGCGATCATCACCAAGACCAACGCTTTGAATGCCGGCATGAGCCGTGTGATTAAAAAGCTCAAGAACAAGGACATCCTCATCATTCCCATCACGATGACATTGCTGTCCATTTGCGGCACTACGTTTGGTATGTCTGAGGAAGCCCTGCCGTTCTATGCCATCTTCATTCCCATCATGATGGGTATCGGTTATGACTCGATGACGGCATTCATCATCTGCTTCCTTGGTCCTAACCTGGGATATTGTGCTTCGACCATCGACCCGTTTAATGTTTTGATCGCCCAAGGCATCATTGGCATCGAGGGTAATCCGCAACTGTGGCTGCGTGCCGTTTCTTGGGTCATCTTCACTGCCGTCGGTATCGCATGGGCCATGCGCTACGCCATGCGCGTCAAGAAAAACCCCGAGTCGTCCATTGTGTACGAGGACGATAAGCTCAAGCGTATTGAATTTTCCGTGACCGATGCCTCCATCGAGGAAGAGTTCACTATCCGTCAGAAGCTCGTGCTTATCGATTTTGCTTGCGGTATGGGCATTATCGTCTGGGGTCTTGTTACCCAGGGCTGGTACATGAATCAGATTTCCGCCGTGTTCCTTGGCATGGGCTTGCTTGCCGGTATCCTGGGCGGCCTTGACCAGCAGACGATCGCAGAGGAGTTCGTTAAGGGTCTCGCCGACTTTGCGTACGCTGCCGTCGTTATCGGTATCGCTCGCGGTATTCTGGTCATCGCCGAGGGCGGCATGATCATCGACACCATCCTCCAGGCGCTCGCTACCGCGCTCGCCGGTGCACCCGCCGCCGTCTACACCACGTTTATGTATGTCGTCCTTGGCCTGCTCTCTTTGCTGGTTCCCTCGAGTTCTGGCCTGGCGGCGCTCACCATGCCCGTTATGGGCCCCCTGACCGAGCTCATGGGCCTCAATCCCGAGGCGGCCGTCACCGCGCTCCAGTTTGCCAACCAGACCATCAACACCATCAGCCCCGTGGCGGGTATGACGGTCGCCGGCCTTGCCGTGGCTAAGATTTCGTTTGGCCAATGGTGGAAGACCATTTGGAAGTTCTTCATCTTCATGGTCGTGTTTGGCTTGGTCATTACTGCCATTTCCGGCATGCTTCCGGTGTAGGTGGTTGTGATGTCTGATCGTTTGACGGTCCTGACGACTAAGAGCGTCTTTACCGGTACGGGGGACCTGCCGTTTGAAGGTTTCGTAGCGGTCCGTGGAAATCGAATTGAGGCTGTTGGCACCAAGTGTGAGGTAGCTTCGTATTTGACCCAGGCGGATGAGGTAGTTGACCTGGGCGACCGCACTGTCATGCCTGGCCTGATCGATGTGCATACCTTCTATACAGGTTGGGCGCTGCGGACGTTGGGGTCTGATCTGTCCGGCATCGCTGATGCCAAAGAGGCCGTGTCGCTCTTGCGTGCATGGAAAGAAGATCATCTGGATTGCGCGGCGGCTTTTGGCCACAACCTACCCGAAACGTTGGCATCGGATGTCGAGAACGCAAATACGGCAGCTGTGTTTGACGATTGTTTTGGCGATATCCCCGTCGTCTGCTTTACGCCGGGCGCGGAGACCTGCGTTCTCAATGCTGCCGCCAGTGCGCGATATGGCTTTACACCCCAAGCGTGCTATGCCGAGAAGATCTGGCGCATGATGAGCGATTTCCTTGCGCTGCCCGAGGTGCGTGCCGGGTATTCGGACTACATGAGCATGCTTAACGAGCGCGGCGTTACCGCCATCAAGGAGATGGCGTTTGATGACTACTACGGCTTTGCCGACGAAATGGCTCGCCGTGAGGAATCTGGTGAGCTGACGGTTCGCGTCTCTATGATGTCGCAGCCGGTGGGTGCCGGTGCAAATCTGGCATATGCCCGCGAGGCGCGAGAGCGCTTCCGGGGACCGTTCGTTCGTTTTTCTGGCTTCAACCGTATGACCGATCGCGGCGTATGGGCGGGGCTTGCCGAGATGATTGATCCCTATGAGGACACGGCCGATGCGGGCGCTGCCGGCAAGACGGTCGTCGAGGAGCCAGAGTGGGATCTGATTGAGAACGAGCTGCGTGCAATTGATGCTGACGGTTTCCGATATTCCTTGCATTGCCAGGGCGATGGCGCCGTTCGTCGCACCGTGGCGCTCTATGCCTCGCTGCCTCGAGACGAGCATGGACGGATGCTTCGCCGCCATGCGATTACCGATCTCGAGAACTCTGACCCGACCGATCTTGTCGAGCTTGGCAAGTTAGGTGGAATTTGCGAGGTCTATCCGCAGATTCTGACGCTGGACCGGCGCGAGGATTGCCTGTCGATGATGCGTCGACAAATTGGCGAGACGCGACTTTTGCACAGCTGGAATCGCCGCGGCATGGAAGATTCCGGATGCACAGTGTGCTGCGGCACGGATCTGCCGCTGCTGATTCCGAGCCTGGGCGAGTCAATCTACAGCGCGTGCGGCGGATTCTTCGCCGACGGACTGCCCGTGAATGAGGTCAACACGCTGACGCTTGTCGAGCTCTTGCGCGCTTGGACTGCCGGGGGCGCGTACGACCTGATGCGCGAAGACGAGCTGGGTACGCTCGAGGTTGGCAAGCTTGCCGATATCTGCGTGCTCGATCGGGATGTGTTCGACCTCGATTATCGCGACGCACGCGATCTTGCGGTTGACATGACGATGTCGGACGGACAAATCGTGTTCGATCGAAATAAGGAGGCATAAGATGTCTGAATCCAAACCGACGCTGCACCGCGAACAGATTGCGGGCATGAATATCCACTACATCATGTGGTCGCTCGATTACTTCCTTGATGTGCAGCAGCGTTTGGGCTTTGAGTCCATTGAGCTGTGGTGTGCGGAGCCGCATGTGACGCTCGACCACACGGGCTACTTTGAGGCTGAGGTCCTGGCGAAAAAGGCTGCAGACCGTGGGCTTAGGTATCGTACTCTGTGCCCCGAGAATGTTGTCTATCCTTGGCAGTACTGCGCACGCAAACCGCTGCATGAACAGCGCAGCTTGGCGTACTTTAAGCACGGCATTGAGCTTGCCGAGGTACTTGGGTGCGACCGCATGTCCATCAACTCGGGCTGGGGCGACTGGGACGAGGACCGCGAGGAAGCCTGGAAGCGCAGCCGCGAGCACTTGTCCATTCTGGCGGAGTATGCCGGCGAGCACGGTCTGGTGCTTACGATGGAAAGCCTGCGTCCCGAGGAGAGCAACCTTGTGACGACGGTTTCCGATGCGAAGCGCATGATTGACGAGGTCGCGAGCCCGTACTTACAGCCCATGGTTGATACAACCGCGATGGGCGTTGCAGGCGAGACGCTCGAGGACTGGTTTGCCGCCTTTGGTGATGGGGCAATTCACGAGATGCACTTTATCGACGGTGACCCGTATGGCCATCTGGTGTGGGGCGATGGCAAGCACGATATGGACGCCTTCGTCGCCACGCTCAACGCCCATGGTTTCGACGGCATGCTGGGCCAGGAAATCACGGACGGTCGTTACTACGATGATCCGGCGGCGGCAGATGCCAAGAACATGGCCGCATTCGAGAAATATCTGATTGACTAAAACAACTATCGGCCACGCAGCCAACGTCATTGATTGCGGCCAAACAAGAAAGGAACTGGATATGAACGCACACAATCTGATCAAAGAGGCAATTGCCGAGAAGGGCAAGTTCGACAGCGTCTACTGGATTGCTTGCGGTGGCTCCATGATCGATTTGATCCCGGCCCATGAGCTTCTGCAGCGCGAGGCAACCACCTTCACTTCGTATATCTATACGGCTCGCGAGTTCGATATCATGCGTCCGCGTCGTCTGGGCGAGAAGTCCCTGGTCATCGCTTGTAGCCACAGTGGCAACACCCCTGAGGTCGTCGAGGGCTGCGAGATTGCCCTTGCTGCCGGCGCTACGGTGATCGCCCAGACCGACAACGCTGGATCTAAGATCGACACCGGTAAATGGACCACGTGGGTCTACCCGTGGGGCGAGGGCGTGCCGCAGGCCGAGGTCCCCGCTGGCATTTCGCTGTCGCTTGCGGCAGAGCTGCTCGATCAGCAGGAGGGTTACGCTGATCTTGCCGATATGTATGCCGGTATCGCCGAGATGGATAAGATTCTTCCCCCGGCACGCGAGAAGGTAAATGCCGAGCTGGGCGATCGCTTTGCCAAGCTTTGCCAGGAGCACGAGTTCTTCTACATTCTGGGCAGCGGTCCCAACTTTAGCCAGACCTACGGTTTCGCTATCTGCTCTCTTATGGAGATGCAGTGGCAGCACTGCAGCTACATCCACTCTGCCGAGTACTTCCATGGCCCCTTCGAGGCTACTCAGGATGGCGTTTTTTACTTCCTGCAGATGGGCTCCAGCGAGTGCCGTGCTATGGACGAGCGCGCCCTGGCGTTCCTTAAGACGCATACCGATACGCTGATGGTGCTCGATGCCAAGGAGTACGGTATGGAAGCCGTGCCGGCGAGCGTCCGTGCCTA
>CAUCCR010000098.1:0-6649 GCA_958441355.1 uncultured Collinsella sp. | reverse complement strand
ACGCTCGATGGAAAGACAACCTGTTGGCGATCGTCCAGACCCCTAATGACGTCCAGGCGGCGCTTGACACGGGCGGCGCGCTCAAAATCGAGCGCCTCGGCGGCCTCCGTCATCTCGAATGTCAGCTCGTCGACGACGTCCTTGCGATGGCCAGACAAAAAACGTTCGACACGTTTGACGTTCTTGGCATAATCCGCAGGAGAAATCGCGCCGACGCATGCGCCCGGGCCACGACCGACATGATAGTCAAAACAGGGGCGTCCGTTTTGCGCGCAAATCATATTGACGATGTCTTCTTCGCCCTTATGAGATTCGACGATGCGGCGGCAGCGACGCCACTCCGCACAGGATGCGGAGCAGATGGGGATAACCTTGCGCAGCGTATCTATCGTCTCACGTGCCGCACGGCTATCGGTATAGGGTCCAAAATAGCGCGTTCCCGGCTTATGGCGCTCGCGCGTATATTTGATAGCGGGATACAGGTCGCCCTTTGTAATGGCGATAAAGGGGTAGCTCTTGTCATCCTTGAGGTCGACGTTAAAGTACGGATGGTACTGGCCGATCAGGTTGCGCTCGAGTACAAGCGCCTCATGCTCGGTTTCGACAACGATGTAGTCAAAGCTCGCAACCAGTTGCATCATGAGCGGTATTTTTTGGCGCTCATCCTGCAGCGTCACGTACTGGCGCATACGGGAACGCAGGTTTTTCGCCTTGCCAACGTAGATGACATCGCCCTTGGCATCTTTCCAAAGGTAACATCCGGGCTGCGTGGGAACGCGCGAAACCTGCTCGGCGAGTGTTGGAATGTTGTCGTGACCGGCCACACGCACCTACTTGCGACGAAGCAGCGCCGAGACCTCGGGCATCTTAAGGACGACGGCAAGGCCAAAGGTAACAGCAAGCGAGACGACACCCGCAACGCAAACGTAACCAAGAGTAATCAGAATCGAGCCGCCAAGTGCCCCGACAAAGTGCTCAAGCGCCCACATGACGCCGGCGCCTGCGGCAGCGCCCAGGCCACCGAGCAAAAGGCCAAAGAAACCGCCATGCAGGATAGATTTGACCTGAAGGCCACGCAGACGACGACGCAGCCACCACAGCGAGCAACCGACCAAGATCACGTAGTCGACGACATACGAAAGCGCGATTGCCGGCATACCGAAGCCCAGCACAACGCCAAACAGCAGAACCGAGCCGGCCTGGCCGATGGCGGAATACAGGCAATAGCGGCTATAGGGCTTCATGTCGAGCAAGGCAGAGAAGCTCTTCTGCATCAACACGACCACGCCGTAGAGCGGCAGCGAGAACGCCAGGTAGACAAGGAACTCGGACACCAGCGCCACGCCGGACTCATCAAACTTGCCGGCACAGTAAATCATGTTGAGCGGACGCGCGAAGACAATCAGGTACAGCGCGAACGGAATCAGGAAGAACAGCATCTGGGCGACGCCACGCGAAATGCCCGTGCGAACGCTGTCGTAATCCTTCTCCTGCGCGTCGTGAGAGAGCTCGGTATAGAGCGCCGTCGAAAGCGAGGCGGCAATCAGCGCGTAGGGCAGCGTGTACCACAGGCGCGCATAGGCGATGACGGAAGGACCAGTCTCGGGCTGGACCACCAGCGCGGCAGCGTTGGTGATAGAAGTCGAGACAAACATGCACACCGTGGCGAGCAGCGTCGGGATACCGAGCGCAATCGTCTGGCGCAGTGCGGGGTCCTTAAAGTCGATATGGATATGGGGATGCACGCCGTGCTTGCCAAGCGCGGGGATCTGACATGCCATCTGAACAAAGACACCGAGGGTCGTACCGGCCGCAATCAAGATGATGCCGGCACGTTCGCCAAACTGTGCGGACACGGGCACAAAACCCATAAAGCTCGCAATGACGATCACATTGTTGAGGACCGGGGCAAACGTCGACCAGAAGTAGTCGCGGTGTGCGTTGAGAACGCCCGAGAACACCGAGCCCAAACCATAAAACAGAATCTGGATGGCAAAGAAACGGAACATGAACGCAGCGGTATCCATGCTGCCGCCGTCACCCGAAAGGAACGATTGTGTCCAAATAAAGCCCGGGGCGAACACGGTCCCCAGCAACGAAATGCCACCCAGCACCAAAAGCAGAATGCCGAGCAGGTTGCCCACGTACTCGTTCGAGGCCTCGCGACCCTGCTCACGCCTCACGCCCATGTACACGGGCAAAAACGCCGTCACGAGCATGCCACCCATCACGAGTTCGTAGAGCATATTGGGCAGGTTGTTGGCGACCTGATAGGAGGACGAGAGTAGCGACATGCCGATAGCGGCCGCCATTGCCCACGTGCGGATAAAACCGGTGACGCGAGACACGATAGTCAGGATGGTCATAAGCCCGGCGGAACGACCAACCGTGGAGTAGTCCGACGAGCCCATGTCGTCAGTGTCATCTCGCGACGAAGAAGCTTCGGACGAGGGTGTCTGAGGCGCAGATTCTTTTGCAAAATGAGCTCCGCGCTTCAATTCTTCCTGCGGCATCGCTCAGTCCTCTCTCGTAATCGCGGCAACCGTCGCCCCGCAAAATGCAATTAAATCATCGGGTGCAAGCTCGAGCTGATAACCACGCTTGCCTCCCGAAATAAAAATGGTATCCCAAAGGACACACGTCTCATCAATGAGCGTCCGGTAGCGTTTTTTCATACCGACCGGGCTGCAGCCGCCGCGAACGTAGCCAGTCGCCGCAAGCAAATCCTTCACATGCATCATGGCCAAGGACTTCTCCCCCGCGGCACGCGCGGCGGACTTTAGATCGAGCTCGTCGGCAACAGGGATGCAGCACACGACATAGTCGTTGGACGGCGTCACGCAGACCAAGGTCTTAAATCCTTGACCGGGCTCCTCGCCAAGCTGCTCCGAAATCGCGACCCCCAGGCCCACCGACTCATCACCATCGTCTTCGTACGTATGTAGAACATAGGAAATGCCGGCGCTTTCCAGCTCGCGCATCGCATTGGTTTTTGGCGTCTTTACAGCCTTTGCCATGACATATCCTTTCCCTCGCATTCGGACGCAAAGATTAAGTATATGTCCAATTCGGCTGCATACGTCACTTCGACACAGCAAGCGCCATCGAATCACGAGGAGTCGATGGCGCCCATAAACTGAATCGCCTATTTATTGAGCATCAAGTTGAGCCTGACGCTCCCGGTCACGCCTGAGCAACGGCGCCAAAAACTTGCCCGTATAACTCTGCGGACAGTCCGCAACCTGCTCCGGTGTGCCCGAAACCACGACGGTTCCGCCGCCGTTACCGCCCTCGGGACCCATATCGATCAGGCGGTCGGCAACCTTGATGACATCAAGGTTGTGTTCAATCACCAGCACCGTGTTGCCCGCATCGACCAAGCGCTGCAGCACATCGAGCAGCTGGCGGACGTCCTCAAAATGAAGGCCGGTCGTCGGCTCGTCCAAAATATAGAACGTCTTGCCCGTCTGGCGTCGATGAAGCTCCTTGGCGAGCTTCACACGCTGCGCCTCGCCGCCCGAGAGCGTCGTGGCGGGCTGGCCCAGGCTCACGTAGCCTAAGCCTACATCGTACAGCGTCTGGAGCTTGCGCTTAATCTGCGGGATATTCCCAAAGAAGGCCAGCGCCTCGGTGACGCTCATGTCGAGCACGTCCGAGATGGTCTTGCCACGGTAGGTGACCTCGAGTGTCTCGCGGTTGTAGCGTTTACCGCCGCAGGCTTCGCAGGGAACGTAGATATCGGGAAGGAAGTGCATCTCGATCTTGATCTGCCCGTCGCCCTTGCACGCCTCACAGCGCCCGCCACTCACATTAAAGGAGAAACGACCCGGCGAGTAGCCGCGCGCCTTCGACTCCGGCGTACTCGCAAACAGCGCGCGAAGATCATCCCACAGGCCGATATAGGTAGCAGGGTTGGAACGCGGCGTGCGGCCAATCGGCGACTGGTCGATATCGATAACCTTATCGATACACTCGATGCCCTCGATTTTCTTATACGGACCCACGGGGCGCGTCGAGCGGTGAATGGCATTCGTAAGGGCAGGCGCAATGGTGTCGGTAACCAGGGAGCTCTTGCCCGATCCCGACACGCCGGTAACAACCGTAAGCGTACCAAACTCGATCTTGGCGGTAACGTTTTTGAGGTTGTTGGCTCGAGCGCCCGTAATTTTAAGGCAGCCGCGACCGGGCTTGCGCCGTTCATCAGGCACCCGGATCATTCGTTTGCCGGTCAGATAAGCGCCCGTCATCGACTCAGGACACGCCATGATATCGGCAGGCGTTCCCGCCGCGACTACGTGCCCGCCGTTGACACCGGCGCCGGGCCCCATGTCGATCACGTAGTCGGCGGCACGGATTGTATCCTCGTCGTGTTCGACAACGATAACGGTATTGCCGATATCGCGCAGGCGCTCGAGCGTCTTGATCAGGCGCTCGTTGTCACGCTGATGAAGACCGATCGAGGGCTCGTCCAGAATATAGAGCACGCCCATGAGACCCGCGCCGATCTGCGTTGCCAAGCGAATACGCTGTGCCTCGCCACCGGAAAGCGTCGCCGAGGCACGATCGAGCGTCAGATAGTCAAGTCCGACATCGACCAGAAAGCGCAGGCGCTCCAGGATTTCCTTAACGATGCGCCCGCCGATAAATTGTTGGCGCTCGGTAAGCTCCAAACCCTCAAAAAACTTGAGCGACTCGCGGCACGATAGGCAGCAGACCTCGTAAATGGACTTACCGCCTACGGTAACGGCGAGCATCTCGGGGCGCAAACGAGCGCCGTGGCAACTCGAGCACGGCTCCTCGCGGATGTACTTCTCCAAGCGCGCCTTGGTGTTCTCATTCGTCGTCTCGGTATAGCGCTCGTACAGGATATTGCGCACGCCCGAGAACTTGGTGTCCCACTGGCTGCGGCGTCCATCGAGCTTTTGATA
This sequence comes from uncultured Collinsella sp., assembly GCA_958441355.1. GTDB lineage: Bacteria > Actinomycetota > Coriobacteriia > Coriobacteriales > Coriobacteriaceae > Collinsella. The sequence goes on along the minus strand of CAUCCR010000098.1, from coordinate 1,721 downwards.
GTCGACCGAAATCTTCTGGTCGCCCATGCCGTCTAAAAACGCGCGACGCACCCGCGGAGGCAGATCCTCCCACGGCGTATCGACGCTCACCTTGAAGTGTTTACAGACCGCAGCGAAAATCTGCGGATAGTAGTTAGAGTTGCCAAACAGGCTGCCAAAGACCCCGTCGGCGATCGACTTCGAGGGGTCTTCGATTAGGGCCTCGGCATCAACGGTTTTCTTAAAGCCCAGGCCGTCGCACTCAGGACATGCGCCATAGGGCGCGTTGAACGAGAAATCACGCGGCTGCAGGTCATCGATGGAGTGTCCATGCTCCGGGCACGCTAACGCCAGCGAATACTCCAGCAACTCGCCTTCGGTCCCCTCGGGAGCGTCGCGGTCGGGCAGCAAGTATACGTTCACATTGCCGTGCGCCAGCGCAGTCGCTTGTTCAACGGACTCGGCAATACGGCCCAGCGAGTTCTCGCGAATCACGATGCGGTCGACTACGACCTCGATATCGTGCTTGAACTTTTTGTCCAGATCGATCGGGTCGTCGAGCGAGCGCACTTCGCCGTCAACGCGCACGCGGCTAAAGCCCTCGGCGCGAAGGTCCTCAAACAGTTTGGTGTACTCGCCTTTTCGCCCGCGCACCACCGGTGCCAGCACAAACGCGCGGCGGCCCTCCCCCGCCGCCAAGACCTTGTCGGCAACCTGGTCGGTCGTCTGGCGCTCAATGACGCGGCCGCATTCGGGACAGTGCGGGGTGCCCACACGGGCGAACAGCAGGCGCAGATAGTCATAAATCTCGGTTACGGTGCCAACCGTCGAGCGAGGGTTTTTAGACGTCGTCTTTTGGTCGATCGACACCGCCGGCGAAAGGCCGTCGATTGAATCCAAGTCGGGTTTGTCCATCTGGCCCAAGAACTGGCGCGCATAGCTCGAAAGGCTCTCGACGTATCGACGCTGGCCCTCGGCATAGATAGTGTCAAATGCCAGCGAGCTCTTGCCCGAGCCAGAAAGACCGGTAATGACCACGAGTTGGTCACGCGGAATGGAAACATCGATATCACGGAGGTTGTGCTCACGAGCGCCGCGAATAACGATAGAAGAATCAGACATGGAAGCTCCTTGCCTCCTATTGCATCGAATCATACTGTCGATGAGTTTAGCGCACTCGACGCGCACAGATGTTCGTAATACAAGATTCGCAGACCTTTAGCTTTGCGTATCGGGCGCTTTGTTTCTCGAAATGCCGTGGAAAGGTTACAGTAATCTAATACTGAACTTAATTTGCCGTAACAGAGGAACGTCCATGACCGAAGATATCCCCCTTGAAATCACTTCGAGCGACATGGCCAATCTGCCCATATTCATCGCCGTCCTTATCGTGGCCATCGTCGTGGTGCGTGTATATTTTTCAATCAAACACAATGAAAAGCCGCCCATTGCCCGCGTCTTTTGGTGCGCGACGCTCCTCATCCCGCTCGGCATGGTAGCTGCATGGATTACGAATCAATTGCTCGTAAATGAGGACAATTCCCTATGGGTCCTTTCTTATTCGGCGCTCGGTACTACCGCCGTCATACTTCTTGTCGAGCCCTTGGTTTCGGGACTTATCGACCAAACCGATCTTGCGACGGGAACGGTTGCCTGTATTTGCCGTGACATCCTTGTCATCGCCGCTGTTTCAGCGCTCTCGTTCGTTTCACTCGAAATTGCCTGTAACGAAACGTTCTATC
>CAUCCR010000097.1:0-6843 GCA_958441355.1 uncultured Collinsella sp. | reverse complement strand
TCGTCGCCTTGCTTGTCTTCGTCCTTTTGCACATCGGCGATGGTGGAGGCCGCCGCAACGATACCGCGCTGGGGCGCGACGCTCGTCTGGGCCTGAGCGCCCTCGACAACTTCTGTACCTACATGCGCGAGCTCGGGCGATTTAAACATTGCGTCCAAGTTGGCGCCACCGCCGGCATATCCGAGCGCAGCGAGCGCGATGACGATCACTGCAACGGCGGCCACGATCGGCACGTAGCGATGCCAGCCGGCGGGATTGAGCCCGCTGCGGCGAGCCGCCCCGCGGCTGATGTAACCGAGCGTTCCGTCGTGCTTGAGCTTTGAGCCCACCACGCGTTTGCGGCCCCACAGCGAGGACTCTGCCTGCATTGCCAAGCGGGCGCTTGCCGAAGGATAGCCGTATTTAGTGCGCTTGAACGAGCCATCAAACCCCGAGGCGTGTTTGCCCCACGTCACCGATGTTGTGCGTCGGTTGACCGGCGCGGCACTCCGCCTTCTGCGGCTCGGTTTTGAAGTCTCAGCCATATGCCCTCGCACGCCGTAACCAAATCGAAACAATAACGCTTTGGACTGTAGCACACGCGTCGCGTGCGGTCACGGGCGCCTCGCTCAACGGTCATCGTCCTTCAGCAAGCGCCACAGCGTTGTACGGCTTATGCCCAGCACCTCCGCCGCACGGGTTCGGTTGCCGTGGAGATGGTCTACAACCAGATGCGCGATATCTCGCTCGGTATCGGCCAGCGGTCGCAGGATATACAGGTCACTTTCAAGCGTCGGGGCGCCAAAGGTTGCGGTCTTAATCACGTCCTCTTGGGCGAGCACTTCCTCCGCCACAGCGCGGTCCACCGTGCCCGTCCCCACCAATATATACAGACGTTCCGAGACCTCGCGGAGCTGCAGATAGTTGCGCGGCCAGCGGTAAGCATCGAGCGTCTTCGTCGCCGCGGCAGACAGCGTAGGCGCTGCCGTCCCAAATGCATCAGCGAGATATTCCAAATAGCGCGCGACCTTCGTCGACGCGGCTCCCTGCTCGGCGATTGCCGGCGCGACGCTCACCGCACAGGCGAAGCGCTCGGTCACAAAGGCGGCTTGATCACTTTCGCCGCCGCCCGGCATGTCATTCGCCGTCAGCACCACATGGCAGCGCGTCGCCAACGCGGTGTCGGTCATCGTGGAGACCAGCTCGCGGAGGCGCTGGGGGCCAACCGCGTTCCAGCCCTCAATGCAAAGGGTCAGCCCCATTTGGAACAACGGCGATTCGACGCTTTTGAGTACATGGCGCCAACCGCGCTCGGTGAGCTCATCGAGCGCAACGGAAACAAAGGGCTGATCGGCAAAAGGACCGTCCAGATAGAGGCGCTTGGCGATCTCGACCTGACCCGCTCCCAGCTCGCCCTCGAGCATAAGAGGCACACCGCGCGCGTAACTCTCTGCAACCGGCGCAGCCACCGAGGCCGCCCCCTCAACGATGCCGTACGCGCTCGATTCGTAGCGGGCCTCAACTTCGTCGGCGTTGAGCCACTCGATGCCCGCATGCGCCGCGGCACCGCGCACCTCGCGGACCACGACGACCCAAAGTCCCCCGCCCTCTTTGTCGGTGGGGCGAACGGTCAGGCTCAGGCGCGCACCCGCACGCCCCATAACCAGACGCGCGCCGTCTCCTATACGGTCGAGGCGCTCAGCTACAAAAGCCGCCACATCCCGCTCAAGCGCCGCGTCATTCATGGTCGAGATCGCGACGTCCCCACGCGCATCGATTGCCAATGCCGAGGCCCCGGCAGCAGCCAGGGCCTCGGTCAAGATGTTCAGCTTGGCATCGCTATCCATTATTTGCCCCTGTCCGCAGCGACGTGCAACCGCCGACGGTCGCACGACCGAGTGTTTCAAAATTAAACGATATTGCTCACCAAACACTATAGGGCAGAAAGCGCCGTCCTGCGAGTATAGGTGTTGCCCCGCATCGCCATCCTGGCGGGGCGATAAGAGCTCTTCGGGACTTATAAACCTGCGGACAAGCCATACCCGCAAGAGCTCCTATCGCTCCACCGTGAGAATGCGCTCACCAGCAACCAGCACGCAAACAAGCTACTTCTCTACCAGATTCCCAGTACGTGTTGCATTCCCAAACTCATGCACGCAATGCCAATCCAGCAGCAAAAGCCCAGCGCGATGGGCTTGCCGCCCTTTTTGACCAGCTCGACGATATCGGTATTAAAGCCAATAGCCGCCATGGCCATCACAATAAAGAATTTCGACAGCTCCTTGATGGGCGCCGTAAAGGACGCGGGAAGCTGAAGCACCGTGGTGATCACGCTCGCCAGCACAAAGAACAGCACGAACATGGGAAACGCGCGTTTAAGCGAGAACGTGCTTTTGGCGTCACCGCCGGCCTTGCGCGCCAGATGCATCTGCCAGCATGCGAGAACCAACGTGATGGGAATAATGGCCAGCGTCCTGGTGAGCTTGACCACTGTGGCGCTCTCGAGCACATTGGCGCCGGGATGCATGCTGTCCCAGGCGCTCGCCGCAGCCGTTACGGACGAGGTGTCGTTGATGGCGGTACCGGCAAACAGGCCAAAGCCCTCGTTGGTCAGCCCGAGCATGCCGCCGAGCGTCGGAAACACGAGCGCCGCGATAACGTTAAACAGGAAGATGACCGAAATAGCCTGGGCAATCTCGCGATCGTCGGCATCGATGACGGGTGCGGTCGCGGCGATGGCAGAACCGCCGCAAATCGACGAACCCACACCCACAAGCGTCGCGATCTTGCCCGGTACGTTCATGACGCGGCAGAGCACAAAGGCGATGACAAGCGAGGTCGAGATTGTCGCCACGATAATCGGCAGCGACTGGGCGCCCTTGGACAGAATCTGGGAGAGGTTCATGCCAAAGCCAAGCAGGATAACCGCGTACTGCAAGACTTTTTTGGACGTATAGGTAACGCCGGCGGCGAGCTGTTCGCGACGATTCTTGGGAAAGACGAGCGCCAGGACCATGCCAAAGAGGATGGCAAATACCGGACCGCCGACCACCTCAATTTGTTTGCCGAGCAACGTCGCGGGAATGGCGATGATCAGGCAGAACAAGACGCCCTTCCAGCGCTCGCGTACGATATTTGCCAGTTGCATATGGGATTCCTTCTTTCTATTTCACGTTTGCGACGGCTTATGATACGGCAACATTGAGCGCAGCCTTGCGCAAACACAGACTAAGATGCCGCAATAGTTCTCAGGCAACAGCCGAATTACCCACCGCGGAGAGCTGATTCGCGGCATAATTAACAACTGACATATGAGTTTGATAGAACAGTTGCGAGGCGCTATGGAAGAATCGATGCACGTCGGCGAGCAGGAAACGAGCCTACAGGACCAGTCCTACCACACCATTCGACGCAAAATCGTCTACCTGGACTACAAGCCGGGCGAAAAGCTGGGCGTCAAGCAGCTTTGCGATGACCTGGACATGGGTCGCACGCCCGTGCGCGAGGCTTTGGTTCGCTTGGCGCAGGAAGGCCTGGTGCGCACCGTGCCCCAGAGCGGCACCTACGTCTCGCCCATCAACCTCACCCTTGCCGAGAGTGCCTGTTACATCCGCGAGCATCTGGAAAAGCAGGTGATTGTGGAGTGCTGTGCGCGCGCCACGTCGGCCGGCATCGAGCAGCTCGACCGCGCCATCGTGCTGCAGGAAAAGGCCATGGCCGAAGAGGATCGCATCGGCTTCTTTTTGAGCGACAACCTCATGCATCACATGATTTTTAGCATCGCATGTCGCAGCACCGTGTGGTCGTGGCTCGAAGAGACCAATGCCGACCTGGAGCGCTTCCGCTGGCTGCGCGCCGCCACGCAGGTTCTCGACAATCAGGACATCGTGAACGAGCACAAGCAGATTCGCCGCGCTATCGCCGGTCGCGACCCCATCGAAGCGAGCTTTTTGGTCAGCAAGCACCTGCATATGATGTTCCGCAACCAGACCGAGGTTCTGGACCAGTTCCCCGAGTACTTCGAGACCAGCAAGCTCCGCTAACCTGCCAAATAGGGACAGGTTTATTTTGGCAGGTTTTATCTGGGCAAATGAAACAAGGCCCGGCTCCGCTGCAACGGAGCCGGGCCTTGGTCGCCAGAATGGCGGAACCAACTACTCCACGGTAACGCTCTTTGCCAGGTTGCGGGGCTGGTCGACGTCGCAGCCGCGCAGGATGGCGACCTCGCGGGCGAGCAGCTGCAGCGGGACGCTCGCCGTGATGGGGCTGAACACGTCGCGGACTGCCGGCACGCGGATGATGCAGTCGGCGATCTTGTTGATCTCCTCGTCGCCCTCGGTGGCAACGACGATGACCTTGGCGCCGCGCGCCTTGCACTCCATGAGGTTCGACACGGTCTTGTCGTAGGTGGCACTCTTGGTGGCCACAGCGATGACAGGGAAGCCCGGGTCGATCAGGGCAATGGGGCCATGCTTCATCTCACCGGCGGCATATGCCTCGGCGTGCAGGTAGCTGACTTCCTTGAGCTTGAGCGCACCCTCGTAGGAAATAGCGGCACCCATGCCACGGCCCACGAACAGCGCCGACTGCGCGTCCTTGCACAGCAGGGCGGCCTCATGCACGGCCTCGGTTTGGGTATCCAAAATCCACTGGATCTGCTCGGCCGTATCGGAAAGCTCGCGGAACAGCATGCGCGCCTGCTTGGTGGTCAGACGGTACTTGACCTGCGCCAACAGCAAAGCCAGCAGCGTGAGGCTCACGACCTGGCCGATGAAGCTCTTGGTCGAGGCGACCGCGATCTCCTTGTTGGCCTTGGTGTAGATGACGCCGTCGCTCTCACGCGCCACGGGGCTGCCCACCACGTTGGTGATGCCGAAGACCTTGGCACCCTTGATGCGCGCGTCGCGAATGGCGGCAAGGGTATCGGCCGTCTCGCCCGACTGGGACACGGCAACGACAAGCGTCGTCGGCGTAATGATGGGATTGCGATAACGGAACTCGCTGGCCGCCTCCACCTCGGTGGGGATGCGAGCCCAGCCCTCAATGAGATTCTTAGCGATTAGGCCGGCGTGATAGCTGGTTCCGCAAGCGATCACGTAGACGCGGTCGATGTCGTTGAGCTCCTCGAGCGAAAGGCCCAGCTCGTCGATGTCGAGCTCGCCGGCCGGCGTCATACGACCGACCAGCGTGTCACGCACGACGCGCGGCTGCTCGTGGATTTCCTTGAGCATAAAGTCGGGATAACCGCCCTTTTCTGCCATGTCCAGGTCCCAGTCGATGTGGGTGACCTTGGGCTCGATAACGTTGCCGGCCTCGTCGGTGTACTCGACGCCTGCGGGCGTGAGCTTGGCAAACTGACCGTCCTCGAGCACCACGACATCGCGGGTGGCGTCGATGAGCGCGATGACGTCGGAGGCGACATAGGCGCCGGTCTCGCCCGCGCCGACCACGATCGGGGAATCCTTGCGGGCCACGGCGATCACGCCGGGCTCGTCAGCGCACACGGCGGCCAGACCATAGGCACCGACCACGTGGGTGCAAGCCTCGCGCACGGAGGCCATCAGGTCGTGCGTCTCGGCATAAGCCTCTTCGATCAGATGCGCGAAGACCTCGGTATCGGTCTCGCTCTTAAAGTGATGGCCGCGGCCCTCCAGCTCTTCGCGCAGCTCGGCGAAGTTCTCGATGATGCCGTTGTGGACGATGGCGATACGACCGTCGCAGCTGGTGTGGGGGTGAGCGTTAACGACGGAGGGCTTGCCGTGGGTGGCCCAACGGGTGTGGCCGATACCGCAGGTAGCGTCGCTGTCAATGTTGGAAAGCTCGCTCTCCAGGCCCGCAACCTTGCCCACGCGGCGAATGACGTCGAGGTGCGCCGCGGCGCCCTCGCCCACCTCGAGCGCGACGCCCGAGGAGTCATAGCCGCGATACTCCATACGCTTGAGGCCCGTGACCAGGATGTTCTTTGCAATATCAGAGCCGGTGTAGCCGACAATTCCGCACATAGGATAAATCCCTTCGTCCGCTTGACTGCAAAACGTCCACGCACAGGGGGCGCTGAGACGCATAACGTTCGAGTATTGTACTCACGCAAACGCAAGCTGATATACCAGAAGTGGTATCTCAACTTAGATACCACTCGATGCACACACGTCCAGCCGGTCCAAACCACCACAAAGGTACCTGCCCCCTTCGTGGTGGTCGCGTTGGCAACAGCGTTTCCCCAGATAAAACCTGCCAAAATAAACCTGTCCCTTTTTGGTAGGTTTGGGATGCTACAATCTGGCTTGTACTTGAAACGCATCAAAGGGGCCGCTATGGCAAAGGTAAAAATCAGCGATGTCGCGCGCGAGGCAGGGGTTTCGCTGGGCACGGTATCCAACGCGCTCAACCATCCCGAAAAGCTGCGCCCCGAGACCCTCAAGCTCATCAACGAGACCATCAATCGCCTTGGCTACCTGCCCAACCAAAGCGCCCGTCAGCTCGCGGGCGGCGCCACCAAGTCCTTTGGCCTGGTGCTCCCCCGTCTCGACCACGGCTTTTCGCTCCAAATCGCCAGCGGCGCCCACAACGAGGCCCGCAAGCACGGCTACGACTTGCTCATCGCCAACGCCGATAACGACGATATTCTCGAGGACCATTACCTGCGCTACTTTATGGGCACCCAGATGTCCGGCGTCATGGTTCAGCCCATGGCATCCCCCGACTGGCACCCCGCCATGGCCAAGATGCCCGTGCCGATCGTCCACCTGGACATCCATTGCTCCGAGCCCGGCTACTACGTGGCCGCCGACAACGAGGCCCAGGGTCGCATCATTGCCGAACTTGCCATCGCCCGCGGCGCACGCCATATCACCGTTGTGGGTA
>CAUCCR010000096.1:0-6923 GCA_958441355.1 uncultured Collinsella sp. | reverse complement strand
AGCACGACATCGGCCACGATCTCGCTCCTATAGAACGGCACGTCAGAAGCATCAACCAGCCGCAAGAAGTTTTTCACTCAGGGCCGCACGGGCAAACTCACTTGGCGTCATCCCCTCGGCAGCCGCCCGTCGACGAATAGCCTCCTTCATTCCCAGAGGAATCTTGACCGATAGCGTTGCCGTTCCCTCACCTGAGAGTGGAGGCCGTCCATGCACGATTCCGCCAACGGTGTGTTCGCCATCCGGAAACTCTCCGCGCTCGTACGACTCACACCACGCGTCAATCATTTCATCCGTTACAACCTGACCACTAGCGGTCGTATATGTCTCGCCCATCATTGACCCCTTTGCCGAGCTCGCTCGATCTCTTGCCAGAATTTCTTCTGAACCGGAGACAAGGCATGAATAATGAGCCATCCACGAATAAGTTCGACCGCAACGAGCTCCACACTCCGTCCGTCCGGAAGCCATCCAATCGCAAGCCATCTCGGCGGCTCGTCTTCCGACTCGCGACGAATGCACTCGGTAACCGCAAGCCAAGCGCTAAGCACCTGCTTTTCCGTCAGGTGCTTTTTGGCGTTGGGATGAATCTCGACGTCCATGCATCTCCTCCCCCATCTTACCCAATTTCGTATGACGAAATTCCGCTGTCGCCAATTCTTAAGCCGGCACGCGTTGAAGAACAGCGGGCGAAACAATGATTGAAGGGCGCTCGAGTGCCGCCCAGGCACCGGGGCAGGAACACATACGCCAAGGGCAGACGTTTTCGTAGCGCTCGAGGACGTTGCCGCTACGGTCGATAAAAGCGATGTCGATGGGATAGGCCATAAAGCAGGTGTGAACCGAGGAACAGCGCGGAAACGCCATGACAAGCGGCAGTCCGCCGGCGGCAATCGGCCGCCGTCCCAGCATGCCGCGCAGACGCACGGCAAACGACTCCGCCACCACAAACTCGGCAGGCGTCCAACCCAGCCTGTTGAGCGCCCGCGCGTAGGCAATGTAGGATGAGGCCGCAGTCACATAACCACCCCCGGACGCCACGGATCGACCGTCACTGCGCGCTCGTGCGACAACTTTGCCGGTGCCCCCAGCGAAACGCCGGCGATGCTGAGCGAGCTCGGCCACGGCTCGTAGCGCATGGTGCAGGTATAAGTCCTAAACGTGCCGGAAAGCGAAAGCAGACCGCCATCCGATGTCGCCGTACCCTGTTCGCTCGAGACCTCGATCTGCAAGTCATAGCCTTCCATGGCATGTTGAATCTGAGCCTGAACGGTCGCGGAGGCATCGATGGAGCTGTCGTCGCCCTCCCCGCTCGGAGCCACGGCGTGCGCCAGCACGATATCGGGCACCACGCGGTCGAAGCGTGCGACCGCACCGGCAAAGACCATGACGTTGTACACGATGAGCGCCAGAACCAGCAGGACGGGCGTGACCACGGCCATCTCGACCGTCGCCTGGGCGCGTTCCTCGCGCAGGCGCTTGCGGATGTCCATTACGACCCACCGCCCAAGGCACCCGCCAGCGTGGCAACATCGACGGTAAGCGGGATGGAACCGCCGCCGGGTAGCGGAATCTCCGCTAGCGTGAACACCGCGCCGCTGATGGTGCGCTCGACTTGATATTCCAGCGCCTCGCAAAGCGCCTTGGGGTCTGTCACGCCCAGCGGAATACTTCGTAGCTTGTCCTGCGCATTAGAAAGACCTGTGATGTCAGACCCCGGGCTCTTGATGACGTTGGCGGTGTCGGTCAACACCGGCTTTCGCAGGCGCAAGTCGCACGGTTCCAAGCCCAGCGCCGCCACGGACGCCGAAACGGTATCGCCGAGCCACGACGCAATGGAGCCCAGCGCGCCACTGTCCCCTCCCAGGTCATCGATCATCTCATCCATAAGCTCGTCGGCCGAGCCCTGAATGTCTCCGTATCCCACAAGCAGCCGTCCCCAAACATCCATGACGCCATCGAGTACACCGGCAACGCCACCAGAACGCTCCTCCAGCGTCGAGAAAAACCGCGAGAGAACGTTGTTCTGCGCCGTCGCATCATCGGGCGCCAGCACCGCAGCAGAGATCGCGCCGCGATCGCCAAGCCTGACTGCTGTGTTAAACGAAGAGTTGAGCTCATCGGGGCTCGAGATGGCACCTGAAACCGCCAAGGCAACCACGCCGTTGCGACCGGGCGGAGCGATACGCGGGCGCTCGCCCGAAAGCGCTTTAATGGCCTGATCAAACGCATTGCCCGCACGGTCAGCCTCGTCCTCGGTCTGGCGCATGAGCTCAAGCTCTTTGTTGCGGCATTCGACGTAGTCTTCCAGAGTGTCTTTGAATCGATCAAAGTGGTACTCAAAGCCGTTTTCGATAGAAGTCGAAGGAGCCGCAACGGCACCGAGCGACGAAACACCAAAATGGCATCTATTGCATTTGTCCTGCCCGTCATAATCAGCAACCGAGGCTAGCCCGCCTGGTACCCCCTTCTTATAGTTGGGGCAACTCGTTCCGTAATGCAGATACGTCTTGCCATCGATGGCACTGGTTGGCCACGCCGCATCGGTATAGAGCTCCGTCGCTCGCACCTCGTCAGCGTTGCGCGGCAACAGCGGGATATAGGAAGTAACTTCATCTCCGTCCTCGGTTACATATGCACGATTGACCTCTGTACTCGCATAGGTGTAAAACGCCTTGCGCGCCGCTGACTCCGCCTTCGTCTCGACGCTTGAACCCTGCGGTTTTTCGTCTGCCAGGCGTTGACGGTAGTAGGTCTTCGCGCGGTCGAGCGCCACCTGTGGCCCCCACGAAACGCTCGAGGCATAATGCTGGTTCTGCTCACCCAAGAGCTTTGCCAAGCTCCTCGCACGTTCCCACATACATGAACAGCTACCGACCGAAGCCGGAACCGACCCGCCGCAATCCGCAAGCCAGGCGCGTTCTTTTGCTTTCGCCGTCTCCTCCGAGGCTTTCTGCAGCTCATCTGCTGCGCGCTCCAGATCTTTCGATGTGTCTTTAATCGCATCGGTCGAGATCTCGGAACCCTCGAGCGCAACGAAATCCGACTCGGACGTCCTGGGCACGGCAAGTGCCGTACCGGTATAGGTCACACCATCGGAATCCTGCGCCGACACGGCCTGCGTAGCTCGCGCGGCAACCAGATACGGTAGAGCCGTCTCGATTTTCTGCAGGCCCTTGGAGGCACTTTTGGCAAACTTGTTGCGCGTTTTAATGATCTCGATTCCCGTGTCGACCATATCGCCCGCGGCAAGCTCGGCACCCGGAATAAGGATGGCGACCAAGCCGGTACCGATCGTGGCAAACCCCGCCAGGCCCAAACTCAAAATGCTCGCATCCACCACCGTCGCAGCCGTGTGATAGGACGACACCACATTGGCGCCTGCCAGCGCGCCGCTATCGGCAGCCACTTGGGTGTCCCCCGCGCGCGACATGCTCCATATCGCCGCCGTCGACGAAAACAGCAGCGTGAGCACCACCAAGATGACCACCGCAGAGGAGAGCGTGGTATAGGCACCGTCTTCGATAAACAGGTCGATCCCGGCTCGACCCATAAAGCCGCCTCGCTTGCAGCGAGCACGCGGTCGGCAACGGCACGCAAGCCCCCTCGTCACCTTCAGCAGGCAGCGCTTAATCCCATGCAGCAATCCATGAATCATAGTCTCCCTCCAGCCACTCGGGACGCGATCGATACGAGACGTCGACCTTAAGCTCGACATAGCCGTCTTGGCCTGCGCTACCCATAGCCTGCGCAAACGCACCGATCACGGGCAGCGGTTTAACCTCGCCGGTAACGGAAACGGACGAGACGCAGCCCGCGCCGGCCCGACCAAGCTCGATATCCCACGACAGCGGTCCGCCGGCATGAAAAATCGAAACGTCGGGAACCGCGGCAAGACGGCGGCGGGCGAACTCCTTAAGGTCCTCGTCATCCCCCACCGTCGTCGTGGTCATAAGCCGCGCGGTCTCGGCGGCGGCAGACTCCATGACAGCGCGCGTGTAGAGCAGGCACACCGGCTGCAGCGCCAACAGGACGAGCGTCAGAAACGTCGGCAGCAGGAATGCCGCCTCGACCGTAGACTGCGCCCGGTCCTCGCGCATGGCATCAATACAGCACGATGTCCTTAGCACCCGCAGCAGCGTCGACAACCGATGTCGAGGCGACGCCGTGAGATGCCGCCCGATCGACCAGCGCCGCCAAGCGCCCATCGGCACCGGCACGCCAAAGCCCCGCAATCGCCAGCACGATGGAAAGCAGCGCCACCGTGACGATGGCGTATTCGACCGTTGCCTGGGCAGATTCCTCACGCAGGACGTCATGCATTTCACAGTCCCTCCTTTGAGTTCGTTGTCTGCGGGGTCAGGCGGACCACGCGCAGGCGACACGAAGCATCGCCAGTATCCGCGGCAACCGTCACCATATCGACCCAGCCGCGTCCGTCGCGCACGATGGCGCCCCACACGTTGCCCTTGATGTCGAGATAGCCGCTCAGAGCTAGTTGCGCCGTGGGCACCTCGCGATAGGCACGCAGCATATCCGCCGCCGCTTCGGCCATCGGTCGGCACTCGGACCATGCGAGACGAACAGCGACGGTATTGTTTGCAGATGAACCCGTTGCAGTGCTCGCTCGCTCGTCGAGTGCTTGCAAGAACGTTTGCGTCGTGACGGCGACATTCGCATCGTCCGTGTCTCGCGCATCGTCTTTTTGAGACGTCGCAGCCGAACCCGAGCCCGCATCCGCGGCAACCCCTAAACGTTGTTGCCGTGCTGCGTTAAGCCCCCAAACCGCCACTGCCACCGCCACGACCGCACAGGCGAGCACCAGCAACGCGCCGACGGGACGGGCGCCCTCTACAGGCTGTTGATGCCCTCGCTGATAGCGCTCCATAGATCTTGGACCTTGCCCTTAAATGCGACGATGGCAATGATGGCGATCACCACGAGCACACCGACCAGGATGGCGTACTCGGTGGTACCCTGCGCGCTCTCCTCCCGCAGCAGTTCCTCGGCACGCTGACGAACATGTGCCGCCCGGCAATACGCCCAGCTCCAGGCCTTGCCAGCAACGTCAGTCATCGTATTCATGTATTCCTCCCTACATCATCCCGCCTGCTCCCAGCAGCGGGCCCAATATGGATAGAAGCAACGCCGGCAAGATGAGCGTGCCGGTGGGAATCAGCAGCTTGACCGGCGCACGCTCAATCTCGCGCTCGACCGCGGCGCGATGGGCCGCGCGAATCTCGCGACTTTGAGCCGCCAGCGTCTCGGCAAGCGGGGCACCGAGGGCAAGCGCCTGCCCCGCCGTGATGGCAAAGGTCTCGAGCGCCCGCACATCCAGGTCGCGCGCGGCCGCCAGAAGCTCGTCCTCTCGCGTCCCCACGCCCACCTGCCATGCCATGCAGGCTCGCTCAAGGCGGAGCGCCAACGTCGATCGGCGATTTGCGCAAAAAACCTCAAGCGCCGCATCGAACGAAAGGCCAGCCGAAAGCCCCAGACGCACCACGTCGATCATCTCGGACACCTCGCCAAGCGACACCTGCGCCGTATCACCCGTGCCGAGCGCGCCATTCAACCGTGCTGCCAGGGCATTGGTCACCGATCGAGTAGCTGTAACAACCAGCAGCGCTTCGCGTTTGCAGGCCTGGACGATCTTGCGTGCGTCCGCACGCTCCAAACCCGTCACGATAAACACGCTGAACGCGCACAGGCACGCCGCGACCCCGACCAGGGCACTCATAGCTCCACCCGCATGATGCGTCGGATGACCACCAGGGCGACGGCGTTGAGGGCAAGTCCCAGCACCACGGCACCGGCGCCCGTCGGCGTTGCGAGGCCACGGCGAAAGTCAGCCGAAAGCAGCGCCAGCACCGCGCACATACCCGCCGGCATCGCCGAGACCATGTGTGCCGACATACGAGCCTGCGATGTCTTGACGTCCAGGCGGCGCTTGAGCTCAATGCGCTCTCCCACCATGCTCGACGCCTCGGATAACAGCTCGGCAAGCGGAGCACCGGTTCGCTGCGACACCTTGAGCGCCAAGGTGACAAGCGAAAGGCCGGGGGCATCGATACGGTCGAGCAGGTCATCCAGCGCATCAGTCGCCGAGACGCCGCAGTCGATCGCCGCCGCCACGCGCAAAAACTCGGCATGCACCGGCTCTTGCGCGTGAGTTCCCACAAACCTCATGCCCTGGGCCAGCGAATGGCCCGAGGCGAGTGACATGGAGAGCGCCGTAAAGGCCTCGGGCATGGCTTCTTCCACATCGTGTTGCTCGCGGCGACGGTCGAAGGTGTCGCGAGCGGCGCCTACGCCAAACGGCGCGAGCAGCCCCAGGACAAAGCCGATAGGCGACAGCGATACGATGGTCAGGGCAATGCCGCAGACGCCACTCGACAGCAGCAAGCATGCCAGGCGCGCCTCGTCATCCTCGATGACAAGGCCAAGGCGATGTGCTGGAACTAGCGCCACCCAGGAGCGGGCGATCTTTTTTAGCAGGTCGTTATCTACCAACTCACGCGGGAGCTTCTCGACCACCGACTCAAGCGCATGGCTGACCAGCTCCGCCGGCGGCACGCGCGGCGCACGAGGCTCCGCCCCACATGCCACCGCGGCAGAAAGCCCCGTTAAGCCCCCTACGACGAGGGGCACAACAATCTCCATTCGTCCACCTCCTCTTGCGTAAGAGTTCCCGAGCGCAGGCCCTCCGCGATAAACGGAGGCTCGCGATCGAGTGTCCAGGTACGCGTGGCGGCATCGAACGTCACGTAGCGCTCAAGCTCCACGCCGCCCGACGCGCCGCGTCGCACCCCCGAATAGGAGGACACGAAACGCCTGCCGTCCGCATGGCGCTCGGACATCACGATGCCGTCGAGCGCCATGGCAATCTGCTCCTCGATGAGCTCGCTCGGTAGATCGATGCCATA
>CAUCCR010000095.1:0-6942 GCA_958441355.1 uncultured Collinsella sp. | reverse complement strand
GTCATGACGCCGCTGGGCCTGCGCACGCTTTCGCGCGTGTCCGTCGTGCGCGACGGCGTGGCCGAGAAGATCGTCGACGAGTATGGCTCGCTGCAGGAGCTCATGGACGACATCAGCGAGGATCCGGAGCGCCTGGGCGACTTTGGCGTTAACAACCCTGCCATTCTTGCGGACTCCTTGTACCGCATGAAGGGCACCAAACAGGGGAACGCATAATGGCGCCCGTATGCGCCGTGGTCGTTGCCGGTGGCAGCGGCCAGCGCTTTGGAAATCCCGGCGGCAAGCAGCTCGTCAATGTAGCGGGCCGTCCGCTTATGAGCTGGTCCATCCGCGCATTTGACCGTAGCGATAAGGTTGGCCACATCGTGGTGGTTTGCCCTGCCGAGCGTCGTGCCGAGATGCGCCGCCTGGCTATCGACCCGTTTGACTATGACACGCCCATCAGCTTTGCCGATGCCGGCGCGACCCGCCAGGATTCCACCCGCGCAGGCGTGCACGCGGTGCCGGCGGGCTTTGAATACGTCGCCATTCACGATGGCGCTCGTCCGCTCATTACGACCGAGGCCATCGACCACGCTATCGACGTGCTCGTGAGCGACCGTGCCCTCGATGGTGTCGTGTGCGGCCAGCCCGCCATCGACACGCTCAAGATCGTCGATGGCGACAACATCGTCGAGACGCCGCCGCGCGAGCTGTACTGGGCCGCGCAGACGCCGCAGATCTTTAGCGTCGACGCCATGAAGCGCGCCCATGCCGCGGCGATTACCGAGGGCTTTATCGGCACGGACGATTCATCACTGGTCGAGCGCATGGGCGGGCGCGTCCGCTGCGTCCAGAGCCCGCGCGATAACCTTAAGGTGACGGTGCCCGAGGACCTGCGTCCCGTAACCGCGATTCTGCTCGGTCGCATGGCCGAGGGAGAGGACCTTCCCCATGTTCAGTAACCTGCGCATTGGCCATGGCTACGACGTCCACCGTCTGGTGGAGGGGCGTCGATGTATCATCGGCGGAGTTAACATTCCCTACGAGCGCGGCCTGCTGGGCCACTCGGATGCCGATGTGCTCGCGCACGCCTTGGCCGATGCCATTCTGGGCGCCTGCCGCGGGGGAGATATCGGCAAGCTGTTCCCCGATACCGATCCTGCCTACGAGGGTGCCGATTCGATGGTGCTGCTCGCTCGCGTGATGGACTATGCGCGCGAGCTGGGCTTTGAGTTTGTCGATGCCGATTGCACCATTGCCTGTCAGCAACCCAAGATCACCCCGCACCGCGATGCCATGCGCGCCAACCTTGCCCATGCCCTGGGCGTTGACGTCGAAAACGTGGGCGTCGCCGCCACTACGACCGAAAAGCTCGGTTGGGAAGGCCAGGGCGAGGGAATCGGCGCCTGGGCCGTCTGCCTGCTACAGAAAACTGTTAAGGAGTAACGAATGCGTATCTACAACAGCGCTACCCATAAAAAGGAAGAGTTCCAGCCCATCGAGTCCGGCAAGGTCCGCATGTACGTGTGCGGCCCCACGGTCTACGACAACATTCACATCGGCAACGCCCGCACGTTCATCAGCTTCGATGTGATTCGCCGCTGGCTCATCGCGAGCGGTTACGAGGTCACGTTCGCCCAGAACCTCACCGATGTCGACGACAAGATCATCAAGCGCGCCAACGAGCAGGGCCGTACGGCCGCCGAGGTCGCGACGGAGTTCTCTGACAAGTTCATCGGCGTCATGCGCGCCGCCAACGTGCTCGATCCCGACGTGCGTCCCCGCGCCACGAAAGAGATCGGTCCCATGATCGCCATGATCAAGACGCTTATCGAGCAGGGCCACGCTTACGCAGCCGATAACGGCGATGTGTACTTTGCCGTGCGCAGCGATCCCAACTACGGCCAGGTCTCGGGCCGCAACATCGACGACCTTATGGTGGGCGCGCGCATCGAGGAGAACGAGGACAAGAACGACCCGCTCGACTTTGCCCTGTGGAAGGCCGCCAAGCCCGGCGAGCCCAGCTGGCCGAGCCCCTGGGGCGAGGGCCGTCCCGGCTGGCACACCGAGTGCGCCGCCATGGTGCACCGCTATCTGGGCACCCCGATCGACATTCACGGCGGTGGCTCCGACCTTGCCTTCCCGCATCACGAGAACGAGTGCGCTCAGGCCACCTGCGCCTGGCACCAGGGCTTTTCCAACACCTGGATGCACACGGGCATGCTGCTG
The DNA here is from genome assembly GCA_958441355.1 of uncultured Collinsella sp. Classification (GTDB taxonomy): domain Bacteria; phylum Actinomycetota; class Coriobacteriia; order Coriobacteriales; family Coriobacteriaceae; genus Collinsella. The sequence continues at coordinate 4,731 of CAUCCR010000095.1, read as the reverse complement.
GTAGACGGCGAGAAGATGTCCAAGTCGCTCGGCAACTTCTTTACGCTGGCCGAGGTGCTCGAGCAGCACTCTGCCGCGGCTCTGCGCCTGCTGATGCTGCAGACGAGCTATCGCTCGCCGCTCGACTTCTCCTGGGAGCGCCTGGAGGGTGCCGAGAATTCGCTCACGCGTATTGCCAGTACGGTCGAGAACCTGCGTTGGGCTGCGAACCATGCGACGGCCGAGGCCGATGAGGCTGCCGCCGAGGCGTTTGCCGCCAAGGCCGCCGAGACCCGTGCCGCCTTTAAGGAGTGCATGGACGACGACTTTAACACCGCTGGTGCCATGGGTGCCGTCTTTGGCTTTGTGACCGAGTGCAACCAGTACCTGGAGCAGGCGGGCGATGCTGCCGACAAGGCCGCCGCGCTTGCTGCCGCCGATACGCTGGTCGAGCTGCTCGATACGTTTGGCGTCGAGCTTCCCGAGCCCAAGGTCGAGTTGCCGCTGGGCCTGCTGGGCGTTGCCGCCGGTTTGGTTGCCTACACGGGCGACGACGTGGATGAGGCCGCTGCCAAGATTCTCGAGGCTCGCGCCGAGGCCCGTGCCGCCAAGAACTGGGATCTGGCAGATGCCATCCGCGATCAGCTCAAGGACCTGGGCCTGACGATTGAAGATACCGCCGCCGGCACTCGTATCAAATCTCTCTAATCCCCGCGGGTTTCCCAAGCACCCGACCTTGCCGTTCAAACCGTCGCTCGCGTACTCAAGTACGCGTCGCTCCTCTTTCACGGCAATCTCGGGCACTTGGAAAACCCGTACCGACCGCCCGAATTAATATTCATGGGCGGTCGTTTATTTTGTTTCGTTTGATAGTTGTATTTAGGAGGTCGCTTTATGGCCGACAATCGCAAGCGTGCGCCTCGTGGCGGCAAGCAGGCCGCTTCTGGCTCGCGTCCGATTCGCCGTAACGATCGCGCTGCCGCTCCCAAGGGCCAGCGCGATCGCAACCAGGTCGCACGTCCGCAGCGCGATCGCAACCGCGACGCTGTCCAGGCTCCCAAGGGCGAGTTTATCGAAGGTCGTCGTGCTGCCGCCGAGGCGCTACGCACTGGTTTTCCCATCAAGTGCGCGCTCATTGTCGAGGGTGGAGAGCGCGATGCCGCCTTGTCGCGCCTGGTCGACGACCTCAACGCCGCGGGCGTCCGCATTAAGTATGTGCCGCGTGCGCAGCTCGACGCACTGTCGAGCCATGGCGCTCATCAGGGCATCGCACTCGAGGTTGGCAACTTCCCCTATGCTGATGTCGCCGATATTCTCGACCGCGCAGGCGACGGTCCGGCGCTTGTCGTCGTGCTCGACCATGTGACCGACGACGGCAACTTTGGCGCCATTGTGCGCTCCGCCGAGGTCGTGGGCGCGGCCGGCGTCGTCATCGCCAACAAGCGTGCCGCCGGCGTGACCGTGGGCAGCTACAAGACCTCGGCCGGTGCTGTCATGCATCTGCCTATCGCGCAGGTTCCCAATATTGCCCGTGCACTCGATGACCTCAAGGCCGCTGGTTTTTGGGTGGGCGGCGCCTCCGAGCACGCCGAGGGCAGCTGCTGGGATGCTCCCTTCGAGGGCCGCGTGGCGCTCGTCATGGGCTCCGAGGGCGACGGCATCTCGCGCCTGGTGCTCGAGAAATGCGACTTTTTGACCAAGCTTCCCCAGCGCGGCATGACCGAGAGCCTCAATGTTGCCCAGGCGACCACGGCGCTGTGCTTTGAGTGGCTGCGCCGCAACGTCGGCGAGCTCATGGGGGAGGAGTAGCGCATGTCCAAAAAGAACCGTGCCAAGTCCAAGGCCAAGCGCTTTGGCGAGGGCTCGGCCAAGCCGATTGTTTCGGCCGCGACCTACGGCGTGGGCGGCAATGCGTTTGCGCAGGCCATCGCCGACCCGGTCTCGACGGTGCACTCCAATAAGCCCGAGCTGCTGGTGGTCGACGGCTACAACGTGATCCACTGCACGCCGCGCTACGAAAAGCTCGTGTACGACCATTCAGACGATCCGTATTCCAGCGACGTTCACGATATGGCGCGCACCGCCCTCATCAACGACGTCGCCGCCTTTGCCCAGGGCCGCTACGAGGCCGTGATCGTGTTCGACGGCGCGGGCAATATCTCCAACGAGCGCCCCAACCTGCCGGCCCGCGGCGTGCGCATCGAGTTTTCGCCGACGGGCGTTTCTGCCGATACCGTGGTGCAAAAGCTCTGCATCGAGGCGCGCGAGGAAGGCCGCGCGTGCTCCGTGGTATCGAGCGACGGCACGATCCAGGCCGTCGTCATGGGCAAGGGCGTCACGCGCATCTCGAGCCGTATGCTGGTGGACGAGATCAAACAGATCGACAACGACGTGCACGAGGCCGAGGAGGCCCCGCAGATCAAGATGACCCTGGGCAGCCGTCTAAGCCCCGAGGCCCTGGCCAAGCTCAAAGCTCTGCGCGGGAGGTAGGGGAGTTGGCGGGGCGATGCTGTCTCGCTAACTCCATTCAGCGATGTCGATCATTCTTTCGAGGCGCCATGTTAGCGCCTCTTTTAGATAAGGCAGTCTCGCTGTAAGAGCGTCGTTTTTGGATAGGATTTCGATTGCCTCGTCAACGAAACTCTCGAGTTTGTCGCCGTCAAACCAGCCCATGTCCTCGACGAGCAACATTTGTTTGGCGGGGCTTGAATGAAATTGTGCGCTGGTAAAACTGTGCTCTCCCGCCCTAAGCTCCTCTAGTGATATGTTGCACCAGAGTGATGAGCCCGAATCGAAGATAGGGGCAGGTCTGCAGGCTAGCGTGTTTACGTTTCGCACAAGGCCAAAGTTACGCCAATGACGATCGTAGTTGGCGATGATGTCGTCGCACACGATCATGCGGTCAAGGGCGTCTTTTATATCCGTCGCTCCAAGCTCCTCGCAGTTTGCTACATACCGTTCGTAATCGGTTAGTCGCTTGTCTGCATTTGCATGCTGGTTTACATAGAACGCAGGGACATACTCTTCTTCATCAGTTAAGAAGACATCGCATATGCTCAGGGCGGAAGTGCCCGTGCCCTCGAGCGAGTAAGGCACATAATCGCAAGCGTTTAGGATGCGACGGTGAAGTGCAGTCGCCACCAGCTCGTTATAAGGTTCCTGGGTTAGATGTGCACCTGCCTTGTGGAGGATTCGACGGTCATCCTCGCATGTCCAGTACTTTTGAAGATTGCCGTCCGAGGTGTTATCGGGCTTTGCGGCAGCTGCCTTGCCCTCTGGGGCGAAGGGCGCGATGCTGAGAGAGACGTCGTCAAAAGCATTATTGAAGAAATTGATATCTTCCCACGCGAGACCGGAGTCTTGGGGCCTGATCCAATACTGGTCGGATAAGGAGAGACCAAGATTTCGCTGTACGAGTTCATCGGGAACATCGACTGCGGCTTCTGCAAGCAGGGAGGCTAGCCCAATGCGTGCGAGCGGGATACCGCGGCCGCGCCACCAGATGCGGAAGGAGTCGAGCGATATGGGGCTATTAGGGCCAAATACTCCAATAGGGGCGTGGGCGTAATCGACGTCGGCGCCGATGTGGGTGAAGTCTTTTCGCGATGTGCTGTAGACCAGTTGGGCTACTTCGTGCGTGCGGTTCATGAGGGTAAATGCGACTTCGCTTTTCCCATGCCCACGACGAGGCCGTCCCCCTCTTTTGGTTGCGGAGCGGAGTCGCGCGTCTACGCTGTCTTTGTCGATGAGCCACACGCCAGAAGCCTTGCGGGCGGTCAGCGCGCCGTTCTTAATGAGCTCCTGCACCCTGCGCGGAGTGATGCCGAGCAGCTCGGCGGCTTCTTTGGTAGTAAGCATCGCGAAACCCTTCGCCAGAACGAATAGTTTTATATATAGCAATTGTAATTAAAACTATTCGTTCTGGCGAATGGTTTTAAGATGTGGTCGGTCGAAGGGTCTGTTGCGCCTCGTCCGCAATTCCTTTATTCTTAATTGGCTTCGCGCGAAAGCGCCAAGTGTGCCAGTGTGGCGCAACGGTAGCGCAACTGATTTGTAATCAGTGGGTTGCAGGTTCGATTCCTGTCACTGGCTCCATGAGAGTTTCGGGCTCTGTTCCCTTGTGGGACAGAGTCCGTTTCTTTTTTTGGCGAGTTATCAGGCTCGGCGTCCGTCTCGTTCCCCAATTTGTCTCAATCTGTAACACCAAGACGGTTTAATCGTTTCTAACTGTTACAGATCGAGACAATGCCAGGTGCTAGCAGAAAAACATCTCGATCTATAACAGATGGGGGAGGAAAACCTATCTAACTGTTACAGAATGAGACGTAAGCGGGGGTCTCTGCGTAATATCTCGATATGTAACAGATAGGGGAGAAAATGTTCTCTAACTGTTACAGATCGAGACAAAGGCCGGACCGGTCTCAATCATCCTGGCCGAGCGTGGATAATCTGCCGCTTTGGCCTCAGAAACACGCCAAAAGTGGGAGATTATCCACGCTCGATTTCAAACGGGAGAAAATCCACGCTCGAATCTGCCGCGGAAGCCCGATCTCGAGCTATATATAGGTGCAATTAAGCCGGTATCGAAGTTCGATACTGAAGGTGTACTCCACTACACCAAAGTGTTACCTCGGGAAACGTTACCTCAGTATCCAAAACCACCGTCCTTCATATCCAAACTCAACAAAACCGCAGGTCACAGCTATATAGATACGCCCGGCACCGTGTATCTAGAGGTTTTCGTTGACAGCT
>CAUCCR010000094.1:0-7078 GCA_958441355.1 uncultured Collinsella sp. | reverse complement strand
GGCCTCCGTCGTGAGCAGGACTGTAGAGCAGGAAAGTTCATATGCGGCCGCTGGCGCCCGGGCAGCGCCGGGGACCGCGCCGTACCAGCTACAGCGTCATGTTTGGATCGGCGTCGACGTCGAACGGTGAGATTTCACCTCGGTCGAATTTACGGCGGGCGACCTCCGCGATCATGGCTGCGTTATCGGTACAGGCAGACAAGGGCGGCACCGTTACGCGAATCCCCTGACGCCCAAGCTTCTTGATCATCATCTCGCGCAGATGCGGGTTGGCCGAGACGCCGCCACCGATGCAGTATTCCTTGCATCCGGTAGCGTGCAATGCGTTTTTGGCCTTCTTGTACTGCACGTCAAAGACAGCCGCCTCAAACGAAGCCGCCAGATCGGGCAGGTGAATCGTGCGCCCGGCCTTGGTCTCTTGCTCGATGTAGAGCGTCACCGCCGTCTTGAGGCCCGAAAGCGAGAAACGATAGTCTCCCCTGCTGTTAAGCGCGCGGGGAAAATCGATCGCGCGGGGATTGCCTGTCTCGGCCAGCTTGGAGATGATGGGGCCACCGGGATAGCCCAAACCCAACGCCTTGGCTACCTTGTCGAAGGCCTCACCCACGGCATCGTCGAGCGTCTCTCCGAGCACCTCGTAGTCGCCCCATGCCTTTACGTGCACGAGCATGGTGTGCCCGCCCGAGACAAGCGTAAAGATAAACGGAGGCTTGAGGTCGGGCTGCGCCAACAGGTTGGCGAACAAGTGGCCCTCCAGATGATTGACGCACACGAGCGGCTTGCCGGCAGCATACGCAAAGCCCTTGGCAAAGGCGACACCCACCACCAGGGCACCCACCAGGCCCGGACCTTGCGTCACGCCCACGGCGGTAAGCTCACTTGGCGCAATCGCCCCACCCTCAAGGCCAAGCGATGCCGCGGCATCCTCGAGCGCCGCATCTACGACACTCACAATCACCTCAACGTGCTTGCGCGAGGCGATCTCGGGCACCACGCCGCCAAAGCGGGCGTGAAAATCAATCTGTGTCGACACCTGGTTGGCCAGCATATTGCCATCCGCATCGATAATCGCCACGGCCGTCTCGTCGCAGGAACTCTCGATAGCGAGCACTAGGCGACGACGCTCAATTTCAGCGCGCTCCTCAACGGTTCGCTCGGGCGCAGGCAGCGGCCATACACGCTGCTCAGCCGCCGTCGGCTCGGGCGAAGCGTTGTCGACCGGGAGCACCAAGGGCAGCGGCGCCGTCATGACGATGGCATCCTTGCCGGCACCATAGTAGCCGCGGCGCCGTCCTGCCTCGGTAAAGCCCAGAGCGTTATAAAGCGCGATTGCTCCCTCGTTGCCGTCCTCGACCTCGAGCGAAGCCGTGGTGCAGCCGAGCATCTGGGCATCATAGCTCACATGCGACAGCAGCTTGCGGGCAATGCCCTCACGGCGATGTGCCGGGTCGACGGCGACATCCAGAATCTGCGCATCACCGTCCACGACCATACCGCCGGCAAGGCCCAGCAGCTTGCCGTCGTCGTGTGCCACCCACCAACTACGCGGCGCAGCGACGTCCTCGCCCAGTTCGGACAGGAACATGCCCGGCGTCCACGCCTTGTGTCCGGCACCTTCAAAGCAGGCAGCCTCTAGCGCGCTCGCGCCCTCGGCATCCGCCGCGCCCATGGGACGGAACTGCAGATGACGACCGGCGAGCTCATCGGCAACGCCCGTAATTTCGCTCTGCGCACTCTCGGCAAGACCAAGACGCTTGCGCTCGTTTTCCTCGGCATCAGAAAGGCGCGTGTAAATCGGCAGGACGCGAGCCGGATCGCTGTCACCCGCAGCGTGCGCGAGCAGCAAGCCCTCGCCCGAAGGCCACCACAGGTCGCGCTCCACGCAGCGGGCGGTCTCGTCCTCACCCAGCAGCTTGCCATAGCGCACGAGACCGTCACCGGTCAGCTGAACCTGGTCCCAGTCCGCTGCTTGGCGCCACTCATCGAGCGCCACGGCGGCCTTGACCACGTGTTCGCGCTCAAATTGACGCTCGGAACCCTCATCGACCAGCATATACAGCGCCGGATATACCTCACCGCGCATAGCATCGGCCAAGATACCAAGCTTGCCGCGCACGCCAGCCTTCCACGCCGTCCAAGCGCAAGCGTCGAGCGTCGACACGCCCAGCAGCGGAACATTGGCACCGCGCGCGAGGCCCTTGGCAGTGGAGATGCCGATGCGCACACCCGTAAACGACCCCGGGCCGCGGCCGACCACGTAGTAACCAACATCGCTGCGATCCAGACCGGCTTGAGCCAGCACGCCATCAACGGTATTCACGAGCTCAACGTTGGCGTGACGGCGACACATGTGGTCGCCACTCACGAGCTTCGTCTCGCCCGTCTGCCCATCAATCCAGCTTGCCGCGCAGGCAAGCATGTCGGTCGAAGTATCGAGCGCCACCACCAGCGCGTTGTCGTTATGCAAGCTCATCTTGTACAGCCTTATCAATCAAATGGGAAAGCTCCATTGCGCGGTCACCGTGCGCCTCAAGCGTTATCGTTCGCACATCGCTGTCGCCCTCATCACGCTTAAGCGTTACCGAAAGATACTCGTCTGTCAGTTCATCCTGGAACTGTTCGCCCCACTCCAACAGACAGGCACCCTCATAGCCCAGTACATCGAAAATGCCCGTATCCTCGAGCTCGTAAGCATGCTCTAGACGGTACAGGTCAAAGTGGAACAGCGGAATACGCCCCTGGTCATGAACAGCCATGAGTGCGAATGTGGGGCTCGTGACCATATGGCCGTCGCCCAGACCACGCGAAACGCCCTTGGTAAAGTGGGTTTTGCCCACACCCAAGCCGCCGGTCAAAATCAGCACATCGCCATCTTCCAGGCACGGCGCGACCAGCTCGCCAAAATGCTCCGTATCGGTAGAGCAAGCCGTTTTATAAATACCTACCCCCAGGCGCTCCAGGGACATATGTGCTCCTTATTATTCCGAGGCACCCTCTGGCACGGGATGCCGCTCCAGATAGTCGCCCAGCATCTTAAAGTCTTCCTCCAGCAGCTCCTGCCACGCCGGATTACGCAGCGCCGCCGCCGGATGGAACGTGGGCATCACCACAAAATGCCCCATCTGATGGAACCTGCCGCGCAGCTTGGTGATGCCAATCTCGGTCTTAAGCACAAAGTGCGTCGCGGGGTTACCGAGCGTCACGATGATATCGGGCCAAATGCTTCGAATCTGCTCACGCAAAAACGGCGAACAGGCCAGCACTTCCTCGGGCCGAGGATTGCGATTTCCCGGTGGGCGACACTTAAGCACGTTGGCAATGTAGACGTCTTCGCGCTTGAGGCCAGCCAGCGACAGGATGCCGTTGAGATCCTCGCCCGCCGCCCCCACAAACGGTTCGCCCTGCAGATCCTCGTTACGCCCCGGCGCCTCACCGATAAACATTACGCGGGCGTGGGGGTTTCCCACGCCAAACACGATGTTATGGCGCGACTGATAGAGCTGGCAGAGATGGCAGTCGCCTAAAACAGCCTCAATCTCCTCGAGCGCAACCTCGCGCGGCGCCTGGTGACTATGTCCTGGGATGTGCATGACACCCATAGTGGCTCCTACACGTAGACCTTGTCGAGACGCATGCCAAAGCCGCAAGCAACCTCGTAGTTAATCGTGCCACGCAGGCGCGCCATCTCGTCCATGGTGATCTCGGCATCACCGTCGCGGCCGACAATGATCATCTCGTCGCCATACTCGGCCTCGGGAATCTCATGCGCCGGATTGGACTGGATGGCGACCATAAACTGGTCCATGCAGATGTTACCCACCTGACGCACACGTTCACCGCGATACAGCACGTCCATACGATTGGAGAGCGTACGCGAAAGACCGTCGGCATATCCAATCGGCAGCGTGCAAATCTGAACGCGTGTGCGCGGCACGCGATAGGTAAATCCGTAGCCCACGCCTTCGCCCATTGCAGGATGTGCCACACGCGTCACGCGCGCATGAACGCTCATGACAGGGTCCAGCTGCATCACGCGGCTGCTCAGCTCGCACGGCTGCAGGCCATATAGACCGATGCCGGCGCGAATCATATCAAAATGCATCGAGGGATCGAGCATCGAGGACGGCGTATTGGCACAGTGCACGATACCGCACTCAAAGCCCGCGTCCTTAATGGCTTGAACGGCCTCGGTAAAGCGCTGGCACTGCAGCTTATAGTCCCAACCGCCAGGCTCATCGGCCGTTGCGAAGTGCGTAAAGACGCCATCACACTGGATACCGCGATGGAAGCTAATACCGCGAACAAAGTCGAGCACCTGCGTGTAGTGAACACCGATGCGGTTCATGCCCGTCTCGATGGCTAGATGGTACTTGCCAACCTTGCCTGCCGCGACAGCGCACTCGCCATAGGCAAGGGCGAAATCGGACGTATAGACCGAAGGCATGATATCGAACTCGAGCAACGTCGGAATGGCCTCGATAGGCGGCTCGCTTAGGATGAGGATGGGTTTCGTGATCCCGCCCTGTCGGAGCTCAACACCCTCGTGGACCGTTGCCACCGCGAACATGTCGGCTCCAGCCGAGTACATGATTTTGGCGCACTCGACGGCACCATGGCCATAGGCATCGGCCTTGACCACGCAGCACAGTCGCTGACGTGGATCGAGCAGGTTCTTGTAAGCCCTCGTGTTGCGGCGAAGCGCCCCTCGGTCAATCTCAACCCAGGACCAGCGCGTCAAATCGGCTTTATTCATGATTAGTCATCCGACCCTTCGTCCATGATTCCCAGATCATCGAGTGCATCCTTTGCCGCCAATTCCATGGCAGGACCGATCAAGTCGATCAAATCGGTCGCAATAACACTCTTCTCACCATACTCCGTCGCCGCGGCAAAACCCGCGTAACTGTGAAGCGCAACAGCATACGAATACAGCAGCTCCCAGCGATCCATCTCATCACGCATGGTAGCCAGTGTGCCAGCCAAAATGCCCGCAAGAACATCGCCCGAACCGGCAGTCGCCAACGACGCCGGACCCGAGAGCGGCAAAAGCACGCGCTCAACGCCACAGATAGCCGTCGTCGGCCCCTTGGCAATAACCACGAGATTGTCGGAGCCAGCAGCCCAGACAACCTTCTGCGCTGCCGCAATTGCAGTCCCCAGATCGTTAACCTCGTCACCGGCAACCAAGCGCGAAAGCTCGCGATAGTGCGGCGTCATGACGAGCGGCTGCTCGCGGCGGTACATCTCAGGGTTGCTATCGATACCGTCGATGGCAATCTTAGAAAGGCAGTTGAGCGCATCGGCATCAAGGATCAGCGGCACATCAAGCTCCAACAAGCCCGAAACCACCTGCATGGCACCGGCAGACGTCGTCATGCCGGGACCGCACAGTACGCAGCTGTACTTCTTTGCAATCTCGCACACGGTCATACGGGCAGCGGCACCAAAAGAGCCGCGGGAATCGGACGGAATAGCAAAAACCGGAATCGAGGGAAGTGCCATACGAATAAGATTGGCGCACGCATCGGGCGTCGCGACAGCCACATAGCCGGCACCCGCACGGGCAGCAGACTTGGCAGCCATAATGGCAGCGCCAGGATACTGCGCCGAGCCGGCAACAATAAGGACGGAACCGCGAGAATACTTATCGATATTCGAGGGCAGCGGAGCAAAGAAATCCACCAGGTCACCGGGCTCGACAATCTCGGCGGCATGGTCGACATCATCGATGACCTCATCAAGGCGATCATAGAGGCTACCGCACACCAGATCACCGGCGTACTCAGGGCCATCAGCGCTGTAGAGGCCAATCTTGGGCGTGATCATCGTGACCGTACGCTCGGCACGGATGCAGTCGTCGTCAACAACACCGGTCTCGGCATTCAGACCTGAAGGAACATCGATAGACACCACATGGTCGGCGCAGTCGTTAACTGTCGGAATCCAGATGGAAAACGGTGCACGCAGGTCACCGTGGAAACCGGTACCAAAAATAGCGTCAACAACAACGTCGGCCTTATCGATCAAAACCTCAAGCTCATCTCGCGAGGGACCGACGCACACGTGAACGTCACGACCGGCGGTACGGCGGGCAACATGGCGAGCCAGAGCGGCAGGAATCTCATCCGGCTCAACCGGAGACACAATGTCTACGTCAACGCCCTTGTGACTCAAGATATCAGCCGCGACCCAGCCGTCGCCACCGTTGTTGCCAAAACCGACCAGAACAAGGACGCGATCGGGATTGAGTTTTAGAATTTCAGTAGCAGCAAACTCACCCGCCAGCTCCATAAGCTCGGCCTTCGAAGTTCCTTCGCGTTCGATAATATCCTCGAGACGAACGACTTCCTCGGTACTCAAAACCGGTTTCATCTATGCTCCTAGCGTATCTCGCGAAGCATCGCCCAGGTGCTCCGTTAAAGCCGAATTTTGCAGTTGCTCAAGCTCATCTAAAACCGAGCGAGCCTCTTTAAACGTTTGTGCAACGCGTTCCTTGGTGCTCACCTTTTCTTCCTTAGGCTTAGGTCGAGCATCCTCGGTGATCGCAATGGCATTGGCTACGGCCAAATCACCCGTCAAGGTAATGGAAAGCGCAACTTCAACGACACCCAACTCTTGAGCAATCTCGAGCGCTCGACCTGAAAGCACTGCTTTAGGCTTTCCGAGGTTATCACGCGTTACCGAAACGTCTTTGCGGCCGACGCCCTGACTAAAGCCCGTACCAAGAGCCTTGAGAACCGCTTCACGAGAAGCAAAACGGCTCGCATAGTGCGCCGCAGGACGCGATGAAGCATCGCAATATGCGCACTCTTCTTCGGTAAACACACGCCGAGCAAACGACGGCGTCTTTTCAAGGATTGATTTCATGCGGGAAATCTCGACGATATCAACGCCGATACCAGCTTCAGCCATGTTCACCTCCATATTGCACAGACTAAGTTATTGTAGCCCGTTAACGGAAGATGCGACAAACGAGGGTCATAAAACACAGCGAGTTTGTTAGATCTGGCTTTAAACAAAAAAGGGGGAGGCCGCGAGGCCTCCCCCTTCTTCAGTTTCGGATGACGGCTCGGTGCCG
>CAUCCR010000093.1:0-7095 GCA_958441355.1 uncultured Collinsella sp. | reverse complement strand
TTTTTATAACTGCCGGGCTCCATGGGTACGGGCACCGGCGGTTTAACGAATTGCCTTACCTTTAAGGCGCGAACGGAAGACTACTCCTCCTCCGCGACCTCCTCTGCCTCGGAGACATACACGGCGGTAAGGACCGTGAAGACGTAAGCCTGGATGGCGCCGACCACAAGCTCGATCGCATAGATCAGGATGAGGATGGCAAGCCAGGCCAGCGAAGGCAGGGCGCCGACGGCGTGGGCCGCGGAAACCTGCTGAAGCAGCGGCTGCATGAACATGCTCGCCATGATGGCGAACGAGCCCATGACCACGTGTCCTGCGAACATGTTGCAGAACAGACGGACGGCGAGCGTGATGAGGCGCAGGAAGGTCGAGAAAAGCTCGACGACCCACACGAGCACGTTCATCGGGAAGCTCACGCCCTGCGGGGCGAGGCTCTTGATGTAGCCGATCACGCCGTGAGCCTTGCATCCGTAGTAGATGAAGTACACGAAGGCGAAGATGGCGAGCGCGGCGGTGGAGCCGATTGCACCGGTGCCGGGCTTCATTCCCGGGATCAGGCCGATCATGTTATTGATCAGGATGAACAGGAAAAGCGAGCACAGGAACGGGAAGTGCTTCTTCCAGTTCTCACCCACGACGCCCTTGCCGATATCGTTCTCGACGTACTCGATGATGTACTCGAAACCGTTGACGAAGAAGCCCTTGGGAACCAGGGTCTGCTTCTTCTTGAACACGGCCAGGACGATCAGGAGCACGATCGTGGAGACGATCAGCCAAAACGAGTACTGCGTGATGCCGCAGCTCAGATCGCCCACGACAGGGGTGGAGCTGAACTCGCTGACCAGATGATTAATCTCATCAGGCAGCTTTTCAAAAATTTCCACGACTTACCTTTCGACCTCATGAGGATCTCGCAGCGCCTTGGCGACGCGAACCGTGCAGGCGGCCATAAAGGCCACGAAGCCGATCGCCTCGCCCAGGAGGAACATGCGAAATGCCTCTCCGAACAACACAAACACAACCAAGGTAAAGACGAGCAGGGCGATTGCCGAGACCGCCAGACTCACCATACCCTTGAGCATGTCCGCATTCTGTTTATCGTCAAGAACCGGCTTGAGCGTAAAGACAAAGGGAAGGAAGGCAATTGCGCCTGCGATGGCGCCTGCAACGATAGCGAGCAGATCGGCTATCTGAAACATTGGCGTCCTCACTTTCCTTTTTTAACGCCTCACAGAACAGTTCCCGCCAAACATTGGTGACTATTGTACGAGCCAATCGCCAAAGTACAACCGAAAAAGCATCGGTTAATACGCACCTGTTCGTTTTCTTAAGACCTTCTTTATGCCGCAGGTACGGTAATACGTTTTTCTCGAACCCTGCAGGGCAAAACGTCCGTTAACAGGAGTGCGCGCGGTCGCCTTTTGTTCGACCGCGCGCACCGTTTCTTCGTATTTGCAGCCGCGGCCGTCTTAGCCCAGCGACTAGAGCGTGCCGAAGATGCGGTCGCCGGCGTCGCCGAGGCCGGGAACGATGTAGGCAGCCTCGTTGAGATGGTCGTCGATGGCGCAGGTATAGATATGCACATCAGGATCCTTCTCAGTCAGCGACTTGAGGCCCTCGGGGGCCGCGACGATGCACAGCATGCGGATGTCCTTGACACCGCGCTCGCGCAGGTAGCTGATGGCCATCTCGGCCGAACCGCCCGTGGCAAGCATGGGGTCGACGACCAGACAGATGCGCCGGTCGATATCCTTGGGCATCTTGCAGTAATACTCGTGCGGCTCGTGGGTGACCTCGTCGCGCTCCATGCCGATGTGGCCCACGCGAGCGGAGGGCACCAGGTCGAGGATGCCGTCGACCATGCCAAGGCCCGCACGCAGGATGGGCACGATGGCGAGTTTCTTGCCGGCAAGCTGTTTGAACGTGGCGGTAGTGATGGGGGTCTCGACCTCGACGTCTTCCATGGGCAGGTCGCGCATGGCCTCGTAGCCGTCAAAAAGCGCGAGTTCGCGCACGAGCTGGCGGAACTGGTTGGTGCCGGTGTTTTTGTCGCGCAGGATCGACAGCTTGTGCTGGACGAGCGGGTGGTCGACAAGCGTCACACGGGACGCGTCGTAGGTGACGGTCATGGGTTGATTGCCCCTTTCGTTGCGGCCGCAAAACGACCTTGCTGACAAGGCGCGAAGCAATGTTGCCGCCGCACGCCATGCATTAGTTTAGCGGTTTGTTATATCGAGCAGCCCATCACAGCCCTACTGTGCGATGCTGAGCGAGCGCCTGACTGCATCACGCCAGCCCGCAAGGTTTTGCTCGCGGCGCTCGGCGGACATGTGGGGAAGGAAGGTCCTAACGATCTGGGCATTTTGCTCCAGTTCTTCCAGGTCTTCCCAATAGCCGACGGCAAGACCCGCCAAGTACGCGGCACCGATTGCCGTGGTCTCCACCGTCTCGCATTGCAGCACGGGGATATCCAGCAGGTCGGCCTGGAATTGCATGATGAACTCGTTGCGTGAGGCGCCGCCATCGACGGACAGGCGCTCAATCGAAAGTCCCACGTCCTGCTCCATGGCGCGCAGCACGTCATAACTCTGGTAGGCCATGGACTCGCAGGCCGCACGCACAATGGTCGCGCGACTCGAGGCACCGGTCAGGCCGCACACGATACCGCGGGCACGCGGGTCCCACCAGGGAGCGCCCAGGCCAGCGAAGGCGGGGACGAAGTAGCAGCCCTCGTTGTCGTTGATCGAAGCGGCGAGTTGCGCGGACTCGCTCACACTCGAGATGATGCCCATGTTGTTGCGCAGCCAGTTCATGGTTGAGCCGGCGGCAAAGATAGAACCCTCGAGCGCATAGCTGATCTTGCCGTCCGCGGCGATACCGATCGTGGAGACCAGACCGTTCTTGGATTCGACGACCTCGTCGCCGGTGTTCATGAGCATAAAGCAACCCGTGCCATAGGTGTTTTTGGTCTGGCCGGGATGGAAGCAGCAGTGGCCGAACAGCGACGCCTGCTGATCGCCCGCCACGCCCATGATGGGCGGCATGTTGGTCATGATGTCGCTCGCGACGCGGCCGTAGTCGCCCGAGCTCCAACGAACCTCGGGCATCATGGAACGTGGAACGTCAAAGAGCGCCAGCAGGTCGTCGTCCCAATCGAGCGTATGGATATTAAAGAGCGCCGTGCGGCTGGCATTGGTGTAGTCGGTGGCAAAGACCTGACTGCCGGTGAGGTTGTAGATGAGCCAGGTATCGATGGTGCCGAACATGAGGTCGCCCGCCGCCGCGCTCTCACGCGCACCGTCGACGTTGTCGAGGATCCACTGCACCTTGGAAGCCGAGAAATACGGATCGAGCGTGAGTCCCGTACGGGAGCGCACCAGCTCTTCTGCGCCCCGCTCGACCAGCTCGTCGATCAGAGGTGCGGTGCGACGGCATTGCCACACGATGGCGTTATAGATGGGTTGGCCGCTTATGCGGTCCCACACCACCGTGGTCTCGCGCTGGTTGGAGATACCGATGGCGGCGATGCGGTCAGAATGGATGCCGCTCTTAAACTGGACCTCCATCATCACGCCGATCTGGCTGGCAAGCACCTCCATGGGGTCTTGCTCTATCCAACCGGGACGCGGGAAGCTGGTTTTGACGCTACGACGTGCCTGCGCGACGATGCAGCCGTACTCGTCGACGATCGTCGCAAGTACCGAGGTGGTGCCGCAGTCGAGCGCCATGATGTAGGAACCGCCAAAGTTAAACGAGGCATCTTCCATGCCCAGGCTGCCCAGATTCAACGACATCGCTTACACCTTTCTATTGCATCGGGTCGGACAGGACCCGTTCGATCTCTGATGCGGGAAGTGCGCCTTGGCGCAGGATCTGGAGCCCGCCGTGCTGGAACGACACGATGGTCGAGGCGTCGCGACACGGGGTCTCGCCGGCGTCGACGGCAACATCGACCCCCTCCAGGATGCGCTCCTCCACCGTGACAAAACTTGCCGGCGCGGGCGCGCCATGCGTGTTGGCGCTGGTGCAGGCAAGAGGGCTGCCGCAGGCGCGGATGAGTGCTTGCACCACGGGCGAGGCCGAAGCGCGAAGTGCCACCGTGTCGTCGGCGGCGCGCATAAAGGTCGGCACGCAGGGGGCCGCCTTGACCACGATAGTCAGGGCTCCCGGCCAGCATCGTTGGGCAAGCGCGCGGGCCCCTTCCGGAATATCTACGCTGTAGCGGTCGAGGGCCCCGGCATCACCGACCAGCCAGGCGACCGTTTGGGTAAGCTCGCGCTGCTTGAGGGTAAAGATGCGACGGTAACCGGTGCCGAGTGCGGGCACTGCGGCGCCATTGACGGCAGCCTGCGGATCACGCGGCCACGATGGGAATTCGCTTGTATCTTGGGGCACGGCGTCCGAGAAGGCGTTGACTGCCACGGCGACACCGTAGACCGTCTCGGTCGGGATCAGCGCCAAGCCGCCACAGCCGAGCACCTCGGCCGTACGCTCGACGGCGAGCCGATGCGGCTCACGCGCTCCCTCGAATACTCGATAGACCGTCTGCATGTGTATGCCAGCCCCTTACGCTCTGGTGAAAGTTTGTTTACTGTGGGGCATTCTCGCACGAAACGTTCAACCTATTTGCCCAGAGCGCATGTTGGTTTGGTGAGCGGCTCTAGTAGTCGGTGAAAGTGAGGGGGTTATTGGACTGCGACGAACTTCTTTGGCCTGCCGGCGTGGCGTTCTTGGGCGGCGTAGCGCTCGATGCTGTCTATCGTTATCATCCGACGGCCGTCGACGAGTTCAACATCGAGCTTTCCGGCTTTGACCAGCGCGGTAATCCGCGGAGCGGAAACTTTGAGGTCCAGAGCTGCGTCTTTAAATGTTCGGCACGCCGCTTCCCGAGCGTCCTCGTGGTCGATTTCGACTGAAAGGGTCACGACCTCGGCCGAGCGTTCGTACCCTGCCGGAGTCAAACCGTTGTTGAGGTCGTCGGCCAAAAACGCCATCAGTGCCTCGGTGGCATGGGCAATCGCTTCTTCGCGCGTATCGCCATCGGCAAAGGCGCCGGGAATCTGCGGGAAGCTAGCGCAGTAACCGTCGTCTTCTTTTATGAGAACGCAGTCATAGGTAAATCGCTGCCTCATTTTGCCTCCAACTACCATCCAGCTTGGCGACGAATACTTGCCCACGTGCCCTTCTTTGGTCGATCACCACCAGAACCGTTCACGGTGACAACGCGGTCACCAGAAACATACTTAGCATGACTACCGACTTGCGCGACCTTCACGAATCCATCGTGCTTGAGTAGGGCAATGATTTCCCGAAAGGTAGGAGGTTGCATGGGCCGACCTCTTTCAGCCGTCCTAATTATAAACTACTTTATAATTTTTGCTAACCAGTTAATAAATGTTACTGGCGCTGTTTGGGCTCGGTGACGATGGCTCGAACGATGCGAGGACGATCGGTAAGGTCGCGGACGATGCGCACGTCCGAGAGACCCGCCTGGCGGCAGAGCTCGGCGGCGGCGTCGAGGGCGCCCTCGTAGAGCTCGCAGGCAAACAGGCCGCCGGCGCGCAGCATATAGGGCGCCGCATTGAGCAGGCGGCGGAAGATATCGAGGCCGTCGGCACCGCCCTCGAGCGCCAAATCGGGCTCGAAGTCCTTGACCTCGTGCGGTAGCGAGCGCATGACGTCAGTCGGAATGTAGGGCGGGTTGGAGACGAGCACGTCGAAGGTGCCCCATTCCTCGCGGGGGATAGAGCTCACCAGGTTTGTGAGGTTGAAGGCGACCTCATCGGACGTAAGCCCGAGCGCGTCGCGGTTTTTGGTGGCCAGGTCGATGGCACGCGGCTCGATATCGGTAGCGGTGCAGACGACATGCCCGCGGCGCTCCCAGGCAAGGGAAAGCGAGATGCAGCCCGTGCCGCAGCCGACCTCGAGAACGCGGGCAGTGCGGGGCTCGACCGGAGCGGGCGCGGCGGCATCCTCCGTCAGAGACGCCTCGTGGTCGGCGCCTTCGATGGCGATGCCGTATTCGTCGAGCTCGGGCTCAGCGGCCTCCTCGGCCTCGGTCTCTGCTGCCTGCGCGGCGGCTTCCTCGGCCTCGCGATCGGCCAGTTCCTCGGCATAGGCGCGGCTGCCCAGTACATCGCTACCCAACGCCGCCTCGTCGGCAGCTGTGAGGTTGGCGGCACGGCGCTCGGCCGTCGCTCGCTCGTCGGCCAATGCGGCTTCGGCCTTGCGCGCTTGCTCGACTTCATCGTTCCAGGGCAGCTCAACGCGCTGACGGGCGGCAGCCTCGGGACTCAGCACCTCGGCATCCAGATAATTGAGGACTTCCTCGACGAGCATCTCGGTCTCGGGACGCGGAATGAGTACGCCGGGGGCACACGCGACGTCGATCATGCGGAACTGCGTGCTGCCGGTGATGTACTGCAGCGGCTCGCCCTTGGCGCGGCGGACGACCGCCGCGTGCATGGTCTCGAGCTGCGCCGCATCGAGCGTCTCGTCCATACGCATATATAAGTCGATGCGCGCCAAGCCCGTGGCAGCGCAGAGCAGCCATTCGGCAGAAAGACGGGGGTGTTCCTCACCGCGCTCGGCCAGGTACTCCTTGGTCCACTCGAGACAACGCTTGATGGTCCAGATCTCGTTTGCCATGGGGTCCTCCCCTCTTAAGCGCCGGGCGGCGCGCGAATGTCGGAGCAGATTGTACGCGAGGTCAGCGCTTGGCAAGGGACGATTGAAGGCGATTATCGAGAATCAGCCCAGAATTTTGCACCGGGCTCGCTCAAAGTGTTCATTCGCCGACGTCTAGATTTGCATTCGTCAAGCTTTTGGCAAGCTTGCCCTTAACCTGACCAATATCTAACCAAACGCTTGCCACATCGCTTGACGCGCGACGCGTCAAAAATCACCCCGCGACTTCTTGGACGATTTTTCGAGCAATATTTTCGATAGCGGCTACATGCCGACAATTACTTTAAGCAGGTAAGCAGCTTAATATCCAACAAAGCAGATTAAATAAACTCGAAAAGTAATTTACCCAACCTAGTCATTTAAGAACGTCCCCAATGACTACCTTGGAAACCCCGCAGGTTGAGCATA
>CAUCCR010000092.1:0-7145 GCA_958441355.1 uncultured Collinsella sp. | reverse complement strand
CCCTTGGAGGGCACCAGCTCTCGCGAGCTGCTCAAGCGGTTCCAGCCGCTCGAGACGCTTGCGACCGGCGGTTTTGGCTCCATCGAGATTTGCCGCGACACGCACCTGCGCCGTCGCGTGGCCATTAAGCGCATCCCCCTTATCAACGGTGCCGGCATGCCCGCCAGCGACATCATGGATGTCCTGCGCGAGGCACACACCGCTGCCATGCTTCAACATCCCAATATCGTGCAGGTTATCGACTTTACGCACGATACCGCCTATGCCTACCTAGTCATGGAATATATCGACGGCATGTCGCTCGCCGACTTTTTGCATCGCGTGGACGGCCATTCGCTCACCTTTGACGAGGCCGCGGCAATTGCCGACGCGCTGGGCCAGGCGCTCACCTTCGCCCATAGCAACGGCGTGCTCCACCTGGATATTAAGCCCGCCAATGTGCTCATCGACCACTCGGGCAACGTAAAGCTCACCGACTTTGGCATGGCGCGGCTGTCGTCTGCCGGCGGCTTTGGCGGCTCGCGCGGCGGTACCATCGGCTACATGCCACCCGAGCAGCTCGACATCGAGACTGGCACGGTTGACGAGCGCGCCGATGTCTTTGCCCTCGCCTGTGTAATCTACGAGGGTCTGTGCGGCAGCGCCCCCTTTATGGCCGCCACGCCCGGCGACTCGCTCGGCCGCATCATCGGCGGTGCCACCTACCCCAGCGAGCTCATCCCGCACTTTCCCCCGGGAGCCGAGGCTGCGCTCATGAGCGCCCTCTCCCCCATGCCGCAAGACCGCCCCAACAGCATCGAGGCATTTTGCGACCAGCTGCTCGCCGGCTTGGGCAGCGTGCGCGAGGGCCGTCGCAGCCTAGAGCAGATGGTGGGCGAGCTGTCGGATGACGAGCGCACGGCAGACGATATCGAATCGTTGCCCTATGAGGACGACGCCATCGAGGTCGACCCCGCGCTCGGCTGGGCCGGCACGCGATGGAGCCGCGCGCGCGATTACACCATGCGCGCCATCTCGGCGCTAACGTGTGGTGCCTTTAGCTTTCTAATCATGCAGACGGCAGGCGTCGCGGCGCTTCCCGGACTTATTGCCGCGGCTATCGCGATTGGGGCGGCCGCCGGCCTGGCCCCGCAGATTGGCTCGGCTATCTCGGCCGTGGGCTTTTTGGTACTTATGGCCAACGCCACCATGCAGGCGCAGGGCATCCTGTCGATGCTGCCCGTCGCGGTGCTCTTTGCCGCCACCATATCCGGTTGGTGGATCGCCTGGGGCCGCACCGAGGCCGCCGCGAGCTCCGCGCTCACCTGCGCGGTGGCACTTGGCTGTCTAACGGGCGACGTCCTCCTTGCCGCCGGGGTCGCCGCCGGCATCGCGGCCTTTTGGCTCGGCCCGGCAAGCGCCGCGGCCGCCACGGGGATGGGCGCGCTTTTTGGCCGCCTGGCTACGGTTGCGCTTTCCGCCGGAGGCGTGCTGGGACTCGGCAATGTTGCCGCGGCGCTGGGAGACATGCTCTTCTGGGCTGCCGTCGTGCTTGTCGCGACGACAGCTGCACTGACATCTCTGCTGCTCAACGTTCATGCCAAGCGTGCCGAGCAGGGTTCGAACCTGGCTGCAATCGCTGCCATCGCCGGCTGCGGAATAGGCTCCGCGGCGTCGCTCTGTCTTGCACACCATATGGAAATTGCCAGCCTTGCGGCCGCGGTCGTCGTCAAGGCGGCGGTTGCGGGAACCCTATCCTCTATAATCGTTGGGATATGCCTATATTTGCTCGGATACCAAAGAACCTATACGGAGAGTGATCTTTCGTGAACTTCCTGAACATCTTCGAGGACCACGTGGCCGGCATCTTCGGTGCCACCCGTGCCCCGTTCTCCTTTAAGAAGCTTGCCAAGCAGGCCGCTCGCGACATGGAGGATCAGACTCTGGTGATCAACGGCGTCAACACCGCGCCGGCACTCTATACCATCCTGATCGCCGCCGACGACGATCCCATGCTCGCCCCGTTCTACCCCGAGCTTTCGCGCGAAGTCCGCGAGTTTGTGAAGGCACAGGCCGAAAAGCGCCGCTATGTGTTTGTCGGCGAACCCCTCGTTCGCTTTATGATCGACCCGCAGCTGCGTGCCGGTAAGTTCTCGGTCTTTGCCGAGAACGTCGACGCCCCCACGCTCGGTCGTCTGTACGAGGAAGAGCGCGCCTACCAGAATGGCCTGGGCCAGAACAACTCGGCCGCAAGCCGCGCCGCCAGCGCTCCCCGCGCCGGCAAGCAGCAATTCGCCGCTCCGCAGCAACAGCACCCCGCCGCCATGCCCCAGCAGCCGACGCCCCGCGCCGTCGCTCCCGACCCGCTCGCCGTGGCCGATCCCTTTGCGCCCAACGTCCCCGACCCCGCCGCCGCGCCCATCCCCGTGCCGCAGACCGTCTCTCGTGACGCCCTCGCCGGTATGGGCGGAGCCGCCGCGACCGGCGCCGCCGTGGGCCTTGGCGCCGCGGCCGGCATTGCCTCCAACATGGCGAGCACCCGCGCCCCGCAGCGCCCGCTCGCCCAGCTCGTCGACGTCGTGAGCGGCGAGAGCCACAGCATCACTTCCGCGCAGGTGACCATCGGTCGCGAGCGTTCGGTTTCGGACATCGCCCTGCGCGACCCCAACGTGTCGCGCCGTCACGCCCAGCTCACCTTTACCGGTTCGGACTGGTCGATCGAGGATCTCAATTCCACCAACGGCACGCTCGTCAACAACCGCCGCATCACGCGCTGCCCGCTGCGCAACGGCGATCTGCTGACGTTTGGCCTGAGCACCTTTGAATTTAGGGGATAGTCGCTTATGAACATCGATATCGTCCTTTTTGCAGGCCGCATCGTCCTGGTCGCCCTGCTCTACATCTTCCTGTTCGCCGTCATGAAAACCGGCGTGGGACTCGTACGCGGCCAGCGCCGCGACTCCGCTATCTGGACGATCGATGTGGACAAGGGTCCGCGCGGCATCCGTGGCATCCATGTAGACATGCTCGGCCCCGTCATCGTGGGCCGCTCGCCGTCCTCGGACATCTGCATCAACGAACCGTTTGTTTCGGCCTCGCACGCACGCTTTTCGCTGCAGGGCCCGGCACTCATCATCGAAGACCTCAACTCGCTGAACGGCACGCTCGTTAACGGCCGTCAGCTGGTGGAGCCCGCAACGCTGCGCGAGGGTGACGAGGTCCAGATTGGCGACGTGGTCATGAAGGTGAACCGTCGATGATCGACGAGGAGAACAAGTCCGCAACCATGCCCGAGACGCCAACTGCCCCCGCAGCTGCGCCGGCTCATGCCGCTCCGGCGCGCCCTGCGACCGTGGAGCCCGAGGACACCGTGTTCTCCCTGCCTCTTTCGCATGTAACGCATGATATTTCGGATCTCGCCGATAACGAGGACGAAGAGGATGCCGTAGCGGCGCCCATCGGCGCACATGCTGCGGAACAGCCCACAGCGCCCGAAGCAACCCCGGCGCCGGCTCACTTTGCAGAGCCCGTCGCCGCGGCAATCAACGAGAGCACTGCGGTGTTTGCGGCACCCGAGCCCGCCGCGCCGGCGTTTCCCATAGCCCCGGCATCCGAGGTTACGCCCGCGTCTACGCCGGCGCCCGAGCCTATAGACGTCAGCCCGCAAGACGACGAGTCGACCGCCCGCGTGTCCGAGGAGCCCGACTCCCCGGACACCGACAATTCCGAATCAAACGCCGAGACCGACACCGTCTCTCCCGGTGACACAGCCGAGATCGACGTTGCCGCCGTTGAGGCCAAGCTCAAAGACCCCGGCTCAACCATGAGCTTTGAGCCCCTGACCGAGGAGCGCATCGAGACCGACTCGACCTATGATGCCGGCACCACCACGCAACTCATGTGGGGCGCCCGCTCCGACGTTGGCTGTGTGCGCCCGCACAATGAGGATTCCTACCTGGTGCAGTCGCCGCTCTTTTGCGTATGCGACGGCATGGGCGGTCACGCCGCCGGCGAGGTAGCCTCTTCTATCGCCGTCGAGACTATTGCCAAAACGGCCCCGCAGTCCGCCGACGCAGCACGCTTGGCCGCAGCCGTCGAGGCCGCTAACGCCGCCGTAATCGAGGCGGCCCTGAACGGCCTGGGCAAGCCCGGCATGGGCTGCACAGCCACCTGCGCCTACATCGAAAACGACACGCTCGCCATCGCCCACGTGGGCGACTCTCGCGCCTACCTGCTCCACGAGGGCACACTCATCCGCGTGACCCGCGACCACTCCTACGTGGAGGAGCTCGTGGACGCCGGCGAGATCACGGCAGACGAGGCTCGCGTCCACCCCAACCGTTCGGTCATCACCCGTGCGCTGGGCTCGGACCCCGCCATGTATGCCGACCACTTCACTCTGCATATCGAGGAAGGCGACCGCCTGATCCTGTGCTCCGACGGCCTCTCGAGCATGATTCCCGATAGCGATATCGAGAACATCGCCACGCAGTCCTCAACCGCGCAAATCTGCGTCGACAACCTAGTGGACGCGGCGCTTGCCGCCGGCGGCCACGACAACGTGACCGTAGTAGTCGTTGACCTGGTTGACGATGGCGTCATGCGCGAGGCGCAACGCGTGCGTCGCCGCAACGTTACTATCGCCGCCATCCTGGCCCTCGTCTTTGTGCTGGCAGCTGGCATCTGGGCCTACACGGGTGTCACCGGCTCGTACTACCTGGGTACCTACCAGGGCAATGTCGCCGTCTGGCGCGGCCTGCCCGGCAAGCCACTCGGACTCAAGCTCCACTGGCTCGAAAGCGAAACCAGCATCAAGCTGTCCGACCTGCCCGAAGACACGCAAAACCGCCTCAAGGCGGGCATTCCGCAAACAAGTGTCGACGATGCGCAGGACACGATATCCAAGTACCGCCACCAGATCGACGAGGAGCAGACCCGCCAGGTGATCGACGCGCAAACGATTCGCGACAACACCAATCAGGGATCGACCTCCGAATCAGATTCCGAGAAAACCGCCGAACAGTCCGCCGAGGCCGAAGCCTCCGATAAGAATTAGAAAGGGAGTGCCGCTTATGAGTCGCCGCAACACCGAGCTGCTCTTGCTCATCGCCTCGGCGTTCCCCGTCATCCTGCTGTATGCGATGTACGTCCTCACCGCGGGCGCTGCCATCTCCTTTGAGACGCTCGCCGTACCGATCGGCCTCTTTGCCGCCTTTGCCGCGGCCCACATTGCCGTGCGCATCTTGGCGCCCGGTGCCGACCCCGCCATCCTGCCCATCGTATTTATACTTTCGGGCATCGGCATCACGTTTGTGACGCGTCTCGCCCCCGCTCTCGCCATCTCACAGCTCATCATCCTGTTTGTCTCGGTGGCCCTGATGGTGGGAACGCTCGCGTTGGTTAAGAACCTCGACGTGGTCATGCGCTACAAGTACACCTTTGGCATCATCGGTATCATTCTGCTGATGCTGCCTATCTTTATCGGCACCACGATCTCGGGCTCCAAGCTGTGGATTCGCATCGCGGGCTTTACCATCCAGCCTGGCGAGTTCGCCAAGGTCTTTATCGTGCTGTTCCTGGCCGGGTACCTGGCCGAGAACCGCGAGCTGCTCTCCATCTCCAACCGCAAGATCCTGGGCTTTAAGATCCCTCGCCTGCGACTGCTGCTGCCGCTGTTTGCCGTGTGGGGTGTGTGCCTGCTCGTCGTCGTCTTCGAACGCGACCTGGGTTCGGCCGTGCTGTTCTACACCATCTTCTTGCTGATGCTCTACGTTGCCACGGGGCGCTTTTCGTATGTCGTTATCGGCCTTGCGCTCTTAGCTGTCGGAGCCGTGGGCGCCTACAAGTTCCTATCGCACGTTCAGGTGCGTTTCCAGGTTTGGGTCGATCCGTTTAAGGACGCCCAGGGCCAGGGCTACCAGATCGTCCAGTCGCTCTTCTCGCTTGCCGATGGCGGTCTGGTCGGTGTTGGCATCGGCAACGGCATGGCCAACAACATCCCTGTCGTCGAGTCCGATTTTATCTTCTCGGCCATCGGCGAGGAGATGGGTCTTTTGGGCGGCGGCGCCGTGCTCATCCTGTTTATGCTCTTTGCCGTGCGTGGCCTCACCACGGCTGCCCGCGCTAAATCTGACCTCGCTGCCTTTAGCGCCACGGGCCTTACGGCCGCCATCAGCTTCCAGGCCTTCTTGATCGTTGGCGGCGTAACCCGCCTGATTCCGCTGACCGGCGTCACCCTGCCCTTTATGAGCCAGGGCGGCTCCTCGCTGCTGGCGAGCTTTATCATCGTCGCGCTCCTGCTGCGCGCCGGTGACGAGGCGACCGGACGCGAGGCCGAGCTTACCGGCACCGGCACCATGGCCGCCATCACCGATGATCAGGTCGCATCTGCCGCCGCCCCGACGGGCACGCGCTTTGCCACCTCGTCTTCCTACGGCAGCGGCAGCCATTCCGTCGGCTCGCGCATGCGCCGTCGCCTGCTCGACACGCCTGAATCCGGTGTGCTCGGCCGCGTTGCGCTCGCCAACCGTCTAACCCGCGCGGTGCTCGCCTTTACGGCGCTGTTTGCCATCCTTATCGGCAACCTCACCTATGTCCAGGTCATTAAGGCCAAGGACTATCAGGACATGCCGACCAACAACCACACCATCGCCCGCTCCAAGTACATCCAGCGCG
Organism: uncultured Collinsella sp.; assembly: GCA_958441355.1. GTDB lineage: Bacteria > Actinomycetota > Coriobacteriia > Coriobacteriales > Coriobacteriaceae > Collinsella. The sequence continues at coordinate 491 of CAUCCR010000092.1, read as the reverse complement.
GCTCCATCATCACGTCCGACGGCGTGACGCTGGCCGAGTCGCTGCAGCAGGAGGACGGCACCTACGTACGCTCCTACCCCAACGGTAACCTGGCAGCGCACGTGGTTGGCTACGTGAGCCAGCAGTATGGCACCACCGCCATCGAGAGCGTCATGAACGACACGCTCACCGGCTCTAAGGATTACTCCAGCTGGAACAACGCCATCGCGTCGCTCGCGGGCCAGACCCAGCCGGGCAACACCGCCAAGCTCACCATCGACTCGCGTATCCAGACGGCGGCCGAGCAGGCACTCAAGGGCTTTAAGGGCGCCGTGGTGGTTATGGATCCGCGTACCGGCGCGGTGCTCGCATGTGCCAGCTCGCCCACCTACGACAACACCAACATCGATGCCCTGCTGCAGACGGGCGGCGGCGAGGACGGCTCCATGTACAATCGCGCCATGGACGCGCTGTACACGCCGGGCTCAACGTTTAAGGTCGTTACGCTTTCC
>CAUCCR010000091.1:0-7196 GCA_958441355.1 uncultured Collinsella sp. | reverse complement strand
GCCATGGGTAAGCCAGGTGCTTTTCTTGATATCGATCGCGTGGCCCATGAGTTGCGCCCCGTGGAGGAGCGCAGCCGCGATTTCGATCCGCTGTTCGTGGAGCTCGACGACGATGCGCGCCGTGCCCAGGCGAGCCGCTGCATGATGTGCGGCGTGGCGTTTTGCCAGATGGGCGCGAGCTTTGGCAAGGCACGCCTGAGCGGCTGCCCGCTGCACAACCTGATTCCCGAGTGGAATGAGCTGGTGTACCGCGGCCGCTGGGATGAGGCTGCCGAGCGACTGTCGCTCACCTCGCCCATGCCCGAGTTTACGAGTCGCGTGTGCCCGGCGTTGTGCGAGGCCGCGTGCAACCTGGGTTCGGTCGATGGCCAACCCACGACGATCCATGACAACGAGCGTGCGATCAGCGACCATGAGTGGGCAAATGGCGGTCCGCGCCGCTTTGAGCCGGCAGGGGAGGATGCACCCACGGTCGCTGTGATTGGCTCTGGCCCGGCTGGCCTGGTGGCTGCATGGGAGCTTGCACGTCGCGGTGCCCGTGTGACGGTATTTGAGCGTGACGACCGCCCGGGCGGCCTGCTCATGTACGGCATTCCCAACATGAAGCTCGAGAAGTCTGTGGTCGAGCGTCGCGTGGCACTCATGCGCGAGCTGGGCATTGTGTTCGAGCTGGGTGCCGACGTGAGCGATCCCAAGGTTACCGCCAAGCTCGACGACTTTGACGCCGTCGTGGTGGCTGCCGGCGCCCGTGCTCCGCGTGGGCTTTCGGCTGCGAACATTGATGCCCCGGGCGTGGTGTATGCCGTGGACTACCTGACGGCTTCGACCGTCTCGGTGCTCGATGGCGGCGAGCCTGTCATCGATGCACGTGGCCTGGACGTCGTCGTCATTGGCGGCGGCGATACCGGTAACGACTGCGTGGGCACCGCGGTACGTCAGGGTGCGCGCAGCGTGCGCCAGTTTGAGTTCTTGCCGGCTGCGCCCGATAAGCGCGCGGCGAGCAACCCCTGGCCGCAGTGGCCCAACGTTAAGAAGACCGACTACGGCCAGCAGGAGGCTATCGCTGCGATGGGCGGCGAGATGCGTGCCTGGGGCGTGGATACGCTCGAGGTGCTGCTGGACAAGAAGGGTGCGGCCGCGGGTCTGCGCGTGGTCGATCTGGACTGGTCGGCGGGAAAGCCCGAACGCATTGCAGGTTCCGAGCACGAGGTGCCGGCCCAGCTGGTGCTCATCGCCTGCGGCTTTACGGGTCCCGAGCATGGCGTGTTCGATGCGGTAGGCGTGCCTGTTGCCACCGCTGGTCGTCCGCTGCCTGTGATGGCTGCCGAGGGCTCGCACCTCGCGGCACGTGTCGACGGCGTCTCCGCGGATGCCGCACCGGTGTATGTGGCGGGTGATGCTCGTAACGGCAGCTCGCTCGTGGTGAACGCTATGGCCGACGCCCTGGCCTGCGTGGCCGAGGTCGCCGAGGCGCTGGAGCTGTAAAGTAGTCATTTAAGAACGTCTCCAATGACTAGTCATTTTTTGTCTAGTCGTTGGGGACACTCTTTGCGAGCGATTTGCTCGTTTGTCGACGTACGGGTGTTCATTTGTCGACTTCTTGGGCTGTGGTCACCTGTTGTTTCTGTGGTGGCTGTGGGTATCTGGCTCAAAAGGGCGGGTTGGCCGTCTATGTTTAACTGCGGTTTTGTTGCGGTGCGCATTTTCGGTCAAGCATCCCGTCAAGTGTTTGGTCAGCAGTTAGTTTGCAGCCGGAGGCCTATTTTGTCCGTGCTGACAGTGGCTGCCCACCCTCCTCGTAAGCTCAAATTGAGGTTCATCAGTTTGAGGAGGATGCCGTGACTGACCACGTTTTAGACCGAGCGCAGCTGGCCGAAGCCGTCGGCAACGATATTGCCGACATGGCCCATTTTTGGATGCTGCGGAAGTTTCAGTTTTTGGGGCCGGCGCGCGAGCAGTTCGAGATCATTGTCGACCCGTGGCTCAGCTATCGCACCGAGCCTTCCCAAAACGAAATCATGGCCTACAACATGGCATTTACCGATTGGCTGCTCTTTGAGCGCCCCTATCGCCATGGCAAGACGCTGCTCGAGCTATATGTTGACGAGCCGCCGGCATCGCTTTCGCCTGCCTCGCTCAAGCGGCTCGAGCAGGTGCGCGACACACAGTATTTCTCGCGCTTTGGCATTTTGGACAAGGATCCCGCGACTGGCATGGTCGTGCTGAAGGATACGCGCACCGACCTTCGCTTTGATGTCTACGACCCGCATATCGTGCAAAAGGAGCATTGGAGCGACGGCGCGATCGCGGTGCGCGTCGCCTGCGTCGACGATGTCTGGCTGACGGCGGGACAGCTCTATCTGTATGACATCGCGCGCCTGAGTGACACGGCGGTCGATGGACCAGGTGCGGTGCATCCGGAGGACCTACAGGATGGCTTTGACACCTCGTGCATCAGCTTCTTTTTGCGCCTGGTCCGCGACATCATGGGCGCCCAGGGGCGCTACGTAAAGTCCCTCAACATCTACGAACAAGAATGGGAGTAGGGGATGTGACTGGTGTCGCCCTACAGCCCTGACTTTGTCTCAATCTGTAACGTTTGGCGGCTGTCTGGGCACGTAACTGTTACAGATCGAGACAAAGGTTGTCGGCTGCCGAAAGATCTTGTTCTGTAACAACTAGAGGCTCAAAGACTGTCTTCATGTTACAGATCAAGACATTTGTCAGCGGAGGCAACGGTGACGATGGTCCATTTGTCTGACGTGGTGGTGATGAAAGTGTCTAATACCGTTCTCAAACACAAGCATACGACTCGCAACACGTTGGCGCGGAATAGGATGCTCGCGCGGCTCACGGAGACGGCCAAGCAAGGTGCGCTGCTCGCAACGCATGACAATACCGAGCTCATGTGGCTGCGGCGCCATGTTGGAACCGACGATATCGCGGAGCCCGAGCCGTACCTGTTCTGTTTTCAGCATGATTGGGATGCATTGACGCCAGCGGAGCGAGCACTGAGGACTATCAGAGGGCTTGCGGAATTTCATCCCGATTGGGCGTTTTGGGGCTATGACGCGGCGCTTTTGTGGGGTCTGGAGGTGCCGAATGATCTGCTCGGGCCGCGTTTCCTTGTTAAGACTTGCTGTTCGGTGACGTTGAGCAGCGGGTGCAGGTTGTTGCGTCCACAGATGGCGGGTGCGCTTGAACAAGTCGACGGCGTGTGGGCGACGCCGTTTTGGCGCACGGTAGATGATTGCTTGCTGCGTGCGCCGTTCTCCTACGGGTTGGCGATTGCCGATTCTGCACTGCGGGCGAAAGGCGTATCGCGTGGGGATTTGTGCGAGCGCCTCCGCGTCGATTGTAAGGGCAGGCGAGGGTATCGCAGGGCACAGGTGATTGCGTCGTATGCGGACGGGCTGTCCGAAAACGGCGGCGAGTCTCGGTTCCGAGCGTTCTTTATTGCGTACGGCTTTCCGGTTTCGGAGCTGCAGGTGGAGTTTCGCGACCCGCTCGATCCGAGCCAGGTGTTTCGCGTCGACTATTTTTGGCGGCTCGAGAACGGGACGTGTGTCATCGGCGAGCTCGACGGAAAGGGGAAGTACACCTTGCAGAACGGCGAGGGTCGGGAGTCGGTCGACCCATTCGTGGCAGAGCGTCAGCGGGAATCTCATCTGACAATGCTCGGGCATAAGGTGCTTCGGTTTACGTTTAACGAACTCAAAGACCCGGGGAAGCTGGTCGAGAAAATGAGGCTGGCGGGTATTCCGCGACGGGCTGATTTGGCTGAGGAATGGAGATGCCGGTGGTATGGGCGCTGAGAGGTTTTGTCTCAATCTGTAACGTTTAGAGGTTATTTGAGCTCGTAACTGTTACAGATCGAGACAAACCGGTGAAACGTCGACCGAATGTCTCGATCTGTAACATCAAGGGGCCCAATAACCCTGTACCTGTTACAGTTCGAGACATTCCCCTGATGTTGCTGGGATGGGGCTGCAACGTATTCCGTCCCCCACATCCCCTCTTCCCTCCGTTAACCGATATGTTTGACTTTAGTTCGCTGCATTAGGTGATAATGGACAAATGTTCAAGTTAATTGCGAGGGAGGAGCTCGATATGGCGTCTGCCGATCGTTCCACGTTGTTTATCAATGCGACCGTCCTGGATGGTTCGGAGCATATGGAGCCGCAACCCGATATGGCCGTGACTGTTGAGCGCGGTGTCATCACGTGGATGGGGCCGAGTGCTGTGGCGCAGGCACCTGCAGGTGCCGAGGTCATCGACCTGGCAGGTGCGTATCTCATGCCCGGTCTCATCAATATGCATGTGCATCTGTGCGGTTCGGGCAAGCCGGTTTCGGCGGGCGATGCGGGCGCGCTGATGAAGAAGCTCGATAATCCCGTGGGGCGCGCCATCGTGCGCCATATTCTTAAGGGCAGCGCCCAACAACAACTGGCAAGCGGCGTGACCACGGTGCGCGGCGCGGGCGACCCACTGTTTGCCGACATCGCCGTTCGTAATGCCATCGACGCCGGCAAGTATCAAGGTCCTCGCCTGGTGGCGCCGGGAACGGGCGTCACGGTGCCGGGCGGCCATGGTGCGGGCTTGTTCGCCCAGGTGGCAAACAGTCCCGCCGAGGCAGCCGAACAGGTGCGCGACCTGTATGCGCGCGGTGCCGACGTCATTAAGCTGTTCGTAACGGGCGGTGTGTTCGATGCGACCGAGGTGGGCGAGCCGGGCGTGCTGCGTATGCCGGTGGAGGTTGCCGCGGCGGCGTGCAAGGCGGCGCACGATATGGGCCTTCCGGTCATGGCCCATGTCGAGAGTACCGAGGGTGTGAAGGTTGCGCTTGAGGCCGGCGTTGACACGATTGAGCACGGCGCTCCGTTGACGTCCGAGATTCTGGAGCTGTACCGTGGCACCGCGGGCACGCAGCTCGAGGGGCGTGCGCCCAGCGTTACCTGCACTATCAGCCCGGCGCTGCCGTTTGTATTGCTCGACCCGGAAAAGACCCATTCGACCGATACACAAAAGAAGAACGGCGACATCGTGTGCTCGGGCATCATCGAGAGCGCCCGTGCCGCACTGGAAGCTGGCGTTAAGGTGGGCCTTGGCACGGACTCGAGCTGCCCGTTCGTGACGCAGTACGACATGTGGCGTGAGGTGGCCTATTTTGCCAAGTACGTGGGTGTGAGTAACGCCTTCGCGCTGCATACGGCCACGCAGGTCAATGCCGAGCTGCTGGGGCTGGGCGGCGAGACCGGCACAATCGAGTGCGGCAAGGCCGCCGATATCCTGGTGACGCGCAAGAATCCGCTCGATGACCTGTGCGCACTGCGTGAGCCGATGCACGTGATGTGCCGTGGTGATCTGGTGCGCAAACTCAAGGTGAAGCGTATTCCCGAGGTGGACGCCGAGCTCGACGCGATTATGGCCATGCCTGCCGAGGCGTTGGCCGAGGAGCTTGCCCGCGATGGCGTGGCGTAAGCGCGCGATATGGCGATGCGACAAAGGGACAATCCTTTTGTCATAATCAGAAAAAGCCGAGGTCCCAGTGCGAGGCCTCGGCTTTTATTTGTCCCATGGTATGGCGGCTATGAGCGCGTCTCCATCTTGGCATGGCACTTGGGGCAGGTGACGCGGATCTTGCCTTTGCCCTTGGGAACGGAGAGCATCTGGCCGCAGTTGGGGCACTTGAGATAGGCCGTGGTCTTGCGGCCCTTCCACATCTTCTTGGCTGTGCGCTTGGCACGTTCAAAGTCTTCCTTGCTAGTACCGGCTGCGCGCGAGGCGTTGGCCGCTGCAGCTCCGCCGCCCAAGCTAGCTACAAACTTGCCCAAGCCGGGTACGTTTGCAGTCGCGGCGACAAAGGCCTCGTTCTCCTTGCGACGTGCATCGATATTTTTGGACAGGCCGCGCAGCACGCCAATCACGATTACGGCGATGGCAATCCAGCTGAGCCACTGGATACGAGCCATCGAACCGATCATGGCGATGATAATGCCTGCGAAGCCCATCACGATGGTGAGTTCGTCAGCGCCATTGCGGCCCTTCATAAAGTCATTCATGCAAATTGCCTTTCATTCGATATGCCGCACGCCTTTATACCCGATTTAGAGCAAGGGGGACAGGTTAATCTGCACCAATGTGGTGCAAACGTACCTGTCCCCGGAATACCAAGACGGTGCAAAGAAGTCTGTCCCCAATGCCCCAATTACTTGGAGAGTTTGTCGACGACGCGTTCGATTTCGGCGAGCTTGGCGGCTTTGAGGTCTTCGTCGCCCGATTCGATTGCCGAAGTCACGCAGCCCTCGATATGCGCCTTGAGCACGTCGGCGTTAATGCGCGCGAGGAGCGCCTGTGTGGCCATGAGCTGCGTGGAAATATCGACGCAGTAGCGGTCCTCATCGACCATCCGCAGGATGCCGTCGATCTGACCGCGTGCCGTCTTGAGCATGCGGGTCACCGATTTATGGTCTGCCATCATAGCGGGTCCTCGTTTCTGGTCGATGGGGTCGAATGCTTCTGGTAGCTGCTACGCGGCGGTCACGGATAGGGCGTGGAATTTCTCGCCCGCGGCCTCGACGGCGGCGGCGAGCTGCTCGGCGGTCACGGTGTCGGCACACTCCACCTGGACGGTCTGGGTCTCGTGATCGGCGTCGGCGTCGGTCACGCCGGCAACGTTGAGCAGTGCCGTCTCGACAATAGCGTCGCAGTGGCCGCACATAAGGCCGGAAGTCTTGATCGTGTAACGCATGGGTGTTCCTCTCTGTTGTGTCGGCTTTCCCAGGCACCCGACCTTGACCTTCAAGCCGTCGCTCGCGTACCAAAGTACGCGTCGCTCCTCTTTCAGGTCAATCTCGGGCACCTGGAAAACCCGTTCTAAATGAACGTAATAGTGATCCTATTTTGCCACTTTAGGCATAAAGGATTTTAAGCGCAGCGCATTGGACACGACGCATACGCTCGACAGGCTCATCGCTGCGGCGCCAAACATCGGCGAGAGCTGCCATCCGGTGAGCGGGAAAAATACGCCCGCCGCCAGCGGAATGCCGATGCCGTTGTAGAACAGCGCCCAGAACAGGTCTTGCTTGATGTTGCGAATCGTGGCGCGCGAAAGTTCGATGGCGCGGGCGACGTCCATGAGATCGCTGCGCATGAGCACCACATCTGCCCCCTCCTTGGCGATGTCGGCGCCGGTG
>CAUCCR010000090.1:0-7230 GCA_958441355.1 uncultured Collinsella sp. | reverse complement strand
GCGCGCCAGCATCGCCGGCCGCCCCGGCCTGGAGATGAAGGGCAAGGAGTTCCGCCGTCGCGTCAAGGAGCTCGCGGCCGAGCTTAACATGGATACCGCCTACCTCAACCGCGAGCTGGGCGTGGGTTTCTCGGGCGGCGAGAAGAAGAAGGTCGAAATGCTCCAACTTCTGCTGCTGCAACCCAAACTCGCCATCCTGGACGAAACCGACTCCGGCCTGGACGTCGACGCCCTGTCCACCGTCAGCCACGGCATGGACGCGTACCGCAAGAGCTGCGACGGCTCCATGCTCATCATCACGCACAACACACGCATCTTGGAGCACCTGAATGTCGACCGCGTCCACGTTATGGTCAAGGGCCACATCGTGCGCGAGGGCGACGCTTCGCTGATCCCCTGGATCGATAAGAACGGTTTTGAGACCTTCGAGCGCGAGGCCGCCGAGCAGCGCGCCCAGGCCGAGGCCGCCGCTGCCGAGCAGCAGGCGTAAAGGGGCGACGCAATGACCAAGAACCGCACCGAGGTCGCGGACATCGACCGCAGCCTCTACGACTTCACCTATGGCGAGGAGGGATTCGAGCGCCTCGACGCCGGCATCACGCCCGACATCGTGCGCGAGATCAGCGCCAAGAAGGACGAACCGCAGTGGATGCTCGACCTGCGCCTCAAGTCCCTCGAGATTTTCAACCGCTTCCCGGATCCGACGTGGGGCCCCTCCATCGAGGGCTTGGACATGGACAACATCGTCACCTACGTCAAACCCAACACCGACCAAAAACACGACTGGGAGTCGGTGCCCGACGACATCAAGAACACCTTTGAGCGCCTGGGCATCCCCGAGGCCGAGCGCAGCTACCTGGCGGGCGTCGGCGCTCAGTACGACTCCGAGCTCGTCTACCACAACATGCAGGACACCGCGTCCAAGATGGGCATCGTCTACTCCGGCATCGAAGAGGCCCTGCACGACCCGCAGTGGGAGCCGCTCATCCACGAGAAGTTTATGACACTCATCCCGCCCACCGACCACAAGTTTGCGGCCCTGCATGGTGCCGTGTGGTCGGGCGGCTCGTTTGTCTACGTGCCCAAGGGCACCAAGCTCGACTTCCCGCTGCAGAGCTACTTCCGTCTCAACGCCAAGGGCGCCGGCCAGTTTGAGCACACGCTCATCATCGTCGAGGACGACGCTGACCTGCACTTTATCGAGGGCTGCTCCGCGCCCAAGTACAACGTGGCCAACCTCCACGCCGGCGCCGTCGAGCTCTTTGTGGGCAAGCGCGCGCACCTGCGCTACTCGACCATCGAGAACTGGTCCAAGAACATGTACAACCTCAACACCAAGCGTGCGCGCGTGGACGAGGATGGCGACATCGAGTGGATCAGCGGCTCCTTCGGCAGCCACGTGGGCTACCTCTACCCCATGAGCGTGCTCAACGGACGCCGCGCCCGCTCGAGCTTTACCGGCATTACCTTTGCCGGCGCCGGCCAGAACCTGGATACCGGCTGCAAGGTCGTGCTCAACGCGCCCGATACCTCGGCAACCGTCGAGACCAAGGGCATCTCCAAGAGCGGCGGCATCCAGACCTTCCGCAGCTCCATCGTGGCCACGCCCAAGGCCGAGGGTTCCAAGGCAACCGTGAGCTGCCAGTCGCTCATGCTCGACGACCAGAGCCGCTCCGACACCATCCCCGCCATGGACATCCGCGCCAAGAATGTCGACATCGGCCACGAGGCCACCATCGGCCGTATCGGCGACGATAAGGTGTTCTACCTGATGAGCCGCGGTATCTCGGAGGAAGAAGCCCGTACCATGATCGTCAACGGCTTTGCCAACCCGGTCTCCAAGGAGCTGCCGCTGGAGTACGCCGTCGAGATGAACAACCTGATCAAGCTCGAGATGGAAGGAGCGATCGGATAATGAAACAGACCACGAACACCGCTGCTACCACCCTTGAGCAGGTCAATTCGATGCCGGCTGCCACTTGGGGTTGGCTCAAGATGAACCAGACCAAGCTCGAGCTCTCTGACGAGCTTGCCGCCGCTCCCGCCGAGGCCGTTGAGGCTGAGGGCTTGGAAGAGCAGTTTGCTGGCGTGGCAGACGCGTTCGACGCCGCCATGGACGCCATGGCCGAGCGCTTCCCCGAGCGCCGCGCCTCCGCCCCTGGCGATGCCGCCGACCGCGCCCGCATCACGCCCGAGACCGAGCTTGACGTGCCCGCCACCTCCATCTACCAGGCCGGTGCCATCAAGCTCGAGGAGGAGCTCTCCCCTGCTGAAGCCTTCGAGACCGGCATGGGCGAGGCTGCCTACACCTACTTGGCCGACCACGCCACCAAGCGCATCGTCATCGATGTGCCCGCATACCAGCACGCCACGGTTACCGTGCGCGTGAGCGGTGTCGATGCAGCCGCGGCCATCGCCGCCATCGACGTCGTCGCCCGTCCCCAGTCGACGCTCGATCTGCTTATTGCCCTGGACTCTCCCGTTGCCGGCCAAGGCGTCGTGGGATCCGTGCTACGCGTGTGCGCCCACGAGTACGCCACCGTCAACGTGACCTGCACGCAGACGCTCGACGATAGCTGGATCGCGCTCGACGACACCGGCCTGTTCCTGGACGAGGGCGCGCGCGTCAACGTGCAGCACACCGTCCTGGGTGCCGGCGCCAGCGCCACCGGCCTTGCCGGCGACCTGCTGGGCGATACCGCCAAGGTCACCATCGATACTGACTACCTGGGCGCCCGAGAGCAGGTGCGCGACTTTAACTACGAGCTGCGCCACCGCGGTCGCAAGACCGAGTGCGAGATCGACGCCAACGGCGTACTGACCGGCACGTCCAAGAAGGTCTACCGCGGCACCATCGACCTCGTGCACGGCTGCAAGGGTGCAACCGGCACCGAGCGCGAGACGGTGCTTTTGGCCAACAAGGGCGTCGACAACAAGACCGTTCCCGTCATTCTCTGCGACGAGGACGACGTCGCCGGCAACCACGGCGCTACCATCGGCCACGTCCGCGACGAGCAGCTGTTCTATCTCGCCTGCCGCGGCCTTGACCAAAATGCCGCCGAGGACCTGTTCATCCGCGCCAAGCTGGAGGACGCCGCGCTTTCCGCGACCGACGAGCGCACCCGCGCCGCCGTCGTCCGCCTGGGCAACAACCTGATCGACAACTTTGAAGAGGAGCTCGCATGATCGACACCGAGCACGTTAAATGCGACACCTGTACCGCACCGGAGCCTATGGAGCTCGACGCCAGCGACGAGGCCTCGCGCGGCTGGCCTACCGTCGACATCGAGACCAATCCCTACAAGGCACAATTCCCGCTTTTCCAGCAGCACCCCGAGATCGCCTTCCTCGATAGCGCCGCCACCGCGCAGCGCCCCGCCTGCGTGCTTGACGCCGAACGCGACTTCTACCAGCGCATGAACGCCAACCCCCTGCGCGGCCTGTACTCGCTGTCCGTCGAGGCAACCGACGCCATCGCGAAGGTCCGCCAGCAGATCGCCGACCTCATCGGCGCCTCACAGGCCAACGAGGTCGTCTTCACCCGCAACACGAGCGAGTCGCTCAACCTGGTCGCCAAGAGCTTTGCGCCCACAGTGCTCAAACCGGGCGACGAGGTCGTCATCACCATCATGGAGCACCACTCCAACCTGATTCCGTGGCAGCAGGTCTGCCGCGAGACCGGCGCCAAGCTCGTCTACCTCTACCCCACCAAGACCGGTCAACTCACCACCGAGGAGGTTCTGTCCAAGGTGGGCCCCAAGACCAAAATCTTGGCCGTGGGTCAGGTGTCTAACGTGCTTGGCGTCGAGAACCCGGTCAAGAACCTCGGCAAGCTCGTGCACAAGTACGGCGGCTACCTGGTCGTCGACGGCGCGCAGTCGCTGCCGCACATGCCGGTCGATGTGGCCGACCTGGGCGCCGACTTCTTTGCCTTTAGCGCGCACAAGGCCATGGGCCCCATGGGCATCGGCGTGCTGTGGGGCAAGATGGGCCTGCTCAACGCCATGCCGCCCATGCTCACCGGCGGCGAAATGATCGACTCTGTTACCGAGCAGGACGCCGTCTGGGCGCCCGTTCCCGAGAAATTCGAGGCCGGCACGCAGGACGCCGCCGGCATCTTCGCCACGGGTGCCGCCCTTGATTACCTGGTCAACACGGTGGGTTACGAGAACATCCAGGCACGCGAGCAGGCACTCGTCCACTACCTGATGGGCGAGCTCATGCAGCTCGACTTTGTCCAGATCATCGGCTCCATCTATTGGGACAACCACCACGGCGTCGTGAGTTTTAACGTCAAGGGCATCCACCCGCACGACGTCGCGAGCATCATGGACATGGACGGCGTCTGCATCCGCGCCGGCCACCACTGCGCGCAGCCGCTGCTTACCTGGCTGGGCGTCGAGAACCTCGCCTGCTGCCGCGCCAGCGTGGCCTTCTACAACGACAAGGCCGATATCGACAAGTTCATCGCCGGCCTGCATCACGTTTGGAGCACGTTCAATGGGTAATCTGTACACCTCCACCACATTTATGGAGCACAACTCGCACCCCGACTATAAGTACGAGATGGATGCCCCCACGCACGAGCACGACGGCATCAACCCCAGCTGTGGCGACGAGCTCACCTTGCAGCTGCGTGTCGAGAAGGGCGTGATCAAGGAGGCCTCCTTTACCGGTCATGGCTGCGCCATCAGCCAGGCCAGCGCCGACATCATGGCCGACCTCATCACCGGCGAGACCGTCGAGGAAGCTCACCGCCTGGCAGAGCTCTTCCTCGCCATGATCCGCGGCGAGCAGCTCTCCGAGGAAGATCTGGAAGACCTGGACGAAGCCGCCCAGCTCCAGGACATCTCGCACATGCCCGCCCGCGTCAAGTGCGCCGAGCTCGCCTGGCGCACCCTCGACGGCATGCTCGAGGGGCAAACAAACCAGTAGTTTATGCCCCGAATCCAAGGTTTTTGATTGCCGAGCCGCCCGATACGGGCGGCTCTGTTTTTACCTAATGAGCGCGAACGCACAAAGTCCGCGCGTCCGGCGCCCCGTCTGACATTTGCCACACAGCCAGACGCGAGCACGGGCGTTTTCCACAGCACCAAAGGCCTGCGGCAGGGCCCCGGGCCCGCCAAGCAATGCGCCAAGCCCCGTTCTGCGAAGCTCCGACTCGCTTCGCGCCTGCCGCAGACGGGTCCCATAGGGAGCGGCGTGCATATTTGCGAGTATTCAGCACGCCAAGCTGTGTGTATACGCATCGAAAGCGTTAATCAACGTCTTTAGGCGCATATATATTGTGTTTTAGAACAAGCATCGCGGTCTCAGGGATCACATACATGCGCTTCGGAGGCGCATCGGAAGGCATAAATAGCTTCGGAACCTGTATGTTGCAAGATTGCGGCAGTGCCGACAGCACCACGATGCTGAAAACTCCGTTTTTTGCACGGCGCAGACGGGGGTAGGCACGGGCAAACCCGGACTGAGCTGTTATTTTATGCAAGATGACGATTGTTCTATGCATATTAAGAAGTGCAGTTACCGTACCAAGCTTTTAGAACAATGGTTGTGGCATATGGGCGACCCCAGCTGCGGTGCACAGGCAGTCCTACGCCACGTTTCGGCCAGTCTGCACCGCCGTTCGTGCACAGGCACGCACGATACGAGAAACGGTACTTTTGCCAATCCCCGTATATCGCTCAATCTGACGCACCGTAAAACCGGCATCGTGCAATCCAAGAATGACGATGTTGCGCTGCGCCGACGGCGCGGCTTTAACCCCGTGGAGCGGAACCCCGAGGCTCTTCGCCATCTTGTCGGCAAAGGCGTGGCGTTCCCACTCTGTCTCTTTCATATCGCACAGCGCCGGCTCGCTACCGTCGGGCGTCGAAAGCGAATAGGCAATAAAGCCCTCGGCAGAACCAAAAAGTTCAAGCACGCAAGAAGGATCAGAAAATCCCCTCGCGGCATCTGCCGCATCACTGTCGTAAGCGCGCAGATGCTCCGCAAAGCTGCTCCAGGGGTAACGCTCGATTAGGCTCATGCCCGCCTCCTGCGGATCGGCGTGAACGGAGCGAATAGCCTCCATCACCTGCCAGTCGGTATCGAGCGAGCGCCGGTCAAAACGGTTCTGGAACAGATGCCCTGTGCGCCCCGTGCGTTTATTGAACCGCCGCGCGTACGTCAAAAGCAGCCGGTGCATCGCCGCGCTCATCGCGTCCTCGTAATCTGCAAGCACCAGACGCACGTGATTGCCCATAAGGCACCAGGCGATAACCGTCACGCCCGCCTTGCGGCAGCACTCACGCATCAGCTCCAAGAACTCCCACCGGTCTTCATCGCCCTCAAAGATGAGCTGCTTGCCCGTACCACGGGCACAGACATGGTAAAAGCCGGTAACCGTTCTCCAAACGCGCTGCATGGCGCTCCCTTCGCCGGGATCTGCTTGCCATCCAATACAGCACGATTGAAGCGTGCCATCAAAACATTCACGCAAAACAATACACTCGCGCGGCCAAAGGCAGCAAACAGGCGGCGAACGGCACCGTTGCAACAGGTCAACCACTGCAACGCTTGCAAGAGCGGACCAAAAGCTTGCCCAAGACGGACCCCCTCTACGGAAACTCACGACCACAGAACATAGAGTTAAACCGTTTCAATTAAAACTTCCGGACTTCTCGCTACGAAAACTGAGCCGTTCGCCGAATATTCCGTGCATTTCGCGGTATTATAGGGGCTGCATGTCATGTCCCTTTCGAAGGGTCGCCCGGCAATCGCCAGCCACGACCCCCAGACGGGACGCCAACACGATAGAGAGGAGAGGCATGCAGTACTCACAGGAAGTGGAGAACATGTGCCCCGTTGCCAAGGGTGCATACCACGGCCCCGCACCCATCCCCGAGGAGGGCAAGTGGGTCCAGGCTAAGGAGATTTCCGACATCTCCGGTCTTACGCACGGTGTGGGTTGGTGCGCACCTCAGCAGGGCGCCTGCAAGCTCACGCTGAACGTCAAGGACGGCATCATCGAGGAGGCCCTCGTTGAGACCATCGGCTGCTCGGGCATGACCCACTCTGCCGCCATGGCTTCCGAGATCCTTCCCGGTAAGACCATCCTCGAGGCCCTCAACACCGACCTCGTCTGCGACGCCATCAACGTTGCTATGCGCGAGATCTTCCTGCAGATCGTTTACGGCCGCAGCCAGACCGCGTTCTCCGAGGGCGGCCTGCCCGTGGGCGCCTCCC
>CAUCCR010000089.1:0-7237 GCA_958441355.1 uncultured Collinsella sp. | reverse complement strand
AAGTGTGGCCTGGCGTTTGTCGGTCCTTCGGCCGAGGTGATCGACAGCATGGGCGACAAGGACGCCGCACGCCGAACGGCTGCCGCGGCGGGCGTGCCCATCGTGCCGGGCTGCGATTTGCTCAAAAGTCCCGAGGAGGCGACGGCCGAGGCCGAGCGCATTGGCTGTCCCGTGCTCATTAAGGCGCGCGCGGGCGGTGGCGGTCGCGGCATTCGCAAGGTCGAGCGCGTGGAAGATGCGGCAAAGGCGTTCATCGAGGCGCGTGCCGAGGGCGAGGCCGTTTTTGGCGACGGCGAGTGCTACATGGAGAAGTTCGTCGCGCCGGCGCATCACGTTGAGGTGCAGATTATGGCCGATAAGCAGGGCCATGTGTTTTCGCTCGGCGAGCGCGAGTGCTCGGTGCAGCGGCGCAACCAAAAGCTAATCGAGGAGAGCCCCGCGCCGTGCCTCGACGGACACGACGACATTCGTGCTCGCATGCACAAGGCAGCGCGTGACCTGGCTCGTGCCGTCGGCTACGAAGGAGCCGGTACCATCGAGTTCCTGTATTCGGACGACGGCAATTTCTACTTTATGGAAATGAACACGCGCTTGCAGGTGGAGCATCCGGTTACGGAGTTTGTGACCGATACCGACTTGGTCAAGTGGCAGCTGCGCGTGGCAGCCGGCCAGCCTCTGCCCTTTGAGCAGGAGGACATGCCGGTCCGCAACCACGCCATGGAGTGCCGCATCAATGCCGAAACGCCGGACTTTCTGCCGTCATGCGGAACGGTCACCGCGTTGCGTGTGCCGGGTGGTCCGCGCGTGCGCTGGGATTCCGCCATGTTTACCGGTGCGAAAGTTCCGCCGTACTACGACTCCATGCTTGGCAAGCTCATCGTGTGTGCGCCCACGCGTGACGGCGCCATTCGCAAGATGCGCTCGGCCCTGGGCGAGCTCGTGATTGAGGGCGTGAGCGAAAACAGCGAGCTTCAGCTCGACGTGCTGGCAAACGACGAGTTCTTGTCGGGCATGTATCACACCGATCTGATGGGGCATCTCTATGCTGATGAATAGAAAAGCGAAGACGGTCAACGTCCTCGAGGGACCGATGACCGAGTCGTGCGCCGAGTTTCCCGCGCGCCACGTGTTTATCAAGTGCCCGGAGTGCCGCCGCGTGATCGATGAGGCGCGCCTGCACGACAACCTCGAGGTCTGCCCTCGTTGCGGCAAACACTTTCGCGTGAGCGGGCGCGACCGCATGCGCATGACGATTGACGAGGGCACGTTTGAGGAATGGGATGCCAGTCTGGCGCCGGAGGACTTCCTTTCGTTTCCCGGCTATGCCGACAAGCTCAAGAGCGT
Source organism: uncultured Collinsella sp. (assembly GCA_958441355.1). Taxonomy (GTDB): domain Bacteria; phylum Actinomycetota; class Coriobacteriia; order Coriobacteriales; family Coriobacteriaceae; genus Collinsella. The sequence goes on along the minus strand of CAUCCR010000089.1, from coordinate 5,893 downwards.
GAGCGAACGTTCGGGCGAGCGCGATGCCGTTGTGTGCGGCAAGGGCAAAATCTGCGGTTGCGATACGGCGCTCTTCTTTATGGACGCCAACTTTATGATGGGCTCGATGGGCTCCGTGGTGGGCGAGAAGATCTGTCGCACATTTGAGCGTGCGACCGAGCTGGGATTGCCAGTTGTCGGCTTTACCGTTTCGGGCGGTGCGCGCATGCAAGAGGGCGTGACATCGCTCATGCAGATGGCCAAAATCTCTGCGTCGGTTAGGCGTCATAGCGAGGCGGGCGGCCTGTATATCACGGTGCTCACCGACCCCACGACCGGAGGCGTAACCGCGAGCTTTGCCATGGAGGGCGACATTATCCTGGCCGAGCCCGATGCCCTGACGGCATTTGCCGGCCCGCGCGTGATCGAGCAGAACATGCACAAGCGCCTGCCCAAGGGATTCCAGCGCTCCGAGTTTTTGCTGGAGCACGGCTTTTGCGATGCCGTTGTTCCGCGTGGCGAGATTGCGCTCACGGTAGGCGAGCTGCTGGCGCTGCACGAAGGGCACGCGCCCGGCCTGGGGGCACCGCATGAGATCGTGCATACGGGCCGCCGCGGCAAAAAGCTGGGACATTTGTTCAAGCGCTCGGCCGCGCCAAAAACCGCGCTTGAGATCGTCAAGCAGACCCGCTCGGCAGATCGCGCCACGGCGGGTGAGATGATCTCGCTGGGCCTGGATGGATTTGTGGAGCTGCACGGCGACCGTTACTTTGGCGACGATGCTGCCGTGGTGGCTGGCATTGGCTGGAAGGACGGGCGACCCGTGACGGTTATCGCCATCGAGCGCGGCACCACGACCAAAGAGCGTATGCGCCGCAACTTTGGCATGGCGCATCCCGAGGGCTACCGCAAAGCGCGTCGCCTGATGCGCCAGGCCGAAAAGTTTGGTCGACCGGTTCTGTGCCTGGTCGATACTTCGGGCGCGTTTTGCGGCGTCGGTGCCGAGGAGCGCGGCCAGGGCGAGGCGATTGCCCAGAATCTCATGGAGATGAGCGGTCTAAAGACGCCGATTGTCTCGGTGGTGACAGGCGAGGGCGGCTCTGGTGGCGCGCTGGCGCTGTCCGTGGCCGACCGCATTCTGATGCTCTCGAGCTCGGCCTATTCGGTCGTGAGCCCCGAGGCCTGTGCGTCGATCCTATGGAAGGATACCGAGCGCGCGAATGAGGCCGCCGAGGCGCTTAAGCTCACGGCCCCCGATCTGTTGGCGCTCGGCATCATCGACGGTATTGTCGACGATAGGGGCCTGTCGCATGAGGAGATCGCCGGTGCCGTCATGTCCTCGGCATTTGATGCCTTCGATACGCTTGGGCAGCTCGACGACGCGACCCTCACAAACCTCCGCTACGAAAAGTACCGCGCAATCGGTCAGTACCGCACGATGTGACAAAGGGACAGCCCGCATGTCATATTGGGAAAGGCGTTCCATGCTACAAGTTTCTAACACCTCGTTTACAACGTCGGTTTCATCAAACGCCATGGCCGTGGTCGATTATCTGTCCAAAAGCATGATGTCGGCGCTGCCGTTTATTGTCTGCGCGGCGTTGTTCCGCACCGTTGCCGTCATTATGGGCGAAGGTATGCTGGGCCTGTGGTCTGCCGATTCCGAAATCTATCGCCTGTTCTACAGTTGGCTCTATAACGCCGGCTACTACTTTTTGCCCATTTATCTTGGTTGGGCGGCCGCCCGCCAGCTCGGTTGCTCGGAGCAGCTAGGCATGATGCTGGGCGGCGTATTGATTGCGCCCGATTTGCTTAAGCTCGTCGATGCCGCATCGACGACGGGGGCATCGATGACTTCCGTGTATGGTCTGCTTCCCGCGCCGGTCAACGATTACACGACGACTGTTATTCCGGTTCTCATCTCGGTGCCCGTGCTATGGCGAGTGGAGTGTTTCTTTAAGCGCGTTATCCCTAAGGCCGTGGCGTTTTCGTTCGTTCCGTTTGCAACCATGCTTGTCATGGTTCCGGTTTCGCTGTGCATTACGGCGCCGGCGGGTAGCTATCTGGGCATGCTGTTGGGCCAGCTTATGTTTATGCTTGGCAATTCCGGTGGCATCGTGTCGCTGCTCACGCTCATGGGGCTTGCCGCGGGCTGGGAGTTCCTTAAGATCGCCGGCGTCAGCAACGTTGTCCTATCGCTTGCCTACGCGCAGTTCATGAGTGTGGGAACGGATTCGTGCATCCTGATCGCCGCGACGATGGCGACGTTCGCCGTTTGGGGCATGCCCTTTGGCGCGTCGCTCCGCGTTGCGGATAAGGACGAGAAGGCGCTCATGCTGGGCTATTCAATCTCGGGTATTCTTGGCGGCGTAAGCGAGCCGGCGCTGTACGGTTGCGGCTTTAAATATGGCAGGTGCCTGACGTGCATGGCCATTGGCGGCGCCGTCGGAGGCCTTGTTGCGGCCGTGGGCCACGTTACGGCCTATACCATCGGCATGACGAATGTCCTCATGGTCATTGGCTTTGCCACGGGCGGCATCTCGAACCTGCTGTGGTGCTGCGCTGCCGGCGGCACGGCATTTGCGGTGTCTGCGGCGCTGAGCTACTGCTTTGGTGTGGTGCCGACGAAGGAACAGGCGACGGAGGACGGAGCCGATTCGCCCGAAACAGTGGCGAGCGCTGCTGAAGTAAGCGCATAAACCTGTGCGACAAAAGGACGATTCTTTTGTCATGCTCCAAGGCCGTGGCCCGTGCGGGCTGCGGCCTCTTTGTATCTGGGAGACAAAGTGGCTACACTACAATCCGTTTGAGCAATAGATATATAGGTGGTACCGTGGGGGCGGATGTAGATGGTCGAGTGGATTGTTAAACGTGCGCAGGGCGACCGTGCGCGCGTGGGCACGTTGACGGGCGTGGTGTGTATTCTCGCCAATGTTGCGCTTTGTGCTGCGAAGGGCGCAATTGGTGTGGTTTCGGGATCGGTTTCGATTGTGGCGGATGCCATGAACAACCTGTCCGATGCCAGCTCGAATATCGTGAGCGTGCTGGGCTTTAAGCTGGCGAGCAAGCCCGCCGACCCCGAGCATCCATACGGCCATGGTCGCTACGAGTACCTCTCGGGTCTGGTCGTGGCGGCGCTCGTGCTTCTCATTGGCCTTGAACTGGTGAAGTCCTCGTTTGAGCGCATCATCCACCCCGAACCTGTCGAGTTCTCGCTTGCCCTGGTGGCAGTCCTGGCGCTTTCGATGGTTGTTAAACTGTGGATGGCGGCGCTCAACCAAAAGCTCGGCGACCGTATCGAGTCCGAGACACTGCATGCGACCGCGCAGGATTCCAAGAACGATGTCCTTGCTACGGGCGCCGTGCTGGCGTGCGCGATTGTTTCCCAGGTGACGCATATCAATCTTGATGCATGGGTCGGCCTTGCCGTTGGCGCTTATATTGGCTGGAGCGGCTTTGAACTCATCCAGGATACGGTGAGCCCGCTTTTGGGCCAGACGCCCGATCCTAAGCTGGTCAAGCACATTCGAGACAAGATCATGAGCTACCCCGGCGTTTTGGGAGTTCACGATTTGATGGTTCACGACTACGGCCCGGGCAGGAAGTTCGCAAGCGCTCACGCCGAGATGGCAGCCGAGGCCAGCCCGCTGGAAAGTCACGACACGCTCGATAACATCGAGCAGTCGTTTAGGAACGAAGACGGCATGATTGTCACACTTCACTACGACCCCATCGTGACCGACGATCCAAAGGTGGCGAGCATGCGCTTGCGCATCAACGCTATGGCTCAAGAGATCGATAGCCGCCTTTCGATTCATGATTTGCGCTGTGTGCCGGGCCCCACGCACACCAACGTGATCTTTGACTGCGTGCGTCCCTCGGATCTGCAGATGAGTGCCGAAGACTTAAAGCACGCGCTGGCACAACGGGTCGAATCGGAATATCCCAAGTCGATTGCCAAGATTACGATCGATGAAGACTACGTAGGCCATACCCACGAGTAGGGCTGCGCCGGTAAAGCAAGTTATACAGAAGGGGAGAATATGAAGAGGCTGTATCTGCTCCGCCACGGCCAGACGGAATTCAACGTCAAAAAGCTCGTCCAAGGTCGTTGCGATTCACCGCTCACCGATTTGGGCCGTCAGCAAGCCGGGATGGCAGCCGCATGGCTCAAAGCCCACAATGTCGTTCCTGACAAGGTGGTCTCTTCGCCCTTAGGCCGAGCCATGGACACAGCTCAGCTCGTCGCATGCGAGCTCCTCGGCCCGGACGCGGCAGTCGAGCCCTGCGAAGGCATCATCGAGCGCTGCTATGGAACCTTCGAGGAAGGCCCCCACGACGCGCTGCCCACCGACGTTTGGGATCCGGGCGAGGACCTGGTCCCCTTCGGAGGAGAAGGAAGCCGCGCGCTGCAAGAGCGCATGGTGGACACTCTCACCAATATCATGGGCGCCGATGGCATCGAAACCCTCCTAGCAGTAAGCCACGGCAGCGCCAGCCGCCAATTCATCAAGGCTGCAGCCCCAGAGGGCTTCGAGCTCCCAACAAAACTCCCCAACTGCGCCATCATGATCTTCGATTTCGAAGAGGAAAAGTCACAAGCAGAAGGCGAGCCAATGCAATGCAAGTTCACCCTCCAGCAAATAGTGGACCCCCAACAAAGTCATTAGCCTGAGCGAGCAAGGTTTAGCAGACATCAACGTGGCGTTCCCAGTGTGCGGCGGAGGGGGCGGGCCTGAGACATATTAAGGTTGTCGCGAGTTCCGCACGAACAGGAGAGCACTTAATGTGCTCTCCGTCGTGAGCAGGACTGTAGAGCAGCAACCTTAATATGTCTCAGGCCCGCCCCCTCCGCCGCACACTGGGAACGTGCCACGCACTTTACCTGCGTAAACAATGTGAGTGAAATATGAATCTCGATGGATACGCCCGCAGCCGTGTATACTAAACAGCTGTGTGTAACCAGGGGAGTATTCTGGCTGGACAAAATGCCTGCTTAATAGGGTTGTCAGGTAGTCCGGACGCAATACAAGGCTGGGGAGCAAGTCGTGTAAGTAGTGGTCCTCTAGGGGCGTACGCTCGGTGGCGTATGCATTGTCCCAAGACCACGCGAGAGTTGGGATCATATCTTGATCAGCATGATTCTCGGCCGCAAGATTGGCATGACCCAGGTTTGGGACGAGGACGACAACGTCGTTCCCGTCACGGTCATCCAGGCTGGCCCCTGCGCTGTCTCGCAGGTTAAAACTCAGGCAACCGACGGCTATGACGCCGTCCAGATCGGTTTCGGCGACATCAAGGCCAAGAACGTGAACAAGCCCATGGCTGGTCACTTCGCTAAGGCTGGCGTCGAGCCTGTCCGTTTCCTTCGTGAGGTCCGCGTCGAGAACGGCGAGGAGCACAAGGTCGGCGAGGTCGTCACCGTCGCTGATTTCGCTGATGTCGAGAAGGTCGACGTCATCGGTACCTCCAAGGGTAAGGGCTTCCAGGGTCGCATCAAGCGCTGGGGTCAGCGCCGCGGTCCTATGACGCATGGTTCTCACTTCCAGCGTCACCCCGGTTCTATCGGTCAGTGCGCCTATCCTGCGCGCGTCCTCAAGGGCGTCAAGATGGCCGGTCACATGGGTAACGAGCGCGTTACCGTCAAGAACCTTTCCGTTGTCCGCATCGATGCCGAGCAGAACCTCATCTTGGTCAAGGGCGCTGTCCCGGGTGCCAAGAATGGTCTCGTCGCCATCCGTATGGCCTAAGGGCCCAGCCCATTTAGCCCAGCGTCATACCAAGGAGAACACTTAAATGGCAAAGTTTGAAGTAAAGAACAGCGAGGGCAAGAAGGTCGCCGAGGCCGAGCTCGCCGCTGAGGTGTACGGCATCGAGCCGAACATCCACGTTATGCACCACATCGTCAAGTGCC
>CAUCCR010000088.1:0-7273 GCA_958441355.1 uncultured Collinsella sp. | reverse complement strand
CCCGATCGCTCGGAGTCGCTCGACCGTATGACGCCAATGCGAGCACCTCGGTCGATGAAAGCGGCACATCTTTGTCATCGATGCGCTTGTAGCTGCCGCCCTGGGCGCCCCGCTCTATGACATAGCAGGGCTTGCTCGACGGATCGAGCTCCTCAATCGTAATGACGAGAACGATGACGCCCTGAAGCTCCACTCGCTCGATCGTGTATTTAGGCGGATTGGCCAGCTTTCCTCGACCGCCCGCATCACCCATGCCTGACACAAATTGGTTGAGCACTTTCTCGGTCTCGAAGTTCTCAACCGGGACAAAACCTGCGCGCTCACTCACTCCGAGCACGATGATTCCGCCGGCAGTGTTCGCGAATGCGCTCACCGTTTCCCACACATCGCGGGAAAGCGTCGTGGCGCTCTCCTTCACTTCGACGTTAAGATCATCCGAGCCCATACGCCTTAAAGACTCAAGCAGACCGGTCAGCTCGTTTTCGTTCATCTGCACGTCCTTTCGCTCGGTCCTGCGGAGAATGCCGCGGATAGATTTCCCTCGTCTCTCAGTTATCTCTCGAAATTATCTCTCATCTATCTCTCTATCTCTCGGCTTAGAGATAAGGGATAGATAGAGATGGAATGTCTACCATTTGCTTCATTTATACATATTTTTGCTGGTAGAACAATTGGTATTGAGACAATACCATGATTGCCTGTCTCTTTGCTGCTCAGTTATCTCTCATATTTTTCTCTCATCTTCCTGTCATCTCTCATATTAGAGACGAATGAGGGACGAGAGATACGCGAGTGATGGACGAGCGAGGATTTTCGGACGGTCGGATATCGAGAGTGGATATTTGGACGGTTTTTGGGGCTTTTGCGGCAAATTCCGTCCAAATATCCACTCTCGTTCGATAGGTATCCGGAAATCCTCGCTCGTCCGTCCGAATATCCACTCTCGTTTGGCGAGTGTCCAATTTTCCACGCTCGTGCGGCGGGCACGCGAGCCCTTCGCCCAATCCGCTGGCATCGTCTCCAGTTCGCCGCAGGGTCGCGGCCCCATATGGGTATACTCTCGAGGATTCGACTCGATTCGCCCCCGCTGGGGCGTCAAAGGAGACTGCATATGCCCACCACCTCAACCGACCCGCGCGCCGCAGCCGCTGCACTGCTGGTGCCCGGCACTACCTGCCACGGCTTTGCCGTCGAGCGCCGCGAGACCGTGCCCGAGCTCGACTCGGACGCTTACGTGCTGCGACACACTGCCTCGGGCGCTCGCCTGCTGTACCTGGCGTGCGACGACGAGAACAAGGCCTTTGCCATTGGCTTTAAGACGCCGCCGGCCGATTCCACCGGCGTGTTCCATATTCTTGAGCACTCGGTGCTGTGCGGATCGGCCAAGTTTCCCGTCAAGGAGCCGTTCGTGGACCTGATCAAGAGCTCCATGCAGACGTTCCTCAACGCCATGACCTACCCCGACAAGACCATCTACCCCGTTGCCACCACCAACGAGCAGGATCTGTACAACCTGATGGACGTGTACCTGGACGCGGTGTTCAACCCGGCCATCTATACCAAGCCCACCATTTTTGAGCAGGAGGGCTGGCACTACGAACTGGACCTGCCGGAGGGCGACGGCGACAGCAGCGCCGCGAGCCTGCACGAGGGCACGCTGCGTTATAACGGCGTGGTGTTCAACGAGATGAAGGGCGCGCTGTCCGACCCCATGAGCGTGCTGGACGATGCCGTCAACGCCGCGCTCTATCCCGACACCGCCTATGCGCACGAGAGCGGCGGCGACCCGCGCGCGATTCCCGCGCTCACCTACGAGCAGTTCCTGGACACGCACGCGCGACACTACAATCCCTCCAACTCCTACATCACGCTCTACGGCGACCTGGACGTGGACCGCGCACTGGCCTTTTTGGACGAGCGCTATCTGTCGCAGCCGAGTGCCGCGAGCCGCCGCATGGACGCTGCCGTCGCCGCCGGCGAGGACCCGTCCACGCTGGCGCCCAATCCGCTGGGCGTGCAGGCGCCCGTGACCTGCGAGTACAAGCGCGTCGAGATGGCTACCACGCCCGAGAACGCCCTGGTGGGCCTGGGCCTTGTGCTGGGCAGCGCGCTCGACCGCAAACGCACGATCGCAGCGGATATCCTGTTCGAGGCGCTGCTGGGCTCCAACGAAGCGCCGGTTAAGAAGGCCATTCTGGCCGCCGGCCTGGGCGGCAACGTGGTGAGCTACACCGCGGCCGAGAGCCTGCAGCCCTACGAGCTCATCATGCTGCAAAACGCGCAGCCCGGCGTGGCGCGCGAGCTGCGCCGCGTGTTCCAGGACGCCTGCCGCGACCTATGCGAGCATGGCGTTCCGCGCGAGCGCCTGGAAGCCATCATCAGCAGCAACGAATACGACCTGCGCCAGCGCGACTACGGTATCGCCGACGGCGTGGCCATTGCGTGCGACGCGCTGAGCACCTGGCTCTACGATGACGACGCCGCGACGCTGGCGCTCAAGTACGGCCCAGTGTACGAGGAGCTGCGTGGCGAGCTGGACGGCAGCTATTTTGAGGACCTGCTGCGCGAGCTGGTGCTGCAGAACGATCACATGGCGCTGGTCGAGCTGGTGCCGGTGGACGCCGCCGAGGGCGCGGAGAGCGCCGAGGCCGCCGAGCTGGCAGCCAAGCGCGACGCCATGACCGATGCCGAGCTGGCCGACGTGGTCGAGCGCACGGCCGCGCTGCGTGCCGCGCAGGAGGCGGAGGACACACCCGAGGCCAAGGCCACGCTGCCGCGCCTGCGCGTGTCCGACATTGGCGAGGCGCGCCCCGAGCCGCCACTGGTCGTGGACACGACCGCGCCCATCCCCTGTCTGCGCCACGGCATCCCCACCAACCGTCTGGCCTACGCCATGCAGTATTTCGACCTGAGCTGCGTCGCGTTTGAGGACCTGCCCTATGTGACACTGCTCTGCCGCCTGCTTAAGCAGCTGCCCACGCGCGAGCACTCGGCCGAGGAACTCGATAACTTGCTCGCCGGCAAGCTCGGCTTTTTGAGCTTTACGACCGAAGTCATGACGCAGCCCGAAGTAGACGGCGTGCGCCCCTACCTGCTGGTGAGCGCCGGCGCCCTGTCCGAGAAGATCGATGCACTGGCGAGTCTGCCGCGCGAGGTATGGTCGAGCACGCTTTTGGCAGACGCCGACGCCGACCGCATGCGCGACGTGCTCACGCAGATTCGCATTGGGCTTGAGCAGGGCTTTATCAACAACGGCCACTCGGCGGCGCTCGGTCGCGCGATGAGCTACAGCTCGCCTTCGGCCGTGGTGCGCGAGCAGCTTTCGGGCGTTGATTTCTATCTGTTCCTGCGCGATCTGCTCGACCACTTTGACGAGCGCCTGGACGGCCTGCGCGCCAAGCTTACCGAGCTGGCGGGCCGCATCTTTGTGGCCGACGGCTGCATGGCGAGCTTTACCGGCAGCGACGAGGACTTTGACGCGTACTGGGATGCCGCGGGCGACCTGGGGCTGGACGCTGGCGACGGCACCGATGCCGGCCGCGACGCGCTCGTGGTGCCGGCGCCGTGCGACCGCCACGAGGCTTTTGTCATCCCCAGCGACATCTGTTTTGCCGCGCGTGCGTGCGATCCGCGTCGCCTGGGCATTGACGTGACGGGCGCCTGGGCGGTTGCCGCCAACGCGCTCTCCTACGACTACCTGTGGAACGAGATCCGCGTGAAGGGTGGTGCGTACGGCTGCGGATTCCGCGCGGCCGGCGAGCGTCAGGCGGCGTTCTACACCTACCGCGACCCGGCAATCGACCCCTCGATTGAGCGCGTGGCGCGCGCAGGCGAATGGCTCGGCAGCTTTGAGCCCGACGAGGCCGCCTTTGAGGGCTTTATCGTGAGCTGCGTGAGCGGCATGGACGCGCCGGTGAAGCCGTACGCGCTCACCAAGCGCCGCAACACGACCTACCTGGCCGGACTCGATCCGCATGCACGCGAGGAGCGCCGCGCCCAGATGCTCGCTGCCACGCCCGGTGAGCTGCGCACGCTCGGCGCCGACGTCACGCGCATCGCGGCCGAATCGCCGACCTGTGTCTTTGGCGGCCGCGATGTCATCGCCAAGAGCAACGCCGGCTTCAACGTCATCGACCTGCTGGGCTAACCACAACAAAGGTAGATTTTTGGGACATGCCCGGAAATCTACCTTTTTCTGCGGCTTGGGCGAGGCGGCGCAGCCCACCGCGGCGGTTTGTCTCGATCTGTAACATCTAGACGGCAATATCGGCTCCAGATGTTACAGATCGAGACGTTCCCGAACGGCACCAGCTCTTTGTCTCAATCTGTAACATCTAAGTCCAATTTTGCCGAGTTACTGTTACAGATCGAGACAAACCGCCGCAGACGCCCATCACGGCACAGACCGCCACGAAGGTGCATGTGTCCCCTTCGTGGTTGTTTTTGCTGTTTGCCCAGATAAAACCTGCCAAAATAAACCTGTCCCTTTTTGGCAGGTTTGCTAGAGGAGGTTGGGATGGACAAGGCTAAATTGCGGCGAGCGGTGATTGCCCGGCGCGATGCGATTGATTTGGATGTGCGGGCGGCGAAGTCTGCCGTTATCTGTGCGCGGCTTGTTGAGCGACTGGGTCGCTCGGATCCCGCGGCACCGCACACCGTTGCCGTCTATGCCGCGATGGGTTCCGAAGTCGACTCAGCCGCGTTAACCGCAGCGGCCGCCAAACGCGACTGGCGCGTGGCCTATCCGTGCATGCTCTCGGCAGCCGAAGCCACAGCTTGTGGCCAGCGCATGTGTATGCGGGCAGTTGCCGCCGACGATGCGTCCGCGGCTCCGTTTATCGCCCACCCCACGCGGGCCTTTGCGGCCACGGACATCGACAGCAGCCGCTTCCCTATCGTGCCTGCCGAAGCTCTCGATATGATCGTCGTGCCGCTCGTAGCCTTCGACCGCACCGGCACGCGCCTAGGCTACGGCGGCGGCTGCTATGACCGCTACCTGCCCATGCTCTCGCCCGTATGTCAAATCGTCGGCATCGCCTTTGACGAACAACGCATCAACCACGTCCCCACCGATGCCCACGACCTGCCGCTACCCAACATCATCAGCGCCTAACCGCCGTCACATCAGCCACGGCCACAGTCGCAGCCTAGTGCTCCTCGCCGGCGCGGGCCAGGTCGTAGGGCGTGGTCTGGTAGACGTAGTAGTTGAGCCAGTTGGTGTAGAGCAACTGAGCCTGGCTGCGCCAGACGTTGCGCGGCTCTGCGGTGGGGTCGTCGCCCGGGAAGTAATGCGCCGGCACCTGAGGGTTGAGGCCGCGCTTCACGTCGCGCTCGTACTCCAGGCGCAACGTGTCGGTATCGTACTCGGGATGGCCAAAGACAAAGAAGCGACGGCTGTCGGTCGACTTGACGATGTACAGGCCCACCTCGTCGGACACGGCCACGACCTCAAGCTGCGGCTCGGCCTCTACGTCCTCGCGGCGCACATCGGTGTTGCGCGAATGCACGGCATAGAAACGGTCGTCAAAGCCGCGGACCAGCGGGCTTTGCGGCTTCACCAGATAATGCTCGAACACCCCACTCGCCTTTGCCGGCAGGTCGTACTTCTGGATACCGTAATGATGGTAGAGCCCCGCCTGCGCGCCCCAACAAATGTGCAGCGTAGAGTGCACGTGCGTGGTGGACCAATCCATGATCTGGCAGAGCTCGGGCCAGTAGTCGACCTCTTCGAACGGCATCTGCTCCACCGGCGCGCCCGTGATGATCAGGCCGTCGTAGTGGATGTCGCGGATGTCGTCGAACGTGCGGTAGAACGTCTCCAGGTGGCCGGCGCTCACGTGCGTGGCCTCGTGCGTTTTGGTACGCAGCAGATCCACCTCCACCTGCAGCGGCGTGTTGGAGAGCTTGCGCATGATCTGCGTCTCGGTAGCGATCTTGGTGGGCATGAGGTTGAGGATGAGCACGCGCAGCGGACGGATGTCCTGGTGCAGCGCCCGGTACTCGGTCATGACAAAGATGTTCTCGCTCTCGAGCTGCGCGGCGGCAGGGAGGGCGTCGGGGATGCGAATGGGCATGGATGCTCCTTACGAGTCAGTTGCAGCTATGGTACAACGACCAGCGCCATCCGCGCGAGCACATCGCCCAGCGATACCGTCAGCGGCCCAAATCGCTCCAAAAGTAGAGATTAAGGCATGCCCAAAAATCTATAGCGCTTTAGCCTAGCAAAGTGGCAGCAGGACGCTACAATGGTTCGACGCGAAAAACTCGGCCGAAAGGATACGTATATGTACCAGACGCGTAAGATCGGTGTGGTCGGCCAGGGCCACGTAGGAGCACATGTCGCCAACAGCCTGCTCATGCAGGGCATTGCCGATGAGCTGTACCTGTGCGATATCAACGAGGCCAAGGTGACGTCCGAGGTCCAGGACCTGCGCGACTCCCTTTCGTTTGTCCCGTACAACACCAAAATCGTCAACTGCTACGACCACTACGAGGAGCTGGCCTGCTGCGACGTCATCGTCAACGCCGCCGGCAAGGTCGCGCTGGCCGCCGGCAACCGCGACGGCGAGCTGTTCTTTACCACCGACGCCGCCCGCACCTTTGCCAAGCGCATCGTCGACGCCGGCTTTGACGGCATCTTCGTGAGCATCTCCAACCCCTGCGACGTCGTGTGCACCGAGCTGTGGCACCTGACCGGCTACGATCCCAAGAAGATCATCGGCTCGGGCTGCGGCCTGGACTCCGCCCGCCTGCGCACCGAGATCTCCAAGAAGGTCGGCGTGAGCCCCAAGTCCATCGACGCCTACATGATCGGCGAGCACGGCTTTAGCCAGCTTGCCGCCTTTAAGGCCGCAACCATCGCCGGCAAGAGCCTTAACGAGCTTCAGGCCGAGAACCCTGACAAGTACGCCTTCGACCACATGGAGGTCGAGGAGCTCGCACGCAAGGGCGGCTATGTGACCTACCAGGGCAAGCAGTGCACCGAGTACGCCGTCGCCAACTCCGCCGCGCGCGTCTGCGCCGCCGTGCTGCACAACGAGCACGCCGTGCTTTCGGCCTCTACGCTTATGACCGGCCAGTATGGCGAGGAGGGTATCTTTACCTCCCTGCCGTGCGTGATCGGTGCCGAGGGCGTCGAGGAGGTCTACACGCTCGACCTTTCCGAGTACGAGCTCGAAGGCTTCCACAAGAGCTGCCAGCACATCCGCGACAACATCGCCAAGCTCGACTGGTGGGATGCCGAGGCCTACGACGTCAAGTAAGCCGCTGGCTA
>CAUCCR010000087.1:0-7343 GCA_958441355.1 uncultured Collinsella sp. | reverse complement strand
TCCTCCATGCCGAGGTCGATTGTGGTGCCCTCGAAGATCTTGTTGACGGTGCGGACGGCGCACATCTTCCCACACATGGTGCAAGTGCCCTCGGTGGCGGCGGGGGATTCTTCGTAGCGCTTCTTGCCCGTAACTGGGTCGAGCGCGCACTTCCACATGGCGTCCCAGTCGAGCTTGCGGCGTGCCTGGCCCATCCTGTCGTCCATGTCGCGGGCGTGGGGCACCTTCTTGGCGATATCGGCGGCGTGTGCGGCGATCTTGGTGGCCATGAGGCCGTCGAGCACATCCTGGGCGTTGGGCAGGCATAGGTGCTCGGCCGGTGTCACGTAGCACAGGAAGTCGGCACCGGAGCTGGCGGAGATGGCACCGCCGATGGCGGCGGTGATGTGGTCGTAACCCACGCCGATATCGGTTACCAGCGGTCCGAGCACATAGAACGGAGCATTGTGGCACAGGCGCTTCTGCAGTTTCATGTTGGCGGCGATCTCGTCGAGCGCCATGTGACCCGGGCCCTCGACCATGACCTGGACGCCGGCGGCCCAAGCGCGCTTGCACAGCTTGCCCAGCTCGATCATCTCAGCGGTCTCGGTGGCGTCGTTGGAGTCGTAGAGGCAGCCCGGGCGGCAGGAGTCGCCGAGCGAAATCGTCACGTCGTACTCGTGGCAAATCTCGAGCAACTCGTCGTAGAACTCATAGAACGGGTTCTCGTTACCGGTGACCTCCATCCAGCCAAACAGCAGTGAGCCGCCGCGGCTCACGATGTTCATCAGGCGACCGGTCTCCTTAAAGGTCTTGGTGACCGACTTGTTGATGCCGCAGTGAATGGTCATAAAGTCCACGCCGTCCTCGGCATGCGCGCGCACGACTTCGAACAGGTCGTCCTTGGTGAGCTTGACCAGCGGCTTTTCCATGTAGCCGATGGCGTCGTACATGGGGACGGTGCCTACCATGAGCGGCGTCTCGTCAATGAGCTGCTGGCGGAACTGGCGCGTCTTGCCCGAGTTGGAGAGGTCCATGATGGCGTCGGCGCCAAAGTCCTCGGCGATCTTGACCTTCTTCCATTCCTCGGCGGCATCGGCCTTGTCGCCCGAGATGCCCAGGTTCACGTTGACCTTGGTGGACAGGCCCTCACCGACGCCAAAGGCGCGCATGCCCTTTTTGATGTGCACGATGTTGGCGGGAATGGCGATGCGGCCGTCGGCCACGCGCTCGCGGATGTACTCGGGGTCGCGATGCTCGCGCTCGGCGACCTCCTTCATCTGCGGTGTGATCTGCCCGGCGCGGGCGAAGTCGATTTGCGTGACGAGCTTGGGCTCGGTCTGTGTGCTCATTGGCACGGCTCCCTTCGTTGGCATTACCCATATCAGGTTTGCGGGTCAGGGCGGGCGCGCCCAGTCTCAGCCTGCCGTCTTGTCCTGCAAGCTCCCCGTTTATGTAATGGGCTCAAGTATAGCTCGAATGGGTACGATTGGCCTAACGAGCGTGCCTGTGGGGAGGCGTACATGGAAGACAAGCATCTATATCGAGAGACGCAATGGGATGTATCGGCCGAGGAAAGCCGTGCGCACCATGGGTTGGTCGCGATTGGTTTTGCGGTGCTTGCCGTGCTGGTGATTGCCTTTTGTATTTGGACGTTCGGCGGTCGTGGCGGCGCCGCCTGGGAGTTTGAAGCCGACGAGGGCCTGCCGATTATGACCATGAAAGTTTCTGGTGGCAACACGGTTGCCGCACCCGGCGACTATTGGTATCCGTGCGACAAGTTTGTGCAGCTGCAGCTGAGCGGCGGGTCTATTCCGGGCGAAGAAATCGAACGCGTGACGTTTGATGCGGCAATCAAAACACTCATGGTGAAGCTCAAAGATCAAGGGGGCGTGCCCACGACCATGGATATCGCTCTGACGGAGTGGCGTCTGGAACCTCCGTCGGGCGTTACGGTATCCGACGTAGAGCACGTTAAGATTACCTACCAAGATGGCTCGACGAGCGAGATTGCAAAGGCCGATGGCTTGGCGGAGTAATGGGGTGTTTGGAAACGGCGGGCCTATTGTGCCTGCGCGTTCATGAAAACCAGGGTGTTTTTGTCTGAAAGCTCGGGGATGTGCCGATAGCCGATATTGAATGCGGTGAGTTCGCTTGCATTCTCGAGCTTGTTTTCTGCCATCCACCGCACCATGGAGCCGCGCGCCTTTTTGCTGGCGGTCGACCGTTGGATGGGCTTCCCGTTGCGGATACCCTCGCCAAAGAGGCATGTGACGGCCGTGGCGTCGCCCGCGAGGTGGGGCAGAACGGCTTTGGCATACTCTACGCTGGCGAGGTTGACGATCGTGGTGTTTGAGCCTGCCGGGGCGATAGCCCGCGCGAGCTTGTCGCTCCAAAACGCGTAGAGGTCTCGGGCATCGTCAACGGCGAGCTTCGCGCCCATCTCCAGCCGATACGGTTCGACGGCATGAAAGGGACGAACGCACCCGTAGAGGCCGGAGAGGATCCACAGATGGTCTTGCAGCCATGCGAGCTGCGCGGAATCCATCACCTCGGGTGCCATGCTCTGGTATTGAATGCCGTGATAGGACATGACAGCAGGGGAGAGGTGGCGAGCGAGTGCGGGATTGTCGAGATCGCCGCTTTTCAGGATGGGCCCGAACTCATGCAGGGTGTTGAGGCAAGGCCCCAGCAGTTTGTCACTCACGTTCCACAGCGCCTGCAGGCCGCCGCTGCCTTCATTCCGCTCGATATCTAGCAGTGCGCGGTGGAGGCGAGCCGTCTCGCGCACAAAGGGTGGGATGCCCAGGACTTCAAAAGCATCTTGGGCCGCGCGCATCTGCTTGGCGGGCGAAATGATGACCTGCAGCATGAACTCTCCTCTGCCAAAAAAGAAATTGCGGTGGAATACGGTCTGTTTTGGCCGTTTATGGGCCAGTTTAGTCCGCATTTCACCGCAAGTTATGAAGGGCTGGTTAGGCTCGCTCGAGGAAGGCTTTGTAGCCGCGGTAGGCCTCGTAGATGTCGGCCTTGTTGGCGACCTCCCACAGGGCGTGCATGGACAGGACGGCAACGCCGGAGTCGATGACGTTCATGCCGTACTTGGCCATGATGTAGGCGATGGTGCCGCCGCCACCAGCGTTGACGCGGCCGAGCTCGCAGGTCTGGAAGTCCACGCCGGCCTCGTCCATGATGTCGCGGACGAGGGCCACATACTCGGCGTCGGCGTCGTTAGAGCCGCCCTTGCCGCGGCTGCCCGTGTACTTGTTAAAGCACAGGCCGCGACCCATGAAGGCGGCGTTCTTGGTCTCGAACTTGCCGGCATAGCCCGGGTCGAAGCCGGCGGACACGTCGGAGGAGAGCATACGGCTGCGGGCGAGCGCGCGGCGCAGAGCCAGCGGGCTGTCCTCGCCGGCGAGCGTCATGATCTCGGCGACGGTGTTCTCGAAGAAGCGACTCGTCATGCCGGTGGCACCCACGGAACCGATCTCCTCCTTGTCGACGATGAGCGTGATGCTCGTGCGCTCCACGTTGGTGACGTTGATCTGGGCGAGCATGGAGGGGTAGGCACAGACGCGGTCGTCATGGCCATAGCCCAGAATCATGGAGCGGTCGAGGCCCATGTCGCGGGCGGGGCCGGCGGGCACGACCTCGATCTCGGCGGAGAGGAAGTCCTCCTCCTCGACGTCGTACTGCTCTTTGAGGATGTCCAAGAACATCTGCTTGACGGGCTCCTTGGGAGCGTCCTTGTCGTCCTCATCGAACTTGACGGGGCGGCCGCCCACGATCACGTCGAGGATCTCGGCGTCGACGGCGTCCTTGGCAGGCTTGGACATCTGCTCGCTCGAGAGATGGATCAGCAGGTCGGAGATGGTAAAGACCGGGTCGTCGGCCTTGTCGCCGATGTTAATGTCGACGGTGGTGCCGTCCTTTTTGCAGATGACGCCTACGAGTGCGAGCGGGGAGGCCACCCAGTGGTAGCTCTTGACGCCGCCGTAGTAGTGCGTGTCGAGATAAGCCATGTCGCCGGCCTCGAAGGCGGGGTTCTGCTTAAGGTCCAGGCGCGGCGAGTCCACGTGCGCGCCCAGGATGTTAAAGCCCTGCTCGAGCGGGGCGGTGCCCAGGTTGACGAGCATAAGGTCCTTGCCGTGATTGGCGGCGTACACCTTGTCGCCTGCCTTGAGCTCGCGGCCTTCGGCGATTACGGTCTCCAGGTCGACGTATCCCGCCTCCTCGGCCATCTTGATGCCGGCCTTGACGCACAGGCGCTCGGTCTTGTTCTCACTCAAAAACTGCTTATAGCCGCGGCAAAGCTCCTCGAGCTCCTCGATTTGCTGTGGCGTGTACTTTTTCCATGCGCAGGGACGCTCCATGACGCAGGCTCCTTTCGGATCGATCGTGCTGGTTGATGTACCGTGAGCCATCGTATCACGCGCGGGCTCACGGTGGCGGGGGAGCTTGATGTGAGGTGGCCGCGGGGCGGGGAGCGTGTAAACTGGAGTGAGCAAACCGTGCCCAGCCCAAAGCGAGGTATTCAATATGTCTGACAAGCGCCGCACCTTTGCCGTTATCGACGGCAACTCGCTCATGCATCGCGCCTTCCACGCCGTGCCGCCGACCATGAACGCGCCGGACGGTCGCCCCACCAACGCGATTTTTGGCTTTCTGAACATGTTTCTTAAGATGATCGACGCCTTTAACCCCGACGGCGTTGTTGTGGCGTTTGACAAGGGCAAACCGCGCGTGCGCATGGAGATGCTGCCGCAGTATAAGGCGCAACGCCCGCCCATGGACCCCGATCTGCATGCGCAGTTCCCTATGATTAAGGAGCTGCTCGCCGCACTCAACGTGCCGATTCTGCAGTCCGAGGGCTGGGAAGGCGATGACATCCTGGGCACTATGGCGCGCCTGGGCGAGCAGGCCGGCTGTGACATGCTGCTGGTGACCGGTGATCGCGATATGTATCAGCTCGTGACCGAGCACGTCAACGTGGTCTCGACCCGCAAGGGCCTGTCCGACGTTGCGATCATGACGCCCGAGAGCGTGGACGACCTGTATCACGGCATTACGCCGGCGCTCGTGCCCGATTTTTACGGTCTGAAGGGCGATACGTCGGACAACATTCCCGGCGTACCGGGCATCGGCCCCAAAAAGGCGAGCGCGCTCATCGCACAGTACGGCAGCTTGGACGAGGTCATCGCGCATGCAGACGAGGTCAAGGGCAAGATGGGCGAGAACCTGCGTGCGCACATCGACGATGCGCTGCTGAGCCGCAAGGTCGCAACCATTCGCACCGATGCGCCCGTCGAGCTCGACTTTGACGAAACGTCCTTTCCGGCGTTTTCTGCCGACGAAGTGTCCGCGGCGCTGGGCGCGCTTGGTATCACCGCCATGCAGAACCGTTTCTTGGCGCTGATCGGCGGCGAGGGCGGGGCTGCTGCCTCCAGTGTGTTTGAGATACCTGCTATGGTTCGCGCGGCCGCCGGCGATGCCGACGCGCTTGGTGCCGTTGCGGCTGAGGTCTCCCGCGCGATTGATGCCGACGAGTGGGTCGCCGCCGTGGTGGACGACGACAAGGAAGAGGGCGCGCTCTTTGGACTGACGCGCACACTGTGGTTGGCGACGTCCAAGGGCCTCTTCGCGCTCGAGGAGGGCGACAGCTGCGCGGCGGCTGAGGTTGAGGGCTTCAACTTCGTCCACGGCGTGATCGCCGGCGTGCTCGCGCGTCTGTTTATGGAGGGTCGCGTGGCGAGCCCGGATATGAAGGTGCTGTTGCACGAGCTTTCGCCCATCGATTCTTCTGAGCCCGAGCTCATGGATCCGCTCGCTGCCGATTCCACGCGTATCTTCGATACCGTGGTCGCTGCCTATCTGCTGGATTCCGATCGCTCCGAGTTCGATGAGGCATATCTTGCCGATGCCTATCTGCAGATGGCGCTGCCTGCGGCGCGCGGTGCAGAGGGTGCCGGCGAGGACGCTCCTGCACCCGCCGCTCGCACGGCAGCCTTGACGCTGGCGCTGGTCGCACCGTTGCGCGACCGCATGGCCCGTGAGAATGCCGCCAACGTGTTCGATGGCATCGAGATGCCGCTCGTGCCGGTGCTTGCCAAGATGGAGCGCGCGGGCATGCTCGTGGATCCCGACCGCCTGCGTAATCTGTCCGAGGGCCTGGCGACCCAGATCACCGAGGTCGAGCGCAGCATTCGCGACCTGGCGGGTGACGAGACCTTTAATATTGGCAGTCCCATGCAGCTGTCGCATGTGCTCTTTGATGTGATGGGGCTTCCGACCAAGGGTCTCAAGAAGACTAAGCGCGGCTATTATTCGACCAACGCCAAGGTGCTGAGCGACCTTGCCCGCGACCACGAAATCGTGCGTCTGATCTTGGATTGGCGTGAGAAGTCTAAGATTAAGTCCACCTATCTGGACACCCTGGGCCCGCTGCGCCGTGGTGACGGTCGCGTGCACACCACGTACAACCAGACCATCACGGCAACGGGGCGTCTGTCCTCGAGCGACCCGAACCTGCAAAACATCCCGACGCGCTCGGAGCTGGGTCGTACCGTCAAGACGGCGTTTTCGGCAGGCGAGGGAAGCGTCTTTTTGGCGGTGGACTACTCGCAGATCGAGCTGCGTCTGCTGGCGCATCTCTCGGGTGACGAGCATCTGGTGCGCGCCTTTAACGAGGGCGAGGACTTCCACGCCGAGACGGCCGCGCGTGTGTTTGGCGTTCCCGTGTCCGAGGTAACGCCCGATCTGCGCAGCCGCGCCAAGGCCGTGAACTTTGGCATCGTGTACGGCCAGCAGGCCTACGGTCTGTCGCAGTCGCTGCACATCTCGATGGCCGAGGCGCGTGGCATGATCGACCGCTACTACGAGGCCTACCCGGGCGTGCGCACGTTCCTCGACAACGTGGTGGCGCGTGCTAAGCAGACGGGCTACGCCGAGACCATGTACGGCCGCAGACGCCATATTCCCGAGCTCAAGGCCAAAAATCCGCAGCTTCGCGGCTTTGGCGAACGCACGGCCATGAACCACCCCATGCAGGGCACCGCAGCAGACATCATCAAGATCGCCATGGCCCGCGTAAGCCGCCGCCTGGAAGAAGAGGGCTTTGCCGCCCACATGATCCTACAAGTGCACGACGAACTGGACTTTGAGTGCCCCGTCGACGAAGTCGAGCGCCTGACCGCCATGGTCCGCGACGTCATGGAGCACGTAGTAGACCTCCGCGTACCGTTGATCGCCGAAGCCAGCACCGGCATAACCTGGGCCGATGCCAAGTAAAGACGCACCAACAATCCCAAAGTAACCAAAACAGAAGGGGGCTCCTTGCCAACAAGGAGCCCCCCTCATTCCAAAAA
>CAUCCR010000086.1:0-7418 GCA_958441355.1 uncultured Collinsella sp. | reverse complement strand
GTCTTGGCATCGGTACGGGCATCGGCGGCGCATATGTCGAGAACGGCCGCGTGATGCAAGGCTTCCATGGTGCTGCTGGCCATATGGGCCACATCGAGTGCTCGGCTGCCGCCGGTATTCCCTGCGCCTGCGGGCGTTCCGGCCATCTGGAGTCGGTTGCTTCGGGCACTTCCATTGGTCGTATGTACGATGAGCGCTTTGGTCGCGTCGACCCCAGCCGTCCTTCGGTCGGTCGCGATGTGAACGACCTGTGCCGTGCGGGCGACGCAAAGGCGACCGAGGTCATCCATGACGCCGGCTTTGCGCTGGGTGCCAGCTTGGGCTCGCTCGCTAACATCCTGGACCCTGAGGTCATCGTGCTTTCGGGTGGCGTGATTCACCAAGGTCCCGATTGGCGTTCACAGACGTGGAAGGATTCGGTACACGAGGGCTATGCCAGCCAGGCGCTCGATCCGCTTCAGGACACGCCGATCCTCATCGGTTCTCTGGAGGGCGATGCTCCGCTCATCGGTGCCGCTGAGCATCTTCTTGCCTCGTTGAAGTAAACGTATCTTCTGTAGGAGCCTCCCGAGACAACACGCCTCGGGAGGCTGTTCTGAGAAAGGTTACAGCCTTATGACCGTCGATCCATTGATTCAATCCCTGAAGGGCAAGCTCGTCGTGAGCGTTCAGGCGTATATGGGCGAGCCGCTTCGTACGCCCGAGACCATGGCTCAAATGTCTCGCGCTTGCGAGCTCGGCGGCGCCGCCGCCATTCGCTGCCAGGGCCTTGCCGACATTGCCGCCATTAAGGGTCGCTGTGAGGTTCCCGTCATCGGCCTGTGGAAGGATGGGCACGAGGGCGTTTACATCACGCCGACGCTGCGTCACGCTCGCGCCTGCGTTGCTGCCGGTGCCGATATCGTGGCGATCGACGCCACCGATCGTCCGCGCCCCGATGGCAAGACGGTCGAGGATACCTTCCGTCCGCTGCACGAGGAGGGTGTGCTCCTGATGGCGGATTGTGCCACCATCGAGGATATTCGCCGTGCTGTTGATATGGGCTTTGACCTGGTATCCACCACGCTTTCTCACGGCGTCGCCGCCATCGACTGCACCATGGCCGATGGCCCCGATCTGCCGCTCCTGCGTCAGGCGACCGAGGAATTCCCCGGCCTTCCCATCATTTGCGAGGGTCGCGTGCATACGCCCGAGGAGGCTCGCGCCGCGATCGATGCTGGTGCCTGGGCCGTTGTCGTCGGCACCGCCATCACGCACCCCACGAGTATTACGAGTTGGTTCAAGGCTGCGCTTGAGGCGTAAGACAGGCCTCGTATCCGCTCGGGGCGGTATACTCAATATAGGCAATTGACCGCGCGGGATCCGGGTTGCTGGGTCCCGCGCTTGTTTTCGGGAGGCAACACATGCAAAAGGGAGATGCCATGGATGCGGCGGAGCGCTCGGAGCGCATCCCCGATATCGTCATCATCACCGGAATGTCTGGATCGGGCCGAACGCAGGCCATGCATGTGTTCGAGGACATGGGCTACTTTTGCATCGACAACTTGCCTCCGCGTCTGATCGCCCAGCTTGCCGAACTCGTCGGCATCAATACGGGCGTGGGCAGGCATCTTGCCGTCACCTGCGACCTGCGGAGCCAGGGCTTGTTCGATGAGCTGCTCGATGCCGTTGCCGCACTCGAGGAGCGCGAGATGAGCTGTGACATCGTGTTTCTCGAGGCCTCTGACGAGGTACTGATCCGTCGTTATAGCGAAAACCGCCGCCGCCATCCCATTGCCAAGCCGGGAGAGACTACGGCCGATGCGATTCAGCGCGAGCGCCTGCAGCTGCAGGGCGTTCGCGACCGAGCCGATATGATTATCGACACGAGCCGTCTGCGCACCTCTGCGCTGCGCAACAAGCTGCGTATGGCATTTTCCGAGTTGTCCGACCAGCAGCTCATGGACGTTCACGTGTTCTCGTTTGGCTTTAAGCACGGTATGCCCGTCGAGGCGGACATTATGATCGACGTCCGCTTCCTGCCCAATCCGTTCTACGATCCCGAGATGCGCACCATGACCGGCCTCGATAAGAAAGTCTCCGACTTTGTTCTGGAACATCCCAAGACCCAGGAGTTCTGGAAGGCCTGGACGCAGCTGCTCGATACGGTCATGCCCGGCTATATCGCGGAGGGCAAGCCGCAGCTTTCTATCGCCATCGGTTGCACGGGCGGTCAACACCGCAGCGTTGCCATCGCCGAGGCCACGGCACGTTATTTGGAAGGTGCCCAATATCACGTGAGCATTTCCCACCGCGACCTGTCGCGCGCCAACACGAAAGCATAGGCCTGCATGTCGTTTACCGCCGAGGTGCGTGACGAGCTCGCGCGCTGCGAACCCGAATGTGAATACTGCGACTTGTCGACGCTTGCCGCCCTGACGCGTGTGAGCGGTACACTTTCGCTGGCCGGCTCCGGGCGGTATCGTTTGACGGTCGCGACCGAGACGGGCGCTGTCGCGCGCACGATGATCACACTGACGCATCGCATCCTTAAGCTCAAAACGGAATTCACCGTTCGTAAATCGGTCTTGCATAAGGTCCGTAACTATCTCATTACCCTGCCAGATCAGCCCGACCTGGACAAGGCTCTGGTGCTGCTGGGCATTCTCGACCGCAGGGGAGGGCTCGTCGCTGGTGTTCCCCGGCACATCGTTGCCCGTCCCTGCTGCAGGCTTGCCTACATTCGCGGCGCGCTCATCGCCGGCGGTTTCGTGGCCGATCCCCGCGGCGACTTTCATTTGGAGATCGCGGTGCAGGGCGAGCAGTATGCACGGGGCCTTTGCGATCTATTGGAGCAGATTGGGGTCCATGCGCGCGTTAACGCGCGGCGCGGGTCCTTTGCTGTCTACATTAAGAGTGCCGAGGAGATTGAGCATCTTTTAAAGCTGATTGGTGCCAAGCGCAGCGTTGCCGAGATCGAGGAGGCGCGCGCGGTCAAGTTGGTTAAGAACGATGTGAACCGTCGCGTGAATGCCGAGCTGGCCAATCAGACCAGAAGTGCGGGTGCCGCCCAGCATCAGCTTGCGTTGATCGATGAGCTCGAACAGCGAGGTTTGCGCGACACGCTTCCGGACGCCTTGGCGGTCTTTTGCGACCTGCGCGAGCGCTATCCCGATCTGTCGCTGCGCGATCTGGGCGAGATGGCCGACCCTCCCTTGTCGAAGTCGGCCCTCTACCATCGTGTTTTGAGGCTTGAAAAGCTCATTGAAGCAAACAGGTAGTTTGAAGTATCGACTTATATACGGATTTAGCTGCTATTTTAGTCTTTAAAACGTTTTAACGTAAATTTGATTTTCAATTTCGAGCATTCTCGTGAAATTCAAGTCAAAAAAAAGGTATATTAGGCGAGTGGTTAGTTTGTGGGCCTCAACGGCGGGCGCTGTAGCTCGCGGGGGCCTTACGAAAGGAGACACAATGGCAGTAAAGGTTGCTATTAACGGCTTCGGTCGCATCGGTCGTCTGGCTTTCCGTCAGATGTTCGGTCATGAGGGCTCCGAGATCGTCGCTATCAACGACCTCACCTCTCCCGATATGCTCGCTTACCTGCTGAAGTACGACTCCACGCAGGGCAACTACGCTCGCGATCACGAGGTCGTTGCTGGCGAGGATTCCATCACCGTTGACGGCAAGGAGATCAAGATCTACAAGGAGGCCGACGCTAACAACCTGCCTTGGGGCGACCTTGACGTCGACGTCGTTCTCGAGTGCACCGGCTTCTACACCAGCAAGGCTAAGGCTCAGGCCCACATCAACGCTGGCGCCAAGAAGGTCGTCATCTCCGCTCCGGCCGGCAGCGATCTGCCCACCATCGTGTACAACGTCAACCATGAGACGCTGACCGCTGAGGACAACATCATCTCCGCTGCTTCCTGCACCACCAACTGCCTCGCCCCGATGGCCAAGGGTCTGAACGACTTCGCTCCCATCGTGTCCGGCATCATGACCACCATCCACGCCTTCACCGGCGACCAGATGCCGCTCGACGGCCCGCAGCGCAAGGGCAACTTCCGTCGCTCCCGCGCCTGCTCCGAGAACATCGTCCCGAACACCACGGGCGCTGCCAAGGCCATCGGCCTGGTTCTCCCCGAGCTCAACGGCAAGCTCATCGGTGCCGCCCAGCGCGTCCCGACGCCGACCGGCTCGCTGACCAACCTCTACGCCGTCGTTGACAAGAAGGTCACCGTCGACGAGGTCAACGCTGCCATGAAGGCCTACGCCGAGACCATCCCCGAGACCTTCGCCTACAACGAGGACCAGATCGTCTCCCGCGACATCGTCGGCGAGACCCACGGCTCCATCTTCGACGCCACCCAGACCATGGTTCAGGACCTTGGCAACGGCCAGTCCCTCGTCCAGGTCACCTCTTGGTACGACAACGAGAACTCCTACACCTCTCAGATGGTCCGCACCATCAAGTACTTCGAGAAGTTCGTTGCTTAATTTAGCTTTTAGCGAATAGCTCGTTGAGCGTCTAAAGAAGGGCGCGGCCTTATAGGGCTTACACCCTAGGGTCGCGCCCTTTTTATAAGAAATCGTCTGCCGTAATGGGAGGCAGACACGTACGAAAGGTAGAAGCAAACATGGCCTTTACCAAGAAGACCGTCCGCGACATCGATGTCGACGGAAAGCGCGTTCTCGTCCGCGTTGACTTTAACGTGCCTATCAAGGATGGCGTCGTTGGCGACACCACCCGTATCAAGGCTGCCCTGCCCACCATCAACTACCTCGTTGAGCACAATGCTCGCGTCATCCTCATGAGCCACCTCGGTCGTCCCGAGGGCACCGGCTTCCAGCCCGAGCTGTCCCTCGAGCCCGTCGCCAAGAAGCTCGCTGAGCTCTCTGGTCTCGACGTTGCCTTTGTCGCCGACACCTACGGCGAGAAGGCTGCTGAGGCTGTCGCCGCCGTCGAGCCGGGTAAGGTCCTCGTTCTCGAGAACGTCCGTTTTGACAAGCGTGAGAAGAAGAACGATCCCGAGATCGCCAAGAAGCTCGCTTCCTATGGTGACGTCTTCGTTCTCGATGCCTTCGGCACCGCTCACCGCGCCCAGGGTTCCGTCGTGGGCCCCGCCGCTTACCTGCCTGCCGTCGCCGGCTTCTTGCTCGAGAAGGAGGTCGACACGCTGACCGGCATCTTCGCCGAGCCCGAGCGCCCCTTCGTCGCCATCGTCGGCGGTTCCAAGGTTTCCTCCAAGATCGGCGTTCTCGATCACCTCATCGACTCCGCTGACACCCTGATCATCGGTGGCGGCATGGCCTACACCTTCTTCCTGGCTCAGGGCCTGTCCGTTGGTCAGTCCCTCAAGGAAGAGGACTGGGTCGAGCGCGCCGGCGAGATGCTCAAGAAGGCCGAGGAGAAGGGCGTCAAGATCCTGCTCCCCATCGACAACCGCGTTGCCGATCACTTTGGCGAGGACGCTGTCCCCGAGGTTGTCGCTTCCGACGCTATCCCCGACGATCGTGAGGGCATGGACATCGGCCCCAAGACCGAGGAGCTCTACGCCGAGGCCGTCAAGGGCGCCAAGACCGTGTTCTGGAATGGCCCCATGGGCGTCTTCGAGTTCGACAACTTCGCTCACGGCACCCAGGCTATCGCCGAGGCTGTTGCCGAGGCCGACTGCACCTCGATCATCGGCGGTGGCGACTCTGTCGCAGCTGTCAACAAGTTCAACCTGGCCGACAAGATGAGCTGGATCTCCACCGGTGGCGGCGCTTCCATGGAGCTCGTCGAGGGTAAGGCCCTGCCCGGAGTGGAGGCGCTTCTCGATGCCTAATCGCACCCTTCTTATCGCTGGTAACTGGAAGATGAACAACGACGTCGCCGAGGCTGCCAAGCTCGCCGACGAGCTGGCTCAGGCTCTGCCCGAGGTTCCGGCTGGCGTCGAGGTGCTCGTCTGCCCTCCGACCATCGACATCACCACGGTTCATGACCGCATTCAGGCTGCCCCCATCGCCCTCGGTGCACAGAACGTGTACTGGGAGGCCAAGGGTGCCTTCACCGGTGAGTCCTCTTGCGACATGCTCAAGTCCGCTGGCTGCACCTACTGCATCATCGGTCACTCCGAGCGTCGCGACTACTTCCACGAGACCGACGAGGACCAGAACAAGAAGGCCAAGGCTCTCGTTGCCGCCGGCCTTGTTCCCGTCTTCTGCTGCGGCGAGTCCCTCGAGGTCCGCGAGGCCGGCACCTATGTCGAGCACGTCGTGAACCAGGTCAAGGCTGGCCTTGCTGGTCTTGAGATCACCTGCCCCAAGCAGGTCGTCGTCGCCTATGAGCCCATCTGGGCCATCGGCACCGGCAAGACCGCTACCGCCGAGGACGCTCAGGAGGTCTGCGGTGCTATCCGTGAGACCCTCAAAGAGATGTTCGGCGAGGAGCTCGCTAACGGTATCCGCGTGCTGTATGGCGGTTCCGCCAAGCCCGGAAACATCGCCGAGCTCGTCGCCAAGCCCGACGTTGACGGCGCCCTCGTGGGCGGCGCTTCGCTCAAGGCTGCCGACTTCGCCTCTATGGTCGTCAAGGCAGGCGAGTAGGACATATGGCACAACGTCATCTTCCTGCACTCCTGATTATCATGGATGGCTGCGGCCTTGCTCCGGCCGATGGCGAGAACGCCGTCGCCGCTGCCAAGACGCCCTTCCTTGATGGCCTGTACGAGAAGTACCCCCACACCACGCTCGGTGCTTCGGGCGAGGACGTGGGCCTTCCCGACGGCCAGATGGGTAACTCCGAGGTGGGTCACCTCAACATCGGTGCCGGCCGCATCGTGTTCCAGGAGCTTTCGCGCATCAACAATGCCATCAAGGACGGCTCCATCGCCAAGAACGAGGTTTTCGTCAAGGCTATGGACGATGTCAAGGCTGACGGCAAGACCCTTCACCTTATGGGCCTTATGAGCCCTGGCGGTGTTCATTCTCACATGAACCACGTCGAGGCTCTGGTCAAGATGGCTGCCGAGCACGGTGTCAAGACCGTTCGCGTCCACGCCTTCATGGATGGCCGCGATGTCGACCCGCAGTCTGGTGCCGGCTACATGAGCGAGTTCTGCGCCTTCCTGGCTAAGATCTCCGAGGAGACCGGTTGCGACGCTCGCGTTGCCACCGTCTCGGGCCGTTATTGGGCCATGGACCGCGACAACCGTTGGGAGCGCATCCAGCGCGCCTACGACGTCATGGTCAACGCTTCCGATGCCGATGTCGACCCCGTTGCCGGTATCAAGGCCTACTACGAGAAGGATCCGCGCGGCGATGAGTTCGTCGAGCCCTTCGCTGCCCACAACGAGGGCATCCACGAGGGCGACGCGGCCATCTTCTTCAACTTCCGTCCCGACCGCGCTCGTCAGATGACCCGCGTGTTCACGGACAAGGAGTTCGACGGCTTT
>CAUCCR010000085.1:0-7506 GCA_958441355.1 uncultured Collinsella sp. | reverse complement strand
AGTCCATATCGATATCGGGCATCTCGGTACGTTGCGGGGACAGGAACCTCTCGAACATCAGGCCGTTCTCCAACGGGTCAAACGAGGTGATGTTCATGGCGTAGGCAACGATGGCGCCTGCGGCCGAGCCACGGCCCGGACCAACGCCGATGCCGTTTTCCTTGGCCCATTTAACGTACTCGGCAACGATCAGAAAGTAGGCGGCAAAGCCCTTGTCGCAGATGACCTTGTATTCGTACTCAAAGCGCTCTTTGATGTTGACGCCGCCGATCTCGCGCGTGGCCCAGTCGTCACCGTAGTGCTGACGCAGGCCTTTCTCGCACTCGCGGCGGAACTGGCTCTCGTGCGTCTCTCCGGGATCGAGCAACGGGAAGCGCGGCAGGATGATAGAGTCCCAGTCCAGCTCAACGTAGCACTTGTCGGCGATCTCGAGCGTGTTGTCGCAGGCCTCGGGGCAATACGGGAACATCGCCCGCATCTCCTCCTCGGTCTTCATGTAAAACTCCGAGCCGGTCATGCGCATGCGGTTGGGGTCATCGACCTTGGCGTTCATGCCAATACACATGATGACGTCCTGCACGGGCGCATCCTCGCGGCGCAGGTAGTGGAAGTCGTTGGTGGCGATGACCTTGACGCCCACCTGCTTGGCGATATCGATGAGCGTGCGGTCCATCTGCTCGTCGGTCAGGCCGTTGTCGGTGGTGATGCCATGTTCCTGGATCTCGATGTAGAAGTCGCCGGGGTCGAAGGTATCGCGGAAGGTCTCGGCCCACTTGATGGCGCCCTCCATGTCACCGCGGTCGATGTATTTGGGGATGATGCCCGCGATGCAGGCGCTCGTGCAGATCATGCCCTTGGCGTGGCGGCGTAGGTTGTCGAGCGTCACGCGCGGCTTGTAGTAAAAGCCCTGCACGGCGGCCTCGGAGACCGTCTGCATTAGGTTGACGTAGCCTTCCTGATCCTTGGCCAGAAGGATCATGTGGTAGAGCTCGGGCTTGTGGTCGCGGGCAAGGGTCTCGTCCGGCGTAAAGTAGACCTCGCAGCCAAAGATGGGCTTGATGACCAGGGGCGGTTTGAGCTCGTCGATGTTGCCCTTCTCGTCCCACATGGCCATGTCTTTGACGTACTGGGCATGCTCGCGCGGGTTTGCCTCGGGGTCGGGCTCCACCAGCTCGTCGCGGCGATCCTTTTCCAAGAAGGCCTTGTCGTGGCTCCAGGTTTTGTACTCGGGCGTGTTGTGGTTGACGGCGTCGCAGGCCAGCGCCAGGTCGGGTACGCCGTACATGTAACCGTGGTCGGTAATGGCCACGGCGGGCATGCCCAGCTCAACAGCACGGTTGACCATATCCTGGATACGGGTTGCGCCGTCGAGCATGGAGAAGACAGTGTGGTTGTGCAGATGGACGAATGCCATGTGATGAGCTCCGATGCGGGTTCGTGTTCTGACTGAACGATTTTACCCCACGGCACGGACAGCACCCGAACCTAGCCAAACCAACACGGGTAGTCTTTTTGGGACCTTCAAAAAGGGGAATGAGGGCATCCAGATATATCGAGTATTACTGGAACCCAGGCGATGCGCGGAATGACTTGTGACGAATAGCCATGTCCATCAAGAAGGCTCGACGCTTCGGATAGCTCGTCAATCGATATATCAATTCTTGGAGAGCTGCATTCCTACCATTTTTAATGAAACAACGGCGGTAATTGCTATCGCGATTGCGCCAATAATACCGAGCGCCATCTGAATGGGGTATAACCCCAACACATGTCCAAATACGGAGAAAAACAATGCGGAAAAGAGGGCCCTTACCAGAGACGCAGCGGAAAGGATAGTCGCACGGAGATCGTCCGCTATCCCGTCTTGGATTAAGTTTTCCGAAGTGATGTACACCACTTCTGGGAGAAAACAAAGCACCATGCTAAGGCCAAACAAACACAGCGGATTTGAAGCGAACCACGGAAGAATCATGAAAAGGCCAGCCTCAATTAGCATCGAGCCGCGCATGGTATTTCTTTTCCCGAAACGCGATGAGAAGAAATCTGCTGCAATGTAGGCCGTCGCATTTACTGCATAGGATGCACCGAAAAAGATTCCTATTATGGAGACGGGAGCATCAAATGCGTCGAATACCAACTGATTCAAGTTGTAATAACTCCCGTAGAATCCGTCGAGCATGCTTGTGCCGATGAGGAGAAGCAATACCGCAAAAGCGGATTCTCCAACGCGCCAGGTCTCGCGCCTGAACATCTTGACTGCGTCAAACCTCCCCTTTTCTGATCTTTCAGAACGGGTCGTTTCCGTCCTCTCAATGGGATACAGAAGGAAAAGCTGCAGGAGATAGAAAACGGAGACACATACGTAGAGGGCACTCCAAGATACTTGGGCAATGAAAGATCCGAGCACAATTGCCATTCCCGTAGCGATTGATTGCGCGGCAAGCAGCCGAGCGTTGATGGTGAGGAAGCGCTCTCCTTGACCGGCATTTCGGGCAATTTCATATAAAAGTGCTTGTTCGGATCCCGATTGAAGGGAGTAGGCGAGTGCCTCAACAAGGGAAAGCACGACAAGAAAGGGGCCTGAGAGCAACAGCATGCCGGCGGTATGAAAGAAAAGCAGCAGCACGCCCACTTGAATCGAAAACTTCTTTCCAAAGAAATCGCCTATCAGCCCTGTTGGCAGCTCGAGGACGACCGTTGCTATGTTGAACAGGGCTTGATAAAGCGCGATTTCCGTAACAGACATTCCTTTCTCCGCAAGGAAAAGTAGAAACACTCCCCGATTTAAAACAAATCCCGTGAGAACGAAAAAGGCGGAATAGACGTGCAGTTGCGTAGTGGCATTCTTATTCATTTGGCACTACCAACAACTATTTTTGTCGGGCCGCTCGCTACTGATTCGAAGCCTGAAGTGTTCACAGTTGATGTGAAGAGCGGTAAAGCTTTTGCACAGGGTATCAATGGAATACATCCGAAGCGTTTTCGGCAGTATCATCGGCGAAGGCGGGATTAGCCTTTACGCGGCGCTCACCCTCGATGTATTTGACGATTTGATCAATCGTCTGGTTGGCGTGGCTCTTGAGCTTGCGCTCATAGAAGAAGAGGCCGAGCTTGCCGCGCGTGCCAGACGTGCTGCCACCCACACCCTGAAAATCCTCGGTATAGGTGAGCTCGCAGGCACCATCGCCAGCAGGTGCAGCCTCATAGCGCATGGTATTGATGCCCGCCGCATACTGAAAACGGACCTCATAGAGGCACGGGTAGTCAAAGTGCTTGATCTTAACCTTGATCGCCGTGCCCTTGGCCTTGCCTTTTGCAGACTGGGCACGCTTCTCGTACTTATAGCCGTTGAGTTTGTTGCGGCTGGGACGCTTGCCCGTGGCGTTCTCGATATCCTGCATGATGGACCCCGCCAGAGCGTCAAAAAGCTCCTCCGGCGTCACCTTAAGCGTTTTGGTGAGCTGCATGATGGCTCCTTATTCGTTTGAACCGTTCGAGTCATTGTACCGCCCCAGGCTCTCCCATGCGTTGCGGTGCTATTTGGACGATTGAGGGCTTTACGGCCGCAAAACTAACCAAATAGCACCGTAAAGCCTGAGGTGGCTAGAGGTTGTAGGTGACTACTTGAGGTTCGGCGGGTTCGACGAAGATGGTTAGATCCGGCTGCTCCACGCGGACGAACTTGACGGTCACGGCCTCAAAGCCCGCCTTGTGCAACACATCGGCGTAGACACGCGCCTGCAGGGCGTGCTTCTCGAGCAGCTGGCCCGGCGTCTCATCCGGCGTGCCACCTGTCTTGTAATCGATGACCAGTGCGCGCGACGGATCGGCCGGGTCGGTCGCCAGTGCATCGATGGCGCCCTCGGCATAGACACCGTAGCGGGCAATGTCCTCGTCCTCGCAGCCCAGTGAAAAGAACGGCACCTCGGCGCGAACGCACGGCCACGCGAGCAGGTCGGCACGAACAGCCGACTTGAGCCAGCGGTCCAGGGCAACGTCGAAGCGTTCGCGCTGCTCCGGCGTCAGGCACCACAGACGCGCCAGCGCATCGGCACGCTCAGCGGGCAGCGCATCGGCACCCATCTCGATGAGCCACTGGCAGGCGGCGTGGAAGGCCGAACCCAAGGCCATGGGATTGCCGGCGGGCTCAACGGCGGCCACGTCTGCATCCGTCATCTCGGAACCATCCGACTCCGCATCATCGCCAGCCTCGTCCATGGGCACGCGCGTCTCGGCGGCACGGTCTTCCGTCTCGGCATGCAGTGCCGCGGCGATTGACGAGTAGCTATATGAGTCACGCGCCGGGAATGGACAGGTGCCCATGCGCACGCCCACTGCCTGGGGATACACAAGCTCAAACGAATCGGGCTCGGGGTCGGCAGGACCGGGAACGGTTGAGCGCGCAGCATTATCGGCGGCATCGGCATCGCCACGAACAAGCCTGCCCTCGACATCCAGCGAAGCGTTGGCCTCAAACACCTGCTCGCCAAACGTAAAGTCCGCCAGCGAGATGAGCTCGTAGTCGCCCGGCTTGGAGTTGTCGAACGCTAAACGGTCGCTATCGAGCTGCGGCATGTCCAGGCTGCCGGTCGGCAGGATGCGGCGCAGCACGTCGTAAGTCAGATCCGTCTCGACATCGAAGGTCGGCGCCGTCACCTTGCCGCGGCTCACGCCGGCGTCCATCGCCAAAATGACCAGCTCACGCGCTCGCGTCATGGCGACATAGAGCAGACGAGCCCGCTCCTCAAGCGAAAGTTGCAGGTCGTCGTTGCGCAGGCGGGCAAATGCCTCGGCGGGAGAGCCCGTCGCGCATACGTCCTCCATAAGCTCTGGCGGCAACCACAGCGACGTGCCCTTGCCCTTAAACGCATGTTCAAACTGCTTTTTGACGTCATCGCCCTTCACGAAGGTCCCGTCGGCAAGCTTAACGCCATCGAAGCGCGCCGGCAGTGCCACGACCTGCGCTCCGCCCTCGACGCGACCCATCTGTGCCGCACCCGAGGACTTACGCACGCCAAAGCACTCGGCGACCGCTACGACCGGATACTCCAGACCCTTGGACGCATGCACGGTCATGATGCGCACCGCGCCGTCGCCCTCCTCGTTGAGCGCGCCCGGAGCCTCCTTGCCCGCCAAGAAGCGGTCGAAGGCGAGCGCGATGGAGCGCGGAGAATTGCCGAGCTCGGCCTCTGCCTCGGCCACGGCATCGAGCGCCTTGAGCACGTTGGCGGCGATGGCCTTGCCCTCGGGGCCGCGCTGCGCCAGACGCACGAACCAGCCGGAAGCATTGACCACGTCGCGCGCGATGGCGGCGAACGAATCGCGTCCCACGCGACGAAGCGCGTAGCGCAGCACCTCGCGGGCACGCGTCACGAGCGGCAGGTTCTGCAAACCCGGCACATCGGAATCGCTCATGATGCCCGCATCGATGTTGCGGCGCGACGTCTCGCCCGTCTGATCGTCGAGTTTGGTCGCCAGCGCCAGGAACTCCTGGGCGCCGAGCGCAAACATCGGCGAGGCCAGCAGTGGCATAAGGCCCTGCGCCGTATCGGCCGGATTGGCGAGCGCGCAGACCAGGGCGCGTACCGTCTGTACCTCGGCAGCTTGGGCAAAGACTGAGCCGCCTGCGATCACGCAGTCGAGCCCCTGGTCGCGGAAGGCCTGCGCATAGACATCGGCATTGGTCATGCGGCCCAGCAGCAACACCATATCGCCCTGGGGCTGCCCCGCTTTGACGAGCGCCTGGAACCGCTCCGCAATCGCACGAGCTTTCGCCTGCGTTCGCTCCTGCGTGCTGCCACCGGCAACGAACAGCGCCTGGCGGCGCGAAGCCTTTGCCTTGAGCTTGTCTTTGCGTTTGTCGCTCGGTTCAAGATCCAAGAACCCCTGCATCAAACCACCGGTGTCGCCGTCAAAGACGCGTGCTACGTAGCGCAGCACCTCGTCGTGGCTGCGGAAATTGCGCACGAGCTTGACGAGCTCGCCGGCGGGGGCATCGGTCGCGGCAGCCACATCGGGCGCCGCCGTCAAACCCACCTTGCGCTCCTGGCGACGGAATACCTCGACCTCGGCGCCACGGAAGCGGTAAATCGACTGCTGCGCATCGCCCACGGTGCACAGCGCGCGCTCCCCCGCGCCCGTCAGATAGCGAATCAGATCGACCTGCATCTGGTCGGTATCTTGGAACTCGTCGATCATGACCATCTTAAAGCGACCCTCGTAGGCGGCTCGGATGGCGGGATAATCGCGCAGTGCCTCGTATGCCATGCGCAACAGATCGTTATTGTCGAGCGCGGACTGGCCGGCCTTGAGCGCGCGGTACTCCGCCTCCACAGCACGGGCAAGCCCCACCAGCGCATCGAGCGCCGGGCCGCCGCAGGCAAGCACGATATTGATAAACGCATCGGCCGCCTCGGCCTTGAGTAGCTCCACCTGCTCCTTGGGGAATGCCTTGCTCGCCCGAGGCATGCTGCACGACATCATGAGTCGCGCCGCATCCTCCATGGTTTTGCCGCTCGCCTCAAACGCGTCGATGGCGTCGAGTGCCACCTGCGCCTTTTCGGTCGTGGCCTTGCTTGCGCCCAGCGCCGCACGATAGGCATCGGCAAGCGCCGAGGTGTCGGCCTGGCCGCGTGCCACGCGCACATCGTCCATGCCGCCCGGCAGCTGGCTCGATAGCTCCAACAGGTCGCGCACCAGGCCTTTTATGGTGGTACCGGCGCCAAACGGCCCGCCCTCGCCCGCCATGGGATACCAGGCGTAGAGGGCCTTAAGCGAGGCGGCGAGCTCGGGCGCGGCATCGGGCGCCGTCGCGCGCCCCAGCACATGCTCGACAGCCTGATCCATAAGCTCATCGGTATCGGTAAGCACCGTGAACTCGGGGTCGATGCCCAGCTCCAGCGCGTGCGCGCGCAAGATGCGCGAGCACATGCCGTGAATGGTCGAAATCCAAGCGTCGTCGACCGTCAGGGCCTCTTCGTCCATACCCTCTTCGATAAGCGCACGGCGCACGCGGTCGCGAATCTCGGCCGCGGCGTCTTTGGTAAAGGTAATGGCGAGCACCTGGTCCAGATGCTCGGCAAAAGGACCGGATTCGGGCGAGAGCGCGTAGACGATGCGGCGCGTGAGGGTAAAGGTCTTACCCGAACCGGCGCCCGCCGAGACAAACAGCGGGCGGTCGAGCGTTTTGACAATCTGCAGCTGTTGCGGCATCAAAGTCGAAAGATCCATGGTCTACACGTCCCTCCTTACAAACGTTCCTTCGTGGTTATACGAGCAGCGCGCATGCGCGGCCTGAGCCGACGCCGGGTCGACGGCGGCAACGTTGCCCGCCTCGAGTTCGCGCAAGCGCTCGGCGATGCCGGCCTCCACGCGATCGAGCAGTGCATCGAAGTCCATGTTGCCGCCCTCACCGGGAAAGCCCTTCTTAAGCCCCGGGATGCGGCCGTCACCACGCTCCTCCTCGAGCAGCTCGGCACTCGCGGCGCCTCGCAGCGCCGGTTTGCC
>CAUCCR010000084.1:0-7511 GCA_958441355.1 uncultured Collinsella sp. | reverse complement strand
GGCATGGAAGGTTCTTGGGGCCACGGAGCACCAATCGTCGAATAGCCGAGCTGTCCCGGGGAGCTGTATTGGTGCCTTCCCGTGACTCGGTGGTCAAAAAAAGCCAAATATGAGTACTGTGACTAATTTAGTCGCAGCAAAATCGACCCCTTCAGACGTGATTTGAGCGTTTGGAGGGGTTTAAGATTGCGAAAATGCAGGATGAGTGACTGTAAAAGTGTTAGTTAATGGACAATCGTAGATTATTCTGGTGGTCGGAAAGCTCAGAGTAATGTATCCATTTCGCTAGCAGTACTCATATTTGACGTTTTTTGACCACAGGGGTTAGCGAAGGCTAAAAACAGAGTGTGCATTCGCTAAAACCGCCGACTCAATATGCTTTGCGTCGCATTTTTTGAGCGAGGCGACGTGTTCTGAGGCGCTTTCGAGCGATCTGATGAGTGACTGTGCGCTTATTTCTGCGTTTGCCTCCGCTGGTGCATCGGTCTCGAGCAGTAAACGATCGAGTGGAATTTGTCGTACGTATTCGCGTCCTCGTTTAGATGCGAGCATGCGTTCGTTGACGGAAAAATAACAGCCCGCATTACGCGC
The DNA here is from genome assembly GCA_958441355.1 of uncultured Collinsella sp. Classification (GTDB taxonomy): domain Bacteria; phylum Actinomycetota; class Coriobacteriia; order Coriobacteriales; family Coriobacteriaceae; genus Collinsella. The sequence goes on along the minus strand of CAUCCR010000084.1, from coordinate 6,920 downwards.
GCGGACGAGTTCGTCCGAAGTACCGCTAAACCAGTGGAAGATGATAACGGGGGAGTCGGGGTTTGGGATGAGTAGTCCATGCGATTCGAGGACGTCCAGTACGGCTCCTGCCGAACGAACGGCGTGAATTGATATTACGCGCCCGGTAAGAGGATGCTGCACGAGCGCATCGCAGAGCCGGTTAAGTGCCTGTATTTGTAGCGGCTCACTTCCAGCAAAGCGCGCGGAAAAGTCGAGTCCGACTTCGCCGATGTAGCGTTCTTGGGCAGCAACTTCGCAAAGCAGATTGACTTCGGCAGGACCGCAGCGGCCGTCGGCGAGCCACCAGGGGTGGAGGCCGACGCCGGCGATAATGTTTGGGTAGCGGCTGGCCTGCTTTTTTGCTGCCGTGAAGTCGCGTGGGTCGATGCCACAGTCAAAGAGCCCCAGACCCAATGCCGCCGACTCATTGGCCGTAGCATCGGGGCTGAGCATCAAATCAAGGTGACAATGCGTGTCAAAGAATCGCGGTTCCATCGCAGGGCATCCTGCTAGTCCAGGCGCTGGCCATCGGCGCGCACGCGCTCGGTGCCGCGCCCACTGATCTGGCGGATAACCTCGCCGGCAATCATCTGGCCCATGATGGGCGGCATAAAGCTGGCGGTTCCCAGCTCGGTGCGCTCGTGGATGTTGGAAGGGTCGCGGGGCTGTGTCTTAACCGATTCCTCGCAGCTAAACAGTACATGCAGGCTCTTGATTCCGCGCTTCTTGCATTCTTTGCGCATGATGCGGCTCATGGGGTCACGTACCGTATCGAAAATGTCGGCAAAGCGGAGGCACTCGGGATGGAGCTTGTTGGCCCCGCCCATGGAGCTAACCAAACGAATGTCGTGGTCCTGAGCATATTTGGCAATGGTGAGCTTGGCCGAGATGGTGTCGATGGCGTCGACGACGTAGTCGAGCTTGCCGTCCGTCTGCTCCAAAACGCTCACGAAGAAATCATCGATGTTGTCGCTCAGCAGGTATTCGGTGCGCTTGATGACGGTAGCGGTAGGGTTGATGTCGTGAATCATAGCCTCCATGACGTCGACTTTGCGCTTGCCGACGGTGCTGTGAAAGGCGATGGCCTGGCGATTGATATTGCTGGGCGCGATGATGTCCTTATCCAGAATGACGAAATGACCGATGCCGCCGCGGGCGAGTGCCTCGCAGCAGTTGGAGCCCACGCCTCCGCAGCCGAGCACTAGCACCGTAGCATCGGCGAGCTTATCGAGTGCCTCGCGGCCCATGATAATCTCGAGCTTGGTGTCGCGTGTCTCGATGGGAGTTGCGGCTGTGGTTTCGGTCATAAATATCCTCCGATGGGGAAGCAGGTCGTGTTTTAGCTATCGCCATTATAGGTAATCGCCCATAGGTTGCGATGGCGTTTGCTTTGATGTGGTTTGAAGCATTGCGATTAGATAGTTAGACAAACATCTAAATACTGAGTATAGTGTGCACGTCATGAGAGATGATGAGAGGAGGTCTTATGCCGGGAGAGGGTTTTAAGGCGCTTGCCGATCCAACGCGACGGCGCATTTTGGAGTTGCTGCGCGAGGGCAATTGCACGGCCGGGGAGCTTGCCGAGCATTTTGACATCAGCAAGCCGTCGTTGAGCCATCACTTGGCGACGCTCAAAAACGCCGGGTTGGTGACCGACGAACGTCATGGCCAAAACATCGTTTACAGCTTAAACACCACCGTCATGCAGGACTTGATCGGTTGGTTTATGGGCTTTACAAACACGGAAGGTGATAAGGATGAATAACGAAAACAAGGGCATTCACGCCACGGGGGTATCGTCGCGCGTGTGGGCCATGCTTGTTGTGGTCTGCGCTATTAATGTTGTAGCGCACCTCATGGTGATGCCGAGCCTGCCTGCACAGATTCCCACGCACTGGGGCGCGAACGGCGCCGTCGACGGTTGGGGTCCTAGTTGGATGGCCTCCGCGCTCGGCGTGCTGCCTCTGGCGCTTCTCGCAATGTTCCGCATGGTGCCGCGCATCGACCCCAAGGGCGAGGCATATCGAACCTCGGGCAAGTTCTACCAGGGCTTCGTAATCGCCTTCACCTTGTTCATGTGCGCCATAAGCTGGCTGGGAGAGCTTACGGTCTGGGGCGTGGTGCCGTCGGTCGGTTCGGTTAACGTGCTGATTTCCGGTGTTGTCGGTTTGCTATTCATCGGCGTAGGCAACTACTTGCCGCGTGTGAAGCAGAACTATACGCTCGGTATCAAGACACCTTGGGCGCTTGCCGATCCCGAGAACTGGCGCCGTACTCAGCGTTTTGGCGGCGCCTGCTTTATGGTGCTGGGTATTGGCCTGATTGTGATGGGCGTGGCAGGCAGCGTGCTTTCGAGTGAAGTCGTCGCCGCGGTGATTGCGGCTCTGGCGTTTGGCTCGGTTGGAGCCGTTTACGTCTACTCGTATCTGTTGTGGCGCAAATCGCAGCGAGCCGCTCGTTAAGGTTGCGGAAAACTAGCGTACGCAGTTCATAGTATGTTCCGGGGGACTTTTCCCAGGTAGTATTAGGGGGTGTGGGCAACCATGCCCCTTTTTCGTTACGTTTCAGAGCTGGTTCCCTCATTTCGTTTCCACTAAAGCGAATCAAGAATAGGGAAACAGCAGGTAGAAAGGATAGAACAGACATATGGCGGAGTTTATCTACCAGATGTATCAGGCTCGCAAGGCCCATGGCGACAAGGTAATCCTTGACGACGTGACCCTGAGCTTCTACCCCGGTGCCAAGATCGGCGTCGTGGGTCCCAACGGCATGGGTAAGTCGACCCTGCTCAAGATTATGGCCGGCATCGAGGAGGTCTCCAACGGCGATGCCAGGCTCACCCCCGGCTACACTGTGGGCATCCTGCAGCAGGAGCCGCCGCTCGACGACGACAAGACCGTCATCGAGAACGTGCGCATGGCGTTTGGCGATATGATCGCCAAGGTCGATCGCTTCAATAAGATCGGCGAGGAGATGTGCGACCCGGATTGCGACATGGACGCCCTCATGGCCGAGATGGGCAAGCTCCAGGACGAGATCGACGCCGCCGACGGCTGGGATATCGATTCCAAGTTCGGCCAGGCCATGGACGCCCTGCAGCTGCCCGATTCCGACATGCCGGTCAACGTACTTTCCGGCGGCGAGCGCCGTCGCGTGGCCCTGTGCAAGCTGCTGCTCGAGGCTCCCGACCTGCTGCTGCTCGACGAGCCCACGAACCACCTGGACGCCGAGTCGATCCTGTGGCTCGAGCACTTCCTGCACAACTACCAGGGCGCGGTGCTTGCCGTCACGCACGATCGCTACTTCCTGGATAACGTTGCCGAGTGGATCTGCGAGGTCGACCGTGGCCACCTCTATCCCTACAAGGGCAACTACTCCACGTATCTGGAGACCAAGGCCGCGCGTATCGAGGCACAGGGCAACCGTGACGCCAAACTCGCCAAGCGCATGGAGGCCGAGCTCGAGTGGGTACGCAGCTCGCCCAAGGCTCGCCAGGCCAAGAACAAGGCCCGTCTGGCTCGCTACGAGGAGATGGAGGCCGAGGCCCGCGCAAGCCAGAAGCTCGACTGGACCGACATCCGCATCCCTGTGGGCCCGCGTCTGGGCAACAAGGTACTCGAGGCCCATCACCTGCACAAGGAGTTCGATGGCCGTGTGCTCATCGACGACCTATCATTCACCCTGCCGCGCAACGGCATCGTGGGCGTCATCGGCCCCAACGGTGTCGGTAAGACCACACTGTTCAAGACGATTGTGGGTCTGGAGCCGCTGACTTCGGGCGAGCTCGAGGTGGGCGAGACCGTCAAGATTTCTTACGTCGATCAGAACCGTTCTGGCATCGACCCCGATAAGAACCTGTGGGAGGTCGTCTCGGATGGCCTGGACCACATGATGGTCGGCGAGACTGAGGTTCCGAGCCGCGCTTATGTGGCGAGCTTTGGCTTTAAGGGCCAGGACCAGCAGAAGCGCGCCGGCGTACTCTCCGGTGGCGAGCGCAACCGTCTGAACCTGGCGCTTACGCTCAAGCAGGGCGGCAACCTGCTGCTGCTCGACGAGCCCACGAACGACCTCGACGTCGAGACGCTGTCCTCGCTCGAGGCGGCGCTGCTCGAGTTCCCGGGCTGTTCGGTGGTCATTAGCCACGACCGTATGTTCCTGGACCGCGTCGCCACGCACATCCTGGCGTGGGAAGGCACCGACGAGAACCCGGGCAACTGGTATTGGTTTGAGGGCAACTTTGAGGCCTATCAGGCCAACCGCATCGAGCGCCTTGGCGAGGACGCAGCCCAGCCGCATCGTATTCACCGTAAGCTGACACGTGATTAGTCGAGCTCAGGTGACCTAACGAGAAAGGGACGATAACCTTGGGGTTATCGTCCCTTTTTGTTACTTGGTAGAAGGCTCGACTTTATCGATGGCCCAGGTGGATCCGAGACCGCCGGTGGTGTTGCGGCGGATGCGCACGGCAACCTCGTGGCGCTCGCCGTCCTGCGTGTAGCGCAGGGGGAAGCTTGCGCGGTTTCGCGCGGCCTCGATGGTACCGCGCTCGCGGGCGATCCAGTAGTACTCGCCGACAATGCCGAGGGTATCGGCGCCGTAGGGGAGATAGGTCGACAGCTGGTGCAGAAGCGGGCCGGGGCAGAAGACCTCGGTTGCGAAATCGATGGGGAAGTCCTCGGGGATGGTCGGTGCTGCGGGTGCGGGGGTTGGGGCCGCTGCGGGTGCCGAAGCCGGTGCCGGTGCGGGAATTTGGCCGCAAGCAGAGGTGGGCACGGATTCGATGACGGGTGCGGGCTCCGGCGTCGCTTCCGGCTTGATCGTGGAATCTGCGGGCTCCACGGTGACGGGCGCGTCTGCAGCTGCGGTTTCAACCTCAACCTGCGTCGCGTCCTCGTTCTCGACGCTCGACTTTGCTTCGATGGGCGTGGATGCCATGGTGGTGATGCCGGCGTTGGCGTTCTCGGGGTCATAGACGACCGTGAGCGAGATGGCGGGCTGCGGCGTCTCGGGCTCCGGTGTCGACTCGGTAGCGTCTTGATCTGCGGGCTCGTCGGACTGATCGTCCTCGGCCTCGTCGCCAAAGACATCGCTGTTTTGGAACGCAGACGGCTCGGGTTGGTCAGCGGCTTCTTCGGTTGTCGACTTGGGCGCTTCGTTGAGCTCCACAGTGGCTTCCTGCTCGGATATGACTTCGGAATCGGTCGTGGCGGCGATTTCGGTTTCGGCTTCTGCCGTTACCTCAATAGCGACTTCGATCTCTGTCTCGGGCTCGGGTTCCGGCGCGGCTTCAACCATGGTTTCTGGCTCGGTGCGCTTAACGTGCTTGGGTCGCACGGCCTTGAGGCCCTTCTCACCGCGCTTTTTCTTTTTGTAGGACTGCTTGGCGCCCTTGGCGGTCTTGGGCTTGTCCTCGCCCTTGGCAAGCGCAGCATCCCAGGCCTCGTTGGCGATGACGGTGGCATACAGGCGGCCGCCTTTAAAGACGGTCAGCTTAATGCAGTCGTTAAGTTCCTCGAGCAGCTCGCGCGTGGACTCAAAGCCCAGGTCATAAGCGGTCATGTCGCCTGCGGCGAGCGCCTCCTCGACCTGCGTCATAAACGTTTGCTTGCCGCATCCAATCGCATCGCGTAGCAGGCGATACAGATAGATGTGGTTGCCCAGCGAAAGCGTGGGCCTAACTATTGTCTTGCTCATGGCAAATCTCCTCTTTACACATGTAAAGCATCTTACCATCGCATAGCGTTCGCCATGGCGGCGCCCAAGGCAAACGGGCGCGAACCGCTGTCGATTCGCGCCCGTTATACAGGTCGGTTATCTATGAGAGGCAAATGTGCTTAGTTGCCCGATGCCGTGCCTTGGCTCGAGTTGTCAGATGCCGTGCCGGACGCGGTTCCGCTCGAGCTGTTCGAGCTGTTGGTGTTGTTACTGTCTGCCGTGCCCGTTCCCGACGTGGTGTCGCTCGTCTGGCCTCCCGTGTTCGGCTGTGAACCGTCAGTCGTTTGGCTTGAGTCGGTCGTGCCGGACGGCGTGCCACTGTTGGCCGTAGAGGAATCGGTGCCCTGCGATTGGTTTTGGGTGTTCGAGGACGAATTGGCAGAGGTAGGACTGTCTTGCGTGTCGTCCGTCTGTGCCTGCTGATCCTGCGACTGGGTGTTGCCATTTGCATCGCTCTCGGTCGTGCGCGACGACAGGATTGGCTCGGGACGCTCGCCCAGACCCTCACCGGCAGTGGTGATAAGGATGGCGCCGGCGCAGGCGATGACCGCGACGATGGCGATAGCGATCGAGAAGACGATGACCTTCTTTTGCGTCTGGCTGCGCTCTGCCGCCGCCTTGGCGCGCAGGCTGTTGGGGGCGACGCGCGCCGTGGTCGCGCGTCCCGCAACCTGGCGCATCTCCTGCGTGGTCGCGGCGCCACCTAGGTGCTCCTCGACATCGGGCTCAACGGGCTCGTAGGCGCCGGCAGGGTAGTCGACAGCGGCATGCGTGCCCTTGATTGCTTCGGCGCTGGCGGAGATAAAGTGGCGATAGACCTGCGAGGACACAACAGTGATGACTGAGCTCACAGCGGCACCAATCACCGAGCCGGCAATGCCGATCTTTGAAGCAAGCGCCACGCTCGTGGCGGCAGCTGCGGCGCCGGCGATGATCTGGGGAATGGAAATGTCGTCAAACAGGCCCTTTTTGGGCGCGATGGCCATGGTCTGTCCGATGGAATGGTTTTCGTGCACGCCGTTGTTGAGCGATGCCGGCGTCATGACGCGCGTGCGTGGCGCGTCGGTGTACTTGGTTGTCATACGGGGTCCTCCCGGTGTAAATCTGCTTCGTTTCGTGTAGCCATCAGGGTACCCACCAGATGTGAATCGTACGTGACATTTAACAGATACCATCAACTCATC
>CAUCCR010000083.1:0-7560 GCA_958441355.1 uncultured Collinsella sp. | reverse complement strand
GAAGCCGTCATTTACCTGCAGCATAAGTTTGCGCGTATGGGTGTTGACGACGCGCTCGAGAAGGCCGGTTGCCGTGCGGGCGACGAGGTCCGCATTTGCCAGCGCGCCTTTGACTTTGAGGGCGCCGAGGACTTCTCGGAGTACGAAGAGCTCGAGGATACTGGTGAGGACGTTGCCGTTGAGGCCATTGACGTGGCCGATGCTGCGGATGAGGGCGTCGAGGTTGTCGATGCGGCGGATGCCGCGGGCGATGCCGAGACCTCGGAGGGCGAGTAAGCCATGTCGCTGCGCGGTGGAATCGGTCTGCCCGAGCTTCCTCTAGAGGACGGGCAGGAGTTTAGGCTCGGCATTATGGGTGGTACCTTTGATCCCATCCATTACGGGCACCTGGTGACCGCCGAGCAGGCGCGTGAGTCCCTCGACTTGGATGCCGTGCTCTTTATGCCGGCGGGCTCTCCTGCCTTTAAGCTTGACAAGCCGGTGACGCCTGCCGAGGACCGTTATGCCATGACGGTCCTCGCCACCGCTGCGAACCCGGCCTTTTTGGCGAGCCGGTTCGAGATTGACCGTCCGGGTGTAACCTATACGGCCGATACGCTTCATGCCCTTCGCGACTTTTACCCGCCGCAGGTAAAGCTCTACTTTATTACGGGCGCCGACGCGATTATCGATATTGTGACCTGGCATGATGCCGAACGAATCGCTGAGCTTGCTACCTTTATTGCGGCGACGCGACCGGGCTTTGATATCGATACGGCGCGTGCCCGAATCAAAGAGTCGGGGCTGCCGTTCGACGTGCGCTATATTCAGATTCCGGCGCTGGCGATCAGCTCGACGAACATTCGTAAGCGAGTTGCTCGCGGCATGAGCGTGCGCTATCTTACGAGCGAGTCCGTGCTCGGCTACATTCGCAAACGCAGGCTATATGCCGATTTGGGCCAAGAAGATTTTGAGTGATGGGGGTCTACGTTGTCGGTAGAGGATCAGTTTGAGGGCGATGAGCGCGCGCTGCTCAAGCGCATTCAAGAGCTGCTCGATGTTCGCATGAAGGATAAGCGCAAGCGCTATGTGCATTCGCTGGGTGTTGCCGAGACCGCACTTCATCTGGCCGAGGTCTACGGCGTCGACCGCTTTGATGCCGCTGCCGCCGGCCTGATCCATGACTGGGACAAAGTGCTCTCCGACGACGAGCTGGTCACGCGCGCTCTGCATTACGGCATTAAGATTGCCGGCTCTCCGTCTGCCGCGACGCCGCTTTTGCATGGCCCGGTTGCCGCCTATGAGCTTCCGCAGCTTTTTCCCGAGCTGTCGCCGGCCGTTTTCCAGGCTGTCGACCGTCACACCGTGGGTGCCTGCGACATGACGCCGCTCGATATGGTGGTCTTTGTGGCCGATGCCATCGAGCCCAACCGCCACGGCGACTATGCGCATGCGCTGCGCAAGATGGTGGGGGAGTCGACGCTCGATGAGTTGTTCTTCTCCTGTTTTGCGCAGGGTTTGGTCTATGTGATCCAGTCCGGGCGCTATCTTTATCCCACGGCTATTACGATTTACAACCATTACGCCCAGCTGCGCTAGCTCGGGCTGTCTAGAAAGAGGTATTCCATGGCCGACGAGACCATGACCGACGAGCAGATTCTTGAAGGTGTGGAGCACAAGAGCTTCGTCGCCACGTCCGACCGCACTGCCGCCTCGCTGTCCGCGAGCGGTGTCGCCGCCGAGGATGTCGCCCGCGCCGCCGCGCAGGCCGCCTACGACAAGAAGGGCGAGGACGTTCAGGTGCTCGACCTGACCGAGCTTTCCGACGTATGCGACTACTTTGTGCTTGCCACCGGTACCAACAACCGCCAGGTCGATTCTATCGTCGACGAGATCGAGGAGAAGGTCGCCGCGGCTTGCGGCGAGCATCCGTTCTCCATCGAGGGCCGCGAGCAGAAGACCTGGATGCTCATGGACTATGGTTCGGTTGTCGTCCACGTCTTCACTCCCGAGGCACGTGACTTCTACCGTCTTGAGAAGCTCTGGGGCGACGCCCCCCAGCTTCCCCTCGACCTCCTTTAGTAGTTCATTTGGGACGGGGCTTTTTAGCTATCCTTTACCGTTCGCCGGGCAGCTGCATCATTCGCAGCTGCCCGGCTTTCTTTTTGCCTAAGGGACTAATCGTTGAAGCGGGATTGGCGGCCGAAGGAAAGGGCGGTGTCGCCGAATTTGTCTCGGACGGCGTCGATGGCGACGGAGAGGTCGCGGCGGTCGCTGGATTGGGCTCCGCGGTCATCGATCTCGCAGAACAGGTCAGTCTGGATGCCGCCTTGGTGGTCGAAGTCGCTCATGCCGATGCCCGCTAAGCGAACATGCATGCCATCCTGCCAGATGTTGTCGAGCAGTTCGAGTGCAACCGCCACGAAGATGTTCTCATCGTCGGTCGGATGAGGCAGCCGGCGCTGTGCCGTACGCCCGCTGCCATACGAATACTTGAGCTTGAGCGTCACCGTGGCGCCCGTCAGCCCCTGACGGCGCAGACGGCGTCCCACTGACTCTCCCAACAGCGCAATCGCCGCCTCAATATCCCCACGCTCAGTCAAATCTTTAGCAAAGGTGCGTTCATTGCTGACCGACTTGACCTCGCGCTCTTCATCGAGGCTCGTGACTTCGGAGATTTCGAGTCCCAGCGCACGCTGGCGCATGCGTTCGCCGTTGACGCCAAAAATAGAGGCCAAGGTGGATTCCGGTGCACGTGATAGCTCGCCGAGGGTGTAGATGCGCATGCGGCGCAGTCGCTCCTCGGCCGAGCGCCCGATGCCGCTCATGGCAGATACCGGCAGCGCGGCCAAAAAGCGCTGCTCGGTTCCGGGGCGCACGATGGTCAGCCCAAACGGCTTATCCCGCTCGCTTGCGATCTTTGCGACCGTCTTGTTGCAGCCCACGCCAATGGAACAGGTCACTCCCAGCCCTGCCACGCGGTCGCTTATACGCCGCGCAACCAGCAGCGGGTCTTCGGGCGCAAAGCGACCCGGTGTGATATCGATAAAGGCTTCATCGATGGATGCGCGCTCAACGCGCGGAGTCTCGTCGGCGAGAATCGCCATGACCTGCGCGCTCACCTCGCGGTAGCGATCAAAGTGCCCGTGCGTCCAAATGGCTTGCGGGCACAAGCGCCGCGCCTCGGCCGAGGCCATGGCGGAGTGCACGCCAAAGCGACGCGCCTCATATGAACACGTGGACACGACGCCACGCGAATCGGCGTCTCCGCCCACGATGAGTGGCTTTCCGCGCCATTCGGGATGATCGAGCATTTCCACGCTCGCAAAAAATGCATCAAGGTCCATCAGGCCCACCGCCGGACCCGTCCAGGGAGGCGGCGTGACGCCCATGGCATCCTCATAACCGTATGTATGTTCGCGTCTTTCCATGTCATGAGTATACCGCGCAGCTCATGTGGGGCGCGTGTATGTGCTTGCAAATCCCGAATTCTTGTCTAAGATATGGATTTGCCCTCGACTACACCGAAGAAGTTGGTCTCACGGACTTCACCTGCCCGCGTCGATGGCGTATTATGTTCAACTGTTTGTTTGTAGTTGCAGCCTAAAGCTGCTTGGTTGGAGGAGTTTCCTTTGGCAGTCAAGATTCGCCTTGCTCGTCACGGCGCTAAGAAGCGTCCGTACTACCGTGTCGTCGTCGCCGATTCCCGCGCCCCGCGTGACGGTCGTATCATCGAGGAGGTTGGCCGCTACAACCCGATGACCGCCCCCAAGACCATCAACCTCGACCTCGAGAAGATCGCCGACTGGCAGTCCAAGGGCGCTCAGCTCACCGACGCCGTCGCCGCTCTGGTCAAGGCCGCCAATGAGGGCGAGAAGACCGAGACCGTCGTCAAGAAGTCCAAGAAGCAGCTCGCCAAAGAGGCCGAGGCCGCTAAGGCTGCCGCTGAGGCCGCTGAGGGCGCCGAGGAGTAAATCGTGCCTGAGGTTGACGCTGCACAGCTCGAGGGTGAGGCAATGCTCTCAGATCGCATCGCCGATCTCGTCGAATATCTCGTTGTTCAGATCGTCGACGACCCGGATTCCGTGAGCCTTGAGGTCATCGATGGTGACGACGCCTCTACGATTGAGGTTTCGGTCGCCGAGGATGACGTCGCTAAGGTCATCGGCCGTCGTGGCCGTACCATCAAGGCCATTCGCACGCTCGCCCGTGCACTGGCCGCTCGCCTCGACACTGCTGTCGAGGTAGAGGTTCTGGGCTAGGACCTTGAGGTCCCAGTACAAAAACATCGCCCGTGTGGTCAAGCCGCACGGAAGGAAGGGGGAGGTCCTCGCGCAGCCGCTGCGGGGGCTTCCTTCTGTATTAGAGCCTGGTATGCGCGTCGCCCTGACGCCGCCGGCGCTCAAGCGCGACCGCTTTTGCACGGTCGTGTCCGTCACAGATACGGGCGATGGCGATCTGGTCTCGTTTGAGGGCATTGACGACTTGACGGCCGCCGAGGGCATCACGGGATGCTACGTGCTGGCAAATCGTGACGACTTTGAGCTCGATTCGCTCGACGCTGCCTATACCGACCTGATGGGTCGCGAGGTGGTCGACGAGCGCTTCGGTTCGCTCGGCACGATCGTTGAGATCATGTCGACGCCCGCTAACGATGTTTGGGTTGTCGAGGGTGATCGGTACGGCGAGGTACTGATTCCCGTGATCGAGCAGGTCGTGCTCGATCTTCCCGACACAGGAACAATTTCCGTCCACGTGATGGACGGCCTGATCGATATGGACAAGTAGGGAGGACAACATGCTGATTGAGACCCTTTCGGTCTTTCCCGAGATGTTTGAGCCTATCATGTCCACGTCGATTTTGGGCCGCGCCCGCAAGGCCGGCCTTTTTGATTTTAAGGCGTATAACCTGCGCGACTGGACGCACGACCGTCATCGTACCGTCGATGACGAGCCGTACGGCGGCGGGCAGGGCATGCTCATGAAGGTCGAGCCTATTGCCGAGGCCATCGAGGCCATCAGCTCCGAGGGTCCCAAGCCCACCGTAGTGTTCTTCACCCCCTGTGGCGAGCCCTTTACGCAACATGTGGCCGAGCGCCTGCTCAAAAGTGAGCGCCTGCTGTTTGTGTGCAGCCGCTACGAGGGCGTCGACGAGCGTGCGTATGCGTATGCCGATGAGCGTCTGTCGATTGGCGACTACGTGCTTACGGGTGGCGAACTTCCCGCTATGGTCGTTGCCGATGCCGTCGTACGCCTGATTCCTGGCGCCCTGGGCGACGAGATGAGCAATGTGGACGAGTCGTTCTCGACCGCCGAGGACGGAGGCCTGCTCGAGTACGCGCAGTACACCCGTCCCGCCGAGTTCAACGGCGAGGGCGTGCCGCCGGTGCTCGTGAGTGGCGATCACGCCAAGGTCGATGCCTGGCGTCGCAAGAACGCCATCGAGCGCACCTGCCGCTGGCGTCCCGATCTGATCGAGACGGCGCGCCTTACGCCCCAGGAGCGTGCGTACGCGCAGGAGATTTTGGACGCTTCGTATTCGCAGAGCGAGGAGTGAGAATGGTTCCATCGCAGCATTCCGCGTTGAGGGGCGCTTTTGAGTGGATCGCGGTCATCGCGATCGCATTGGTCGCCACCTTCTTGATTCGCTCGTTTGTGGTCGAGCCCTTTGTGGTGCCCACCGGCTCCATGGAGTCCACGATTGAGATTGGCGACCAGATCCTGGCACAAAAGGTGAGCCTCGAGCTCGGTCAGCCCGTCAAGCAGGGCGATATCGTGGTGTTTCACAACCCCGATGGCACCTCCGAGCATGATGTTCTTGTCAAGCGTGTTATTGCCACGGCCGGCCAGACGGTTGACCTGCAGGATGGCAAGGTGGTCGTTGACGGCCAAGCGCTCGACGAGGACTATACGACGGGCATGAGCTGGCCACTTTCGGTCCAAGCGCCCGGTGCTCAGGTAAGCTATCCCTACACCGTTCCCGACGGGTGCGTGTGGGTGATGGGCGACAACCGCGAAAACTCTGCCGACTCACGCTACTTTGGTCCCGTCGATCGCTCTGATTTGATCGCTGTGGCGCTTGTGCGCTACTGGCCGCTCAACCGCATCGGCGCTATCGACTAAAAACCGCTATAGTACAGTACCTAACCGTGTAATCGTTTCGACGAGGGGATATTAGAGGCATGAACGCTTCATCGCTTTCCTTCCAAGACATCATCCTGCGCCTCCAGCAGTACTGGGGCGAGCAGGGCTGCGTCATTATGCAGCCCTATGACTCCGAGGTCGGTGCCGGTACCTTCCATACCGCGACCACGCTGCGCTCGCTCGGTCCCGCCGAGTGGCGCACCTGCTATGCGCAGCCCTGCCGCCGTCCCGCCGACGGCCGCTACGGCGAGAACCCCAACCGCATGCAGCACTACTATCAGTTCCAGGTGCTCATCAAGCCTTCTCCGGTTAACGCCCAGGAGCTCTACCTGGGGTCTCTTGCCGCTATCGGTCTGGACCCCAACGACCATGACGTCCGCTTTGTCGAGGACGACTGGGAGAGCCCGACGCTCGGCGCCTGGGGCCTTGGCTGGGAGGTCTGGCTCAATGGCATGGAGGTCACGCAGTTTACGTACTTCCAGCAGGTGGGCGGCATCGAGGTCGACCCCGTGCCCGTCGAGATCACCTATGGCCTGGAGCGTATTGCCATGTACGCCCAGGGCGTCAACTCCGTCTACGACCTGGTGTGGAGCTATCTGCCCGACGGAACGCCCATGACCTATGGCGACGTGTTCCTCGAGAACGAGCGCGAGTTCAGTGCCTATAACTTTGAGGTCGCTAACGTCGAGATGATGCGTCAGAAGTTTGACGACTACGAGGCCGAGTGCCATTCCTGCCTGGAGCGCAAGCTGCCGCTGCCGGCATATGACTGCGTCATGAAGTGCAGCCACGCTTTCAACCTGCTCGATGCTCGCGGCGCCCTGTCCGCGGTCGAGCGTGCCAACTACATCCTGCGCGTCCGCGCCGTCGCCAAGGCGTGCTGCGAGGCCTATATGGCCGAGGTCGCCGGAGTTAACGAGAATGCCGATCAGGAAGGCGAGGTGGCGTAAGCCATGGCAGACGCTAAGGATTTCCTGTTTGAGATCGGTACGGAGGAAATGCCCTCCGCGCCGCTGAACAATGCCGTCAAGCAGCTTGGCACCATGATCGCCAAGGGTCTCGACGAGGCCGGTCTGGCCCACGGCGAGGTCCGCGTGATCTCGAGCCCGCGACGCCTGGCTGCGCTCGTGGCTAACGTCGCCACCGCGACCGACGAGGTTCACGAGGTCAAGCGCGGCCCCGCGGCCAACATCGCCTTCGATGCCGACGGTAACGCCACCAAGGCCGCCCAGGGCTTCGCCCGCAAGTGCGGTGTGGCTGCCGAGGATCTGGTCCGTCGCGAGGACACCGACGGTCGCGAGTATGTGTTCGCCGAGAAGAACATTCCCTCTGCACCGGCTACGCCGATTCTGACCGCTCTGTGCGAGAAAACCATTGCCGGCCTGCAGTGGCCCAACTACCGCTCCCAGCGTTGGGGTCACGAGTATGCGACCTTTG
>CAUCCR010000082.1:0-7663 GCA_958441355.1 uncultured Collinsella sp. | reverse complement strand
CGTGCCGGCATCGCATATCAGCCGCAGCAACGCCATCGCAACAGTGCCTGGCCCCGGCAAAATCAACGGCTGCGCCACCAGTGCTGCTGCAAAGACCCACACGGCAAGCCAAAAGGCGGCAACGGCACCTGCTGCCGTCACCGCCTTCATACGCTCTGTCATTTGTCGAGCAAACGCACGCACGGGCTACTCCATGTAATAGAAATCATCGGCCGGGAGCTTGCCGCCCACGGCACTCGCGTCCGCATCGGCCAGCACCTGTAGGTACCCACCGAGCGCCGCCTTCATATCCTTCCCCGTCTGGCACACGAGCATGCACCCGGGAATCGCCTTTTCGGCAATCGTGGCGTTATCCACGATGCCCGCATCGACCACGGCCTGAGCCCAGTCTGCCGGCGCCGCGTTCACGGCCTCAACGCTCGCAGCATGGCAGCTCAGGAATTCCGCCACGGCCTCGGGATGCTCCTCGGCAAAGGCACGGCGCACCACGGTCACGCCCGTCAGCAGGCGCGAACCCGTGTCACCTGCCAGCTCATCCCACACATCGGTCAGACTTACCGGAGCCGACAGCTTACCTTCGCTCTTTGCGATGGCAGCGGTCTTGAACGGCTCGGGCAGCACGCCCACGGCAGACGAATCGGCAAGCAGCGCCGACAGCACCTCGGTGGGCTCGCTCTTAAACTCAAGCGCCACCTGGCCGGTCAGGCCCGCGCGCTCCAGCAAGTAGTTCATGACGTACTCCGGCGTGGTGCCCTTGCCCGTCATATAGACAGTATGGCCCGCCAGATCGCCAAACGAGGCCACATTCGCGTCGCCCGTCACAACGTTCAGCACGCCCAGCGTGTTGATGTCGATGACCTGCACCGCGCCCTCGGTCTTGTTGTAGAGCACGCTCGCCACGTTGGCGGGCACCAGGGCGATATCGATATCGCCCTGAATGACCTTGGGCACAATCTCGTCGGCGGCAGTGTTGATCGCAAAGTCGAACTTATTGTCCGTCTCGCCATCGGCAGCCTGGTCCATAAACCGCACCAGGCCAATCGAGGTCGGCCCCTTGAGCGAGGCGACGTGCACCTCGACCGGCTCTGCGACAGCACCGGCGCCGTCCGTGGCAGCCGAGCCCGCGGCGGACCCCGCCCCCGCAGCTCCGCCGCCACAGCCAGCCAGCGCGAGCGACAACGCGCCCGCGGCAAGCACCGAGGCAAATCCTCGGCGCGTCATCTCGGCATCAAACGCACGCATCGCTAGCACGCCCCCTCGTTGGGCATCGTCCACGCATGATGGTCGGTATGCAGCAACTCCTCGGCCAGCGGCGAGAGCGGCGCACCCAAGAACTCGCGATAGCATGCCTGAACATCGGGGTTCTCGTGCGAGAAGCGAATGTCCGCAGCGGCGTCCAGGCCCCACAGCACCTGACCGCGCTCGGCTGCCAGCTCGCAGCCGTCGTGAATGGGCTGACCGCCGCCACCGACGCAGCCGCCCGGGCACGCCATAACCTCAACGAAGTCATAGCTCACACGGCCGTCGCGAATCGCGTCGAGCAGACGTTCAGCGTTGCCCAGCCCGTGTGCCACGGCGACGCGCACCTTAGTGCCATCGATATCGGCGACGGCTTCCTTCCAGCCGTCGAGTCCGCGCACGTCGGTAAAGAAATCGGCATCCGGGTTCTTACCCGTCACCAGGTAATATGCCGAGCGCACAGCAGCTTCCATCACACCGCCCGTGGCGCCAAAGATCACGCCTGCGCCCGTGCCAAAGCCCAGCGGCGTGTCGAGCGGCTCCTCGACCAGCGTGTCCACGCTCACGTGGCTCGCGCGGATCATGCGCACCATCTCGCGCACCGTCAGCGCAACGTCCACGTCGGGCGTGCCGTCCTCGCCCACCATGCTCGGCAGCGCACACTCGGCCTTCTTGGCCGTGCACGGCATCACGGACACCACGAACAAGCGCTCGGGCTCAACGCCCAGCACCTTGGCGTAGTAGGTCTTGGCGATGGCGCCGAACATCTGCTGCGGCGACTTGGACGTGGACAGGCTGTCGACAAACTCCGGATAGCGCGCCTTCACAAAGCGCACCCAACCCGGGCAGCAGCTCGTAAACATGGGCCAGCCGCGGCTGTCGCCTTCGCCCTTAGCGGCCTTGCCCAGGCGCTCGAGCAGCTCGGAACCCTCCTCCATAATGGTGAGGTCGGCCGAGAAATCGGTGTCGAACACGTACTCAAAGCCAACGCGGCGCAGTGCGCAGGCCAGACGCTCGACGGTTGCCTCCTCGCGAGATATGCCGAGCTCCTCGCCCCAGGCGCTGCGCACGGCAGGCGCGATCTGCACCAGCACGATCTTGTCGGGATTAGCAAGCGCGTCAAACACGGTCTCGGTATCGTCGCGCTCGCGCAGCGCGCCCGTCGGGCAATGCGTGATGCACTGGCCGCACGCGACGCAATCGGTCTTGCCGATCGGTGCGCGCCCGCGGGTACCCACAGCGGTATGCGTGGCGCGGTTGGTCAGGTCCCAAATCCCTAGGCCCTGCACGCTCTCGCACACCTTGATGCAGCGCATGCATTTAATGCACTTGTCGTTTTCGCGGATGATGGGGAAATCGAAATCCCAGCCCTCGCCCGCCAAATGCCTTTGATACGGCAGATAGAAAATGCCCAGGTCGTTGGCGATGGTCTGCAGGTTGCAGTTGCCGCTGCGCACGCAGCTCGTGCACTGCGAATCGTGCTGGGACAGCAGCAGCTGCACGTTGGTGCGACGGGCCTCGCGGGCCTTGGGGCTGTTGGTGTGGACCACCATGCCGTCGAGCACGTAGTTGTTGCAGGCGGCAACCAGCTGGTCGCAGCTCTCAACCTCGACCACGCACACGCGGCAGCCGCCGATCTCGTTTAGATCGCGCAGATAGCACAGGGTGGGAATCTGGATGCCGACGGACTTGGCCGCATCCAGGATCGTGGTATGCTCGGGAACCACGACCTCGCAATTATCGATAGTGAGCTTGACCATGTTGTGCGCTCCGTTTTCGCTGTTGTCGCCGACGGTGGTTTTGTTGAGCTCTACCATTCCAGGTTCCTCCCTCCGCGGAACGCACCAAAGCCAAAGTGGTCGCAACGCAGGCAGCGGCTCGCCTCCTGGCGCGCCTCCTGCTCGGTGAGACCCTGCTCGACTAGATTCCAATCGTGAATACGCTCGCCGGCCTCGCGCTCGCTCAGCTCGCAGCGGCCGCACTCATGCTTGCCCTTAAACTGCACGGTCGGCAGCTCAACCTCGAGCTTGATCTTGTGGTCGAAACCCAGGTAGCGGTCGATGTTTGCCGAAGCCACGCGGCCGGCATTGATGGCTCGGATGACGGTGGCGGGGCCGGTCTGGCAGTCGCCGCCGCTAAAGAGGCCATCGAAGTTGGGCACGGCGCCGTCCGAATCGGTGATGACGCGACCCCACTTGCAGGCGATGCCCATGTCCTCAAACGGCTTGGAATCGATGTCCTGGCCAATGGCCACAAACACGCGCTCGCAGGGAATGACGCGCTCGGGCGTGGCGGCGGCACGCGGAGCCGGACGACCGCGGCGAGGCTCGCCGATAATCTGCGGCTGCACGCGCAGACCGTTCACGCGGCCGTCCTCGCCCGTCTCGATGGCGAGTGGAGCCGTCAACTCCAGCACCTCGCAGCCCTCGGCCTGGGCACCGGCGATCTCGGCGTCCTGGGCCGTCATATCGCAGATACGACGGCGGTAGACGATGCTTACCTTTTCGGCACCGCAGCGCACGGCAGAGCGTGCCACGTCCATGGCCACGTTGCCGCCGCCGATGACGCACACGCGCTGGCCGCTCAGGTCGGGCAGCTCGTCGTCGCCGATGGCGCGCAGCATCTTGACGGCCGATTCCACGCCGGGCGCTTCTTCGCCCGGAAGGCCGAGCTTCTTATCGCTGTGGGCGCCAATGGCCAGGTAGACGGCATCGAACTCGTCGCGCAGGCGAGCGAGCTCCTCGCCGTTCACGGAGTGGTCGAGTTCCACGTCGATACCGGCGCTCAAGATCCAGTCGACCTCGGCCTGCAGGCGCTCGCGCGGCAGACGATAGCTGGGGATGCCGTAGCGCAGCATGCCGCCCAGGTGGTGGCGCTGCTCAAAGATGGTCACCTTGTGGCCCATCACGGCCAGGTAGTAGGCGCAGGAAAGGCCGGCCGGGCCGCCGCCGATCACGGCGACGCGCTTACCGGTGTTGTCCACCACATGCGGCTTGTGGTCGTTGAGGTCACTGTGCTCAACGGCAAACCGCTTGAGGGCGAGGATGTTCATGGGGTCGTCGACCATGCCACGGCGGCAATGCATCTCACAGGGATGCTCGCACACCAGGCCGCAAACGAGCGGCAGCGGGTTATTCTTGCGGATGACCTTGACGGCATCGGCATAGCGGCCGGCCTCGACGAGCGAAATGTAACCGGGAATGTCGACATGCGCCGGACAGCCCGAGACGCACGGGACGCGGGCCTCGCGGTCAAAGCCACAGGAGTGCTCGCGGATGTGGTGCTCAAAATCGTCACGGAAACCGCGGATAGCCGTAAGCGCCATGGCGCCGGCCTCGTAACCGATGGCGCAATCGCTCGAAAGATAGATGGTGCGGGCGGTGCGCTCGATCAGATTGAGCGTGGACTCGTCGGCGCGGCCCTCGAGCACATCGGCGAGCAGATCGCTCAGCGCGCTCAGGCCCACGCGGCAGGGCGTGCACTTGCCGCAGCTCTGGGTGGAGCACAGGTTGACGAGCGCCGCCGTAAACTCGACGGGGCACGGGGCGAGCGAACTCACCGCCAGACGACGTCCGAGTGCATCGTGCAGGTCGTCCATGACGGCCTGAGCGTGGCTGCGTTCCATTACGTGCAGTCGAGCCATAAGATCCCCTCTCACATGGCAGCCCGGAGGCGAGGCCGGGCGAAATTGCTACACGCACAACACTGACCTAAAAAGTTGTTAGGTCTCCACGCAGTTCGGCAGGCGGTATGAAATGTCACCATCAGCGGTGAAAATGAACATTATCGCAGATAAATGCCATATTTGATAAAACGCGTTACCAAATTGCAATATTCAATGTGAAAAAGAGCGCCTTACTATTTTTCCTTTTTGATCCGTTTTCCTCCGTCCCCTTCGGATCACATGATCCCTTGGGAACGGAGGAAAACGGATCGTTTTTGGTGCAAAAGGGCCAGGTTTGTTTGCACCAATCTCACTTGCGCTAGATGAAGAGCTCGCATTCCTTCCGCGCGACGCAAACCTTGCTCAGCATCTGGGAAACAGCGGATAGTTTGTTGGAATCAAGCTTGCGAGCACCTCGCGGACATACGGCGATGCAGCGCATGCAGGAGATGCACGCCTCGCCAGCTGCTCGTTTGGGGTCACTCTTGTCGATAGCGCAAACGGGGCACGCCGCGGCGCATGCACCGCAGGAGACACAATCCTCTGTTGCCTCGGGTGCCATGCGGTGACCTCCGGCTTGTTTATAAGGACGATTGCCGGGGATAGAGGGCCCGGACGCATCCTCAGCCAACAGCTTTTGCTGAATTTGCTGCGCAAACTCTGCGAGCTGCGCCGCATCCTGCGCATCCGGTCGCCCAGCAGCAAACTGACGAGCAACGGAATGCTCAGCAATAGCAGAAACCGCTGCAACAACCCTAAATACGGCGCGCTTCGCAACGTCCTCCAGCTCTACGAGCGTGTCCTCAAACGCGCGGTTTCCGTATACGCAAACCAAAACAGCCCGAGCCCCGTTGCCGCGCACCATGCCCAACCGGTCAGCCACCACAGCCGGGATTCTACCGGCATACGCCGGCACAGAGATTACGGCCACGTCGTCCTCAGTCATCGAGACAGCGCTGAAATCTAGCCCGCTATCGGCCAGATCGACGGTAACGGTATTCTTGCCCAGTGCCCCGGCCACAAGGCCAGACACCTTCCGCGTTCCACCCGTCGGACTAAACACAATTTCGAATACGCTCATCGAGGCACCCTCCCCTACGCCTGGCAACGCGTCAAGCCGCTTTCACATCCAGCCAGAGTATACGGCGCATGGGATCCCCGTTTTGGTGCACCAAGCACCCCAATGCACCCACCCTACGCTGTCTGCCTCTTCGTTTTGTATAAATTACGGTACAGATTGCATATACTTACTGGATACCGCCGCGTTCTCCTGAGGTACCCCATCCCGGCACGTGCAAAAAACGGAGTATTCTGCAACGTGACCGCGTCAGCACCGCCGCGGGTGGGCAAAACTGTAGGGCGCCGTATCATTCTAAGTCCCGACATGGCGAGAATGACGCGCCCCTGCTCCGGAAAACGGCGAAATCTGACTCGGAACGCTCGCTAGGGATATCCGAAGGCCACCGTTGGCGACGTCGAATCATATGCAGACAACTCGAACTGCAGAATACTCCAAAAAATGCACGGCGCACCCCATGGGACCCATTGCTGCATGGCAGAAAATAGGTCCTCGGCATCCCCCAGATGCATTCCCGAGAACATCACGTTTGAATTAGCGATGGACACGGCAAACAAAAGGGCCCGAGCGTTGTTTGCTCGGGCCCTTAGCTTGTCTCACGCTAGCGCGCGATGCGCATCTTACTTGCGCTTGCCGCCGCCGTCGCCGGGGCGACGGGAGCTGCCACCGCGCTTGCCGCCACGGCTGTTGCCGTAGCTGCCACGGTTATCGCGACCGCCGGCACGGCCGCCACGGGAGCCGGCCTGGTTGCCGCCACGACCACCACGATAGCCGCCGCGACGCTCTTCGCGGGTATCGTCGTAGTTGCGCCAGTCATCGCGACGATCGCGGCTGGCACGCGGGTCACGACGATCACGCGACTCGTTAGAACGACCAGCGCCGCCGCGGCCGCCATTGCCGCGAGCACCCTCGCGACGCTCGCCGCCGCGGCTACCGCGCTCTTCAAAGCGCTTGCCGCCACGGGACTCACCGCCACGGGCAGTACGCTCACCGCGACCCTCGCCGCCGCGACGCTCATCACGGCCGCCGCGCTCGTCATCACGACCGGAACGCCGGCGGTCGCCCGCACCGCGCTTGCCACCGCGCGAACCGCGGCCCTCGTCCTCGCGCTCGACACGACGACGACCGCCGCGGTCCTCGTCCTCACGACGACGGCGGTGTGCCTCGCCCTGGAACTGCTTGGCACGACGCTCGGCACGGTTGCCGCGCGCAGGCTGCTCAGCGGCACCAGCACCGCCGCGCTCCTCGGCAGCTACCTCGCGAGCCACGCTCTCAACAGCCTCGTCCACGCGAGCCTGAACGCCCTCGCGCACGCGGGTCTTGCCGCCGCGCTTGGGACGGCTCGGACGCTCGCCGTCGCCGCGGCGCTCGTCGCGACCGCGGTTGGAACGACCGGCAACATCGCCGTAATCGTCGCCGTTGCGCTTGCCGTCGCGACGCGCCTGCTCAAGCTTCTTCTTGCTCTTGGACTTGCCGCGCTTAGTCTTCTTCTTCACCTTAAAGGCCGCAGGGTCGCGCTCGGGATCAACCGCAGGCGGGTTGGGACCCACATGCAGGTCGCCGGCTTCGTAAATATCGGCCGTCTTGTCCATGAGCTTCTCGATCTCGTAGAACTCATCGACGTCCTGCTCGGTCACAAACGTAATGGCCCAGCCCAGCTCGCCGGCGCGGCCCGTACGGCC
>CAUCCR010000081.1:0-7781 GCA_958441355.1 uncultured Collinsella sp. | reverse complement strand
GTCGGCATCCTGCTCGACACCAAGGGCCCCGAGGTTCGCACCGGTCTGCTCAAAGACCACAAGAAGGTCACTGTCACCGAGGGCGACCCCATCATCGTAACCGCCGCCCCGACCACCGAGGACAACCTCGGCACCGCCGAGCACATCTCGCTCGATTACCTCAACCTCCCCAAAGAAGTCACCAAGGGATCCACGATTTTGATCGACGACGGCCTGGTCGGCCTTGAAGTCGAGTTCGTCGAGGGTAACGACATCCACTGCGTCGTCAAGAACAGCGGCGAGATCGGCGAGCGCAAGGGCGTCAACATGCCCAACGTGAACATCAGCTTGCCCGCCATCACCGAGCGCGACCGCGCAGACATCCTTTTTGGTCTCAAGGAGGGCATCGACTACATCGCTGCCTCCTTCATCCGCGACGGTAAGGCAGTCGAGGAAATTCGCGAGCTCTGTGTCCTGAACGGCGGCGAGCACGTGACGATCTTCCCGAAGATCGAGTGCGCCCTGGGCGTCGAGAACTTCGACGAGATCCTCGAGGCTTCCGACGGCATCATGGTCGCCCGTGGCGACCTGGGCATCGAGATCAAGCCCGAGCTCGTTCCCCACATCCAGAAGGAGATCATCGCCAAGTGCAACGCGGCCTACAAGCCCGTTATCACCGCTACGCAGATGCTCGACTCCATGCAGCAGAACCCGCGCCCGACGCGCGCCGAGGTTGCCGACGTTGCTAACGCCATCTACGACGGCACCGACGCCGTTATGCTCTCTGGCGAGTCCGCTGCCGGTAAGTACCCGGTCGAGGCCGTCAAGATGCAGGCCAGCATTGCTCTCGAGACTGAGAAGTACCTCCCGGCTCACGCTCCGCTCGAGGTTCCGGCTGACGCTCACGGCACCCGCGTCGTCAACAACGTTGTGGGTATGTCCGCTGTGAACATGGCTACCACCGTTGGCGCCAAGTGCATCACCGTGCCGACGACCACCGGTCGTACCGCTCGCCTGATCTCGCACTTCCGTCCCAACATGCCGATCTGCGCGTTCTCCCGCCACGAGTGGGCCGTCCAGCAGATGATTATGTACTGGGGCGTTATCCCGCACCAGGCCGAGATTACCCAGGGCACCGTCAACGGCACGATCGTCAAGGCGATTGAGACCGCTAAGGAGCTCGGCTACGTCGAGGCCGGCGATCTGACCGTCGCCACCGCCGGCGACCCCCGCATGAGCGTCCAGCTCGAGGACAAGGTCTCCTCGACCAACGTCGCTTACGTCGCTCAGGTGCGCTAAAACGCACTTGCAAGCATACTTGCATTGCAAAGGGCCCGGAAGGCTTCGCCTTCCGGGCCCTTTTTCTGTGCCAATGCCGCCGCATGGCAAAACACGCACTCATTTCTTTACCAAAAGCGCGAAATCCACCCTTCGAGGCCCAAAAAATAAAGCCGCAAGCGCTAAAAGTGTTCGCCCGGTGGCAAACCCACACCTTAACCGACGCTGCTAAATCGTTTTAGCAAGAACCAGATCAACCGCGTTTTCAGAAGTGCGGGGAAAAATTGCTTACCCCCGAGCATAAGTCCTTTTATTTCAACAAAACCCCTGATAAAGTTGGCTTAAATACCGCTTGTACCTGACCTATTTGTCTTTTTCACCGCACTTCCGAAACGGATAGCTTTTCTAGCCCAAATAACGCTCAAACGATCGGATCGCTATGTCATTTCTTGCCTGCGGACCCACGGCTTTTCAGTACTATCGCATCCCGCCCCAAATACTGGGACTCTATCCAGCAATCCTGCCGCCCGACCATGACCATCGCTTGGTGCATTACTCAAAACAACCGGTATTTAAAGACTTGCTCGGCACACCAGTTTGGAGATCCGTGAGTGAAAGGAAACAGCGCGCGAACGGAAAGCTATTTCATAGCCGTCTGCTAACCCAAGAGCCGCCTCCTGGGTCGTTTAGACAGACTGAACATGGATTTGATGTCACTTCACCGGAGTTCACGCTGCTCAGCCTTGCCACGCAGGTCTCACGCAACCAGTTACTCATGGCGTGCTACGAGATGTGCGGCTCCTTTGCAGTGTTTAAGCCCTGCGAGCGAACGCAACAACAACTCGATGAAGCTATTTCGCTTAAGTTCATTCCACCCAACTGCGGCTGGGAGCGAGTTAACGACACCAAGGGCAATGACACCAACTTGTGGAAGCGCACGCCGCTTCTTACCGCAACGGATATCGCCGCGTTCGCCAAGCAAGCCGCAGGCCTGCGCGGCGTCAAACAACTGCGCTGGGCGGCCGAGCACATGACGGGGCAGACCGCCTCGCCCTTCGAAGTACAGACCTCCATGCTTATCTCGCTCCCCCGCGACGAGGGCGGCCAGGGCATCGAGATCGCCAACAACGCGCGCATCCCTCTCAGTGAAGCCGCACGTTCGCTGTATGACAAAACCTGCTGCTACGCCGATATCCTCATCGAAAGCACCACCGACAGCATGGGCGTCATTCTGGAATGCCAAGGCCGCTCTGCCCACGACAGCGAAGCCGCGAGCCTCTCCGATGCCGAGCGCGCCACCGCACTCACAAGCATGGGCTACGACGTCATCCAAATTACCTATGACCAGATCAAGGAGAAGAAGAGCTTCGACCACATAGCCGAGCTCATCCATAAAAAGGCCGGGCTTCCCCACATCCCAAAGACCAAACAGGAGCGCATTGCCGAAGATACCTTACGGCAAGAGCTACTTGTCGATTGGGTTGAGCTATTCACTGCCGGGCCGGCCAGCTAGCAGCTAGCAATCAGGGGCAGCGCAGGCACATCGGGCGATTCGACACGGGCGGCAAAACCCGCCTCGGTCAGCTCGATGACCTCGGTAAACGTTGCGTCGAAGAATTCCTCGGTTAGCAGGCGGTATGGCGGATGGTCGGGATCGCCGGGGTTTTCGCGTACAATCTCGTGCATGACGCCGATGGTCTTGAGCACATACTCCTTATGGATGGGATACTGACCAAAACGGGTCGCCGCAGTATACAGGCGATCGGTCGCGCGCGGAATCGAAACGATGCCGAGTGTCTTGCCAAACCAGTCAAAGTCGCCTTGCTTTTTAATGCGGAATTCCTCGCACGGTTTGCCGCCGTGCGCCTCCAGGTACTGATTCACGCGCGTATTCCACACGGTATCGGCCACGAGGTGAGACCAAACGCCCAGTGTCAAATCGAGCAGCGACTGCGCCACATCTTCGGACGCAAGCGAGAACTCACGAGCGCCGGGACCGACAACCGGCTCAGCATCCCTGTAGCGCTGGGGATAGTGCACGCGATTCAGTCGCTCGCGCTCCTCGATAATCGAGGTCGCCGCGGCTGGCGCACCGGTGGGTGAACTTTTAAGCAACGGTGCCACATAGGTATCCCAGAACTCGTGCTCACGCGGCTTAGGGATAGGCTCGGGCTTGGCAAAGTGCGTAATGCGGTACGGGATGGGATCGGCGATGCCAGGGACCATATAGCCCACGAAAATATCCGGAACCACGCAGCCAAACAAAAAGGCATTGCGGTCGCGCACGCTCTTGGCAAGCGCACCGGTGCGCTCCAGCAAACGCTCCGTCTGAGCGATATGAATGTTCCAGCTTGGCATAGCCACCCCCATAAAAAAACCTGGATAACTATACCATCACGGCAAAGCCGCGCGGACGGCTACGCACGCTCTACGCAGCAACTAGTCCGTAGCACCGCTTTCGGTTCCATACGACGGCGAAGGCGCCTCGACCACATGGTGATATCGATCGATATAGATTGCACGGGCACCCAGGCGTCGCACCAAATCCTGATGATGTGTGCTCATCAAGACCGTCTTACCCGCCGCGACGTAGGCCAGCAAGAAGTTGACCACGATGTCGCATGAATCCTCGTCAAGTCCGTTGGTAGGCTCGTCGAGTACCAGGATATCGGGGTTCATCGACACGACGGCAGCCAGCGCAACGCGCTTCTTTTGTCCGCCCGAGAGCTGATAGGGAGAGGCGTCGACAAGGTCGGCAACCTGGAACAGCTCCATGGCATCGCTCACGCGGCGCTCGAGCTCGTCTGCCGGCAGCCCCATCTGGGCGGGGCCAAACGCGACCTCCTCACCGACCGTGGCGCAAAAGAGCTGCGCATCGGCATTCTGGAACACAAAGCCCACGCGCTGATGGAACCGCTGGGCCGTCGCGGAATCCTTGAGATATGCCGCATCGACCATACACCCGTCAAACAGGTATGCCCCTGCGTCCGCGAGTTCAAGGCCGTTAATAAGACGCATAATCGTCGTCTTACCGCAGCCGTTGGGACCGAGCAGGGCAACGAGTTCACCACGATCGACCTGCAGCGACACGCCATCGACAACCGTATGCCCCGCATAGGAGAACACCACGTCGCGCAACTCAATAAGCGGCGCGCCCTCGGCGCCGCCCGCACCGTTCGTGCCCGCCGCACTATTCATATCGATCGTCAAAACGTCGCCCTTCCCTACTCACATCGACGGCTAGACCGCCCGCGCTACAGTACCGCACACAACACGGCGAGCAACGCCACGCCGACCGCATAGACCGCATCGCGCCAGCCAAACCTGGCGCGCGCGGGAGCCGGATACGCACCGGCAAAGCCGCGGCAAAGCATAGCCTCGTCCATCGCGCGGCTGCATTTCATCGCCTTGATAAAGGTCATGCCCATGATACCCGCGATCGAATCGGTACGCGAAAATCCCTCGGGCGCACGGCCAACGCTGCGCAGCATGACCGATTCGCACAGATTGTGCGCCGTACGACCCAGCACCTCGATGTGCTTGAGCGCCATATCAAACGTAAAGATAACTTCGTCGGGTAGATGCAGCATCTTGAGCGCCGCCGACATGCGGCTCCACGTGAGGGTCCACGAAACGCCCAGCACCAGCGACACATTAATGAAGGTCTTGAGCGCAATCTTGAGCATGGCGCCCGTAGCGGAAGCACCCAGCAGCAGGGCAGGCAGCGCCAAAACCACTGCGAGCCCCGCGGCGCCAAGCGCCGGCACAAAGGTCGCGCGCAGCCCGCGTACGGGACGCACGGCAACGAGCACCAGCGCAATGGCCGCCATCAACATGAGGTACAGCGGGCTTTGTGTCAGGCACACGCACAGGACGCAAACGAATATCCCCACCAGGCGCACCGGAGCCGAAACGCAAGAAAGGGCGCGGTCGACCATCGACCCGCCCTCGTGCGCGCCTCCACCCAGGCGAACCCGCTCAAGCAGGCTCGCCAGGTGCAGGACGTTCTTTTGCATCACGCGATGACGAGCGCCCGTGGGCTCGTAACGCTGCTCGACCGCAAGCCAGCTAGGCAGCTCGACCATCGCCATGGGCTCCGCTTTCCTTGACCGTCAGCGAGATCAGACGGAATGCGATGGTGAGCACCGCCACGCCAATCACGCCGGACAGAATATACATGGCAGCCTGACCGGCAAAGCCAAGACCCTGTTCCTCGGAATAGGCCTGCAGGTAATCACCCGTAGGCAGAGCGTCGGCAAAGGTCGGATTATCGAGGCCGACCGAAGCCTGCAGACTGTCGTCACCAGCCTCCTGAACGGCAGTCGCGGCGCCCTCAGCGTCCCACTCGCCCCAGGCGTCACCGGTAGCAAGCAAGCCGAGCGGCGTAGCCACGACAAGCACGGCGACCAGAATGATCGTGGGAATCAGGGAAGTCTTCTTGGCGGCAGTGCCCTCGGCAGCAAGCTGGCCATCGACGGCCTCGGGCCCGACAATAATGCTCGGCGCCGTCTTCTTAATGAAACCGTAGATGGCGGCCGTCGCCACGCCCTCGACCACGCCGGCAACCAGCATATGCGGAATCATCATGGCAGGGATAGCAATAGACAGCGGGAAGGGGCAGTACAGTGGCGCACCCGAAGCGTTGGTAAAGAGCATCGGCTGAATACCAAACTCGATTGCCGCGCACAGGGCCGCCAGGCACAGGCCGACCCAGCCGCTTACGATGGCCGAAACCGAGGTGCCCCAGCTCTTGTCGTGCAAACGGCTGTTGAGCGCACGGAACACGACAGCAGCGGCAAACGGCAGCACGAAGGCCATGTTAAAGCAGTTGGCGCCAAAGGACAGGACGCCGCCGTCGCCAAACAGCAGCGCCTGCAGCGCCAGCGCGACCGAAACCGCGATGGCAGCGGCCTCGGGACCCAGCAGCAGCGCGATGAGCGCGCCGCCGACGGCGTGGCCTGTGGTGCCGCCAGGCAGCGGCACGTTGAACATCATGAGCAGGAAGGAGAACGCGGCGCAGATGCCCAGGAACGCCATGTGCTCGCGATCAAGCGTGGCGCGCACCTTTTTGATGCAGTGGATCCAAACGGGCACCATCGCCACCGCCATAACGGCATCGGTCTGCGGGGACAGATAATTATCTGGAATGTGCATGTACGCCTCCCGGTTATCGGCGCACGGAATTGCAACGCCGCTTGAATCACCTTTCCAGTGTTACGTAATGTCAGATTCGTAACACGCCGCGGGCTATCATAGCAAAACGGCGCACTGCCGACAAAGCAGCACGCCGTTATGTAATGCGCGTGTCATATATGCAGGCTCAACGGTGCCTTATACCGAAAACAGCAGTCACGTAAGACTCGGCGGCAGCCGACGCTGGCCTATATCCGGCGCAGGACCTAGCCGCGGACCTCGCCGTTTACGCCCTTGCACACCTTGGTAACGATCTTCTGGTGCGCCTTTTCGACCTCTTCGCTGGTGAGCGTGTGGTCGTCGGAGCGATACGTAAGCGCAAAGGCCATGGACTTCTTGCCCGCTCCGATGCGGATGGGATCGCGGTAGACGTCGAACAGACGCACGCCCTCGAGCAGCTTGCCGCCGGCACTCGTAATACGGCGCTCAAGGTCCTCGCAGGTCACAGTGTTGTCGACCACGATAGCAAGGTCGTGCTCAACAGCCGGGTACTGCGAGAACTCGCGGTAGTTCTCCTGGTTGCGGGCGCCCTTGATCAGCTTGTCCAGGTCGAGCTCAAAGGCAACGACGACCTCGTCGATGCCCATCGCCTCGCGCGCCTCGGGGTGGATCTCGCCAACCCAGCCCAGCACGGTACCGCCCGAGAGCACCTCGGCAGCACGACCCGGCTGCAGGAAGGCATAGCTCTCGCCCTCGACGGGACGGAAGCGAACCTTCTCGATGCGCAGCTGGGCAAGCAGCTCCTCAACGATGCCCTTGCCAAAGAAGAAACGCAGCTTGCGGTACTTCATGCTCCAAGACTGCTCGCTCCACTGGCCCGAGAGCACGCCCGCCACGGACTTGGTCTCCTTGGGCAGGCTGGCGTTCTCGCGACCGTGGAACAGACTGCCGACCTCGTACAGATGCACGTTGGGCGTGCCGTGGGCCTCGTTGTAGGCCACAGACTGCAGCAGACCCGGCAGCAGCGAGCGGCGCATCTCGGTCTGCTCGGCCACCAGCGGGTTCATGAGAACCACGGGGCAGCCGCGGCCCTCGGTGGACATGCCAATCTTCTCCAGGTCGCCCGGAGCGGCAAAGCCAAAGGTCGTGGTCTCGTTGAGGCCACAGGCGCGCAGGATCTCGCCGACCTTGCGGGTAAGCTTCTGCTCGCACGTCAGACCGCCGATGTGGTTCTTGGCAGCCGGAATGGTCGCCGTCACACGGCCCATGCCCCATAGGCGCAGGACCTCCTCGATCAGGTCGATCTCACGCGGCAGGTCGGGACGGAAGCTCGGCGGCGTGACCATAAAGTCCTCACCGTCGCGCTCGACGGTGCAGCCCAGGCGGGTGAG
>CAUCCR010000080.1:0-7786 GCA_958441355.1 uncultured Collinsella sp. | reverse complement strand
ACTGTTGCCGGCATTGCCGCAGGTAGCTTGACCGTACGTGGCGGCGGGCGCGTTGTTACCGCGAGTGCGGGAACCGTTGCGGGCTTGCGCTTTTATGGCGTGCGCTTGCTCGACGAGGGATTTGGGGCTAACGCGGCGAGCAAGACGCTTGCTGTGGATGCGTCCTGCCTGGATGCAACCGGTGCGGATGCCGGCGTTGCTTGCGATCGCGGATCGCTCGTGGCCGCGCACTTTGTGACGCCTGCGGGCGGGGCCTTTGGTGCCGCCAGCGTTGTGGATGCTAACGGGGGCGTGGCACCGCACGTGGTGATTGAGCCCGATGGCGCCACCACCCCGGCGGGGGAGACCGTTACACCCGGCGGCGAGATGCCGGGGGATGGCACGGGCGAGCCTGCTGGTGGCGCCGACCCTGCTGCGGGGCCGGCGACGGATCCTGCGGTGAAACCCGCAGCTACGTCGCTCAAGACAACGGTCACTAAGACCACAGTCACCAAGAAGACCAAGCCCAAATCCACTATGGCAACAACGCCGGCGCTTCCCAAGACCGGCGACAGCTACTGGATAGCTGCCTCCTTAACGCTATTCCTGCTGGGGACAGTGCTTCTGAGCGCCGCATATCGCTGCTGATGCGGTGCGACGCACCTGGCTGCGATACAAGAGCCCTGTAGGAGCTTTAAGGGCAACGCATTCGGAAAGGGAGCGTTACTTTTTCATGCATATAATGTCTAACGTACAGCCATAAGCGTTTCCGCAACAAGGACTATGTTTCGTCGCTGTCCCCTGACGCTCTACTGTTAAACGGTAAATAACCCATGATTTCGACTACCGACATATCCACTGCCGCCACCCGCGTGCTAGCTCAATACGACGTCAGCGAAGCATATTTATTTGGCTCGTTTGCCCGAGGCGAGCAAACGCCCGATAGCGATATTGACTTGCGCCTAGTCTACGGCAACACCATGACGTTCGGCATGCTTTACGAACTCTCCTATGAGCTCGAGATGGAACTTGGGCGAAAGGTCGATGTCGTCACCAAGCCACTAGAGTACATGCGCCCGCCCTTCCGCAAAAGCATCGAGCAGGATGAGGTGCGTGTCTATGAAGCACTGCAAGCAGGACGAGGAGCTTGCGAATGCAAGCCCGCGGCCTTTCCTTTCCAGAGAACCCAGCCCGGTGACCCTCCAGGCCATTCGCGAAGGTGATGCGTTCTTAGTGACGGGGGAGTCCGGTCGCTTCGACAACGGCGCCGATCTAATCGATGCAGCTCTAAAAGCTCCTGAAGCGTGAGAGAGTTTAACCACCGAAGAGACTGTCGTCTTGGAGGTGCCAGATCGGCGAGGTACGTACCTCGCCATTTTTGTACGATTTGATCAAATGTCTAAGCATTTGAACCTGCATATCGACGAGGTCGGCAATGCGGATAAGCCTTTTCTGCCTAGTGGCAGGCTTAATTCGCGATATCCTTCATGTGTTATACTTGAGCCATAAATTCTGTTTCAAGTATTCGAAAGGCTTGAGATGAAGTTGTTAAAGGTTTGCTTCGACCATCTCTCGATGTTCGAAGACGGGTTATTCGAAATCGACCTGTTCGCCTCCGACCGCGTGACGGCCTCCGATGAGTCGGCTTTCGAACTGGCGGACCATCTCTACGTGAATAGCGTCGTTGCGCTGGCGGGCATTAACGCTACGGGCAAGACAACAGCACTGAACCTGCTGGAGCTCGCCTGCCGCATTGTTGACGGCTCTCCGGCGCGCGGTGGCGGGCTCCCATCAACGTTCCCCGCCGCGTTCGACGGCCCGTCCAAGCTCAAGTGCGTCATATGGCACGCAGATCGTCTTTACTTGCTCGAGTCGGTGCTGCAGACTGTCGAAGGAGGCGACGACGGTCCCGAGCTGACGTTCTCCGATGAGGTGATTTCTTCGCTGCCAGCCAAGGCCCTCAAGCGCTCGACCCTGGCATCCTGGGCCGAAATCGAGAAACTCGCGTCCCCGCTGTGCGACCGTGCTCAGATGCCGGACTCTTGGGCGGCGCTTACGCCGCCTGACGTTTCCGTCGCAGCCGCTGTGCTCGCCAAGGACTTCGGCCATCGCATCCGAGCGATAGCATTGCGCGACGGTGGCTTCCGCCTCACTGAGCAATTCAACGGTCTCGACGACGTGCTTCGTGTTTTCGACTCTGGCATCGAGCACCTCGAGGTCCGGGACTCCGGTCGCGCCTTCGTACTGACGTTTACAGGTCGCGAGCCCATCACGATCTCCGAGCGGGGGCTCACCGAGGTGCTCTCCTCCGGCACTGTACGTGGCCTAGGGCTGGTGCAGCGCGCAATGAGGGTCCTGCGCTCCGGCGGCTACCTTTTAGTCGACGAGGTGGAGAACCACCTTAACCGCCAACTGGTTAACGTCGTGCTTGATCTGTTTGCCGCCCGCGGGACCAACCCCAACGGCGCGACGCTGGTTTTCACGACTCACTACCCGCAGCTCCTCGATCACGTGCACCGCAAGGACAACGTGTTCTTTCTCGCCCGACGCAACAGCGGTGCGCGCGTGGTGAAGTACGCCGACCGCGTGAAACGCATCGAAAACAAGAAATCGGAGGTATTCGCCTCGAACTTTGTGAAGGGGACCGCTCCGCGCTACGCCGACGTGCGCGCGCTTAAAGAGCTCGTCGCAGAGGAGGTGTCCGATGAGCGGTGATAACGGTTTTCGCTTTGCGGGATATCATCCGATCATCTCCTGCGAGGGAACAGCGGAACAGGTGGCCGTGGACATTCTCCTCGAGGCGGACGCGCTCGTCTTTTCAGAGGCCGACGTCGTGGACGTCACCCGCCTGCGCAAAGCCTCCGATATCCAAGATAACTACCTCAACTTAGACTATGACTGGCCAGTCTGCATCGTCAGGGTGCTGGACTCGAGGAAAGAACGCTTCAAACTCGGCAACCTGTACGCCGGCCGCTTCCCGGTGGTTAGCTACGTGACCCATCCCGAGATAGAGGTGCTGGCCATTATTCGAGAGGGCTCGTGGAGACGCTGGCACGGCGGACGCATGAAACCGAGCGACTTCTGCAAACAGGAGCTCGGCATGCACGAGGTAAAGAGGGAAGGCTTCCTCAAAAGTTATTGGGATGCCGATTCGCTTACGGCAGCCGCCAGGGAATACAAGCGACTTTCGAAGATCCCCAAGGGCGAGTTGTGCCTGGCAGACCTCATCCGGTAAAGGTTTGCAGCCACCGCAATACCCATAACGCTTCCCAAGACTACCGGCCGCCGCTTGATTGCCCTTTTCTCGGCGCTTTTCTTGCCTTGCACAACACAGCCATAACGCCCATTTCCGGAAGTGCGGGGAAAAATCGCAACCAGCCGAGCACAAACCAAATTTTGGCGTCAAAACCGCAGGTCACGAAAGGGTATAACCGGGGTCTGGTTGGCGGAACTCGGTCTTTCCACGCACTTCCGAATTCTCAAAACGGAAGTATGCGGCAAATTCCGGAAACCCCGACCACACCGGCCTTTTCGCGCAAAGAAACCGCAGGCAGAGGCGTTGGTGTGCTCCAGCGTGGTCAATAAGTCTGGATTTTGCCGCATACTTCCGAACTCGGAGAGTCTTAGAAGCCAGTATTGAATATCGGGAGCTCCTTGCCGAAAATCCATTTGAGGGAATCCGTATCGTCGATATCATTCGAGAGGGGATGACGGGCGATGACCAACGCCTACAGTGAGATGTATCTCGAGGATGCAATGAGAAAGCTGGGCGAGGCGGTCGATTTTGCTCTCTGTGACCAAGGGCTGACTCCAGCCGAGTTGACGGCGATCCTGTCGAACGCTCTTGAGATGAAACAGTTTGAGCGCGGTATGCCTCGCGTCGTCTGCGGCATGGCGGGCGACGAGCTCGCGCGCGATATTATCGCCCATGCGGGACTGACCCCCGTCGAATGCAGAGAGACCTATTCCTTCGAACGTTCGCCTCAGTATTGGGCGGGCTGGGTTTTGACCTATACGCAATGGATGAGCAGCCTGGGCTTTAATGAGCTACTCGAAGTCGCTCCGCTCGATTGGATCATCGGCTCGTATCATCCGCTCCACGAGGCCTCCGAAGATAAATTCGCCCAGATTGTCATCGAAAAATGGAACAACGCCCAGGCAGACAAAAAGGGCCTCAAAGCGGCACGAAAGGCGGCCGGCCTAACGCAAAAACAGCTCGCCGCCCAATCGGGGGTTAAACTTCGCGCCATACAACTCTACGAGCAGAACCAGCTCGACCTACGCCGCGCCTCGGTTTCCTCGGCATTGGCGCTCGCAAAACCCTGGACTGCACACTCGAAGACCTCATCTGGCAGCCGGTTGCCCTGGAGTACGACTCGCAGGCTATTCCATCCATAGAGCTATAAAGGAGGCAGACATGCTTTGGGGCAATGTTCAACAGGATGACGGCGCTGATTGCGTTGCTCAAGAATATTATTCAACTGCGCACGTGGCAAATTCAGCATCACCGATTTTGCTCGACGGCGCCACGTCAATCGATGAAGCTGTTCGGCTGACCATTGAGGGCATGCCCAACGCGCTCAGGCTCTTGGAGAACTCATGACGGCGGTCGCGCCGCGCCGGGCGCATCCGTTCGCGCCGCTCGTGCTCGACGATGCCGGATCGCTCGAGGCCATGGCCGCCGCCGTGATGCGCCTACACAGCACGCTAATGACGGTCGGGCGCTGCTATACAACCGACGCCACAGGCGGCCGGGCCGCACTTGAGCTTGGACGCGTCGAGTCCGTGCTTGCGGGTGCATTCTGTACGATATTCGGTCAATCGCCGGCCGACCGCTTCGCAGACATCTTTGACCAGGTCACCTACGTGGCCGAGCACATGGTCAAGGACCACATCTTTGAGGACGGCAACAAACGCACCAGCCTTGTCTTTGCGTTGTCCGTCTTAAGGTTCGCCGGCACTCCGGTCGTGCTGTCCGATAGCCCCGAGCCCAAAGACAACCAGTACTACGTCTGGATCCAGGACCTCGTTTCCAGTCGCCGCACGAACAGCGAGCTAGCCGAAGAGTTACGCCGCGGTTGCGTTTCGCGCTCGGGGGACCCGTCGCACGTATAGAATCTAAGCATCCGCACGCCAGTAATTGAATGGATTGGACACCACATGGAAATCCCTAGCACCCTGTGCAGCAATGTGTACGAGTTTGCGTTTTGCCCCGAGCCTTGTTACGACCGCCTGGTCGACCTCGACGATCCCGAGGACTGGGGTCCTAGCAACCGCATCCTCAAAAACTACCTGTCGTTTTCGTTTAGCCGCGCGGTATTTTTGACCGAGCGCGACGTGGACCAGACCGCACCGTCCAACTTGCCGCTGGTGTTCGACGACGACCGTTGCCTGTTTAATACCGGCCTGTACACACGCCGCTACGAGACCATCTACGGTCTGTTTGAGCCCAACACCAAGCCCGATGCGCGCCAGCGCTGGTTTTTGAAGGGCTTCTTTAAGGAAAGCGACCCCATGCTGGTCTCGTTTGAGTATCTGCCGTGCCGCGTGCGCTTTGCCGAGGATCCCTCCGAGCTAGTCTTTGACTACCGCCTGCCCATCCGCTCCAACATCGACCACATTCTGGGCGACGAGGAAAACCTGACGCGCATCCCTGCCAGCCTGATGGGGGAGGGCAACTCGCTGCTGCTGCGCCGCGCCTTTGAAGGCGCCGTCGTCGAGGCCGCCCGCCGCGCCGCCGCCAACTACACGCTCGCCGTGCCGCAGTTCTACGGCGGTCGGATCCAACTGCTGTTGCCGCTGTGCCTAACCGGCGACAAGCCCGAGCTGGCGCTGACCATCCAGCGCGAGGATGGATTCTATGCCGCGCGCACGTGCCTCACGCTCGACATGGCGTACAACAACGCGCGACTCATCTGCCGCCCCGAGACGTCGTGGATCAAGCGATAGAGGCCAGTTTAGCTGGAGGTTTGTCGGCTGGCCTGATTGCGGTGGCGCGGTCTGCGCCCACGAATTTAAAATCGGGGGCAAAAAGTTCTTGGTAAACCACGCGCGGCTATGATAGTATCTCTTTTGCCGAAAGGCGACGGGCGATTGGCTCAGGGGTAGAGCATATCCTTCACACGGATGGGGTCACAAGTTCGAATCTTGTATCGCCCACCATCTAAAGTACAGGTCAGAGGTATTAAGCCTCTGGCCTTTTTCGTTATGACACTAAGAGTGACACCAAAACTGACACCAAAAATAAATCGTAGTCGTCTAAGGCGTCTTTTTTTATCGCACCCTTTTTGCTGACGCCATTGCCCGTTTTGTATAAAACGCATGCGTATTTTCATTGAATTCCCCATGCGATCTGAGCGCAAATGTGGAGACAGGGACCAGATGCCCAGAGCACCTTCCAGCGGATTTCTATCACACGACGGTTTTTCGGCAGAACTCGTCAAGCTTTTGGTTTGCTTCCGGTACTTACCCGCATGATGCCCCGGTAGATAATCGGCCATGCCCGCAATTCGCATGGCCTACGGCCGATACCAGGGGAGGCGCAAATGGACGAAATCGTCTGCGCAAACACCGCATTCCGCTACTGGCGCTGCCCACCGCAGGTGCGCGACCTCTACCCACGCCTACCCAACTCCGAAGACGGCTGGCGAGCTCTCTCCCAAGCCCCTTTCGTAACCGACGTCCTCAAGACCCCGATTATCGCTGTAGCTTCGCCAGGTTGTTGTAATCACCACTCGGGATTGCGCTCCACTATTCGCTGGGAAGGGGCATCGGATGCCGGCACAACAATCGACACTCATTTGGGCTTTTGTGTCACCAATCCGCTTAACACGTTATTCACTATGGCGCGCTTTGTGTCTCAAATAGATCTCGTGCTGGCCATGTACGAACTTTGCGGCTGGTTTTCTGTTTTCGAGCCAACTCCCGCTGCCGAAATGCAGTTAAAAATCGCGGAAGAGGGGAATCGCAATTCCAGCACGCAGGATCTGTTCGAACTTGGAGAAGGCGAAGACGAGGTTCCTTGGAAACGGGTTTATGCCCGCGCAACCGTAAAGGCCCCAGATAATGAAGGCCAATCGAATAAGCGTGAGGATGGAAGAGAGATTACAAAACTTAAAGGTACTTCTCTTTGGATGAGAAAGCCGCTTATCGAACTGAGCGACCTGCATCGATTCGCCGATAAGGTCAAAAGTCAAATGTGGGGAAAGCAGTTTTATGATGCCGCTCAACAGGTTATCGGCATTGCTGCATCTCCACTCGAGGTCGCCGGGGTCCTGCTCCTAAGTCGTTCTCGACGTCTAGGTGGTTCAGGTTTCAGATGCGTGTACCTCAACGATTTAACCCCTCTATCCGAGGCAGCCCAAAGCATCGCAGGTCAAAAGGTCTGCTACGGCGACATCGTGATTGTAAACCCAATGCTAATGAAGGCAGTAATTATCGAGATCCAAGGTGAAGTCATTCATGGCTCAGGTGCAATACTTGACCACGATGCGGAGCGAATGACAGCGTTGCAGAGCATGGGATTCGATGTGCTCCTGGTGACTCACGATATGCTCAACGATTCAAAGCAGCTAGACACCATAGTTAAAAGCGTCTGCATTCGTTTGGGGATTCGATATAAAGCCAAATCCGAGGCAATGAAGCGCGCCGAGATGCGACTGCGAGCAAATGTTTTGTGCAACTGGTTGGAAATCGGAAATTAGCCGGCAACGAGATACTAGAACAACCTTTTGCCTGCCAGTGAATTAGTGCCATTTCAAAACTATGTCGGATTACGGGGCTGGACCCGGACAGGCCGTCCATACCC
>CAUCCR010000079.1:0-7875 GCA_958441355.1 uncultured Collinsella sp. | reverse complement strand
CGCACGCCCCTACCAGGTGCATGTTGGCACGTTTTTGCTGGAGCAGGCGGGACCGCTCGTGCGCGCCACTGCCGGCGGCACCAAGGCCGTCATCGTGACGGACACCAACGTAGGCCCGCTCTACCAGATGCCCGTTAAGCAGAGCCTGGAGGCATCAGGCTACGAGGTGAGCATCTGCACCTTCGAGGCCGGCGAGGCCCATAAGCGCGCCGAAACCTATGTTGCCATTTTGGAGTTTGTGGCCGAGCACGAGCTTTCGCGCTCCGACGTGATCGTGGCACTCGGGGGCGGCGTCGTGGGCGATGTGGCGGGCTTTGTGGCCGCGACCTACATGCGCGGCTGCAAGTTTGTGCAGATCCCGACGAGCCTGCTCGCCATGGTGGATTCGTCGGTGGGCGGCAAGACCGCCATCGACCTGGCTGCCGGCAAGAACTTGGCCGGCGCCTTTTGGCAGCCGAGCGTGGTTATCGCCGACGTGGGGTGCCTGGCCACCCTCACGCCCGAGCAGTTCGCCGACGGCTGCGGCGAGGTCGTCAAGCACGCCGTGATCGCCGACCCGGAGCTTTTCGCCGAGCTGGAGAAGACCCCGCTCACGCTGGAGCTGCTCAACCGCGATGTGGCCCGCGTAGCACTCATCATCGCCCGCAACATCGACATCAAGCGCGCCGTGGTCGTCGCCGACGAGCACGAAACCAACCAGCGCAAGCTGCTCAACTTTGGACACAGCGCCGGACACGCCGTCGAGGCCTGCGAGCACTTTGAGCTCGGACACGGCAACTGCGTGTCGATCGGCATGGGCATCATCACGCGCGCCGCGGCCCTACACGGCGTCTGCGATGCCGAGCTGCCCGGTCGTATTGAGGAACTCTGCGCCCGCCATGGCCTCAAGACCCACTGCGACCTAGATGCCGATGCCATCTTTGCCGAGGCGCTCCACGACAAGAAGCGCGCGGGCGACACCATCGACCTGGTGATTCCGCACGACATTGGCCGCTGCAGCATCGACCGCACGCCGCTTTCCACTTTCCACGAACTCATTGCCGAAGGCCTCGGCCAGAAGGGAGACGCATCCGCATGCTAGCCCGCATCACCCCGTCCCCGCTCAAGGGCACCGTTCCCGCCATCGCGTCCAAGTCGATGGCGCATCGCCTGATCATCTGCGCCGCGCTTGCCAACGGCGAGACGCACGTTACCTGCAACACTACCTGCGCCGACATCGAGGCCACGGTGCGTTGCCTCACGGCGCTCGGCGCCCGCATCGAGACCGTCGAGGACGGCTTCCAGGTCCACCCCACCATGAAGAGTGTTGAGTTTGGCCTGCTCAAGGCCCTTGCCGGCGGCACGCTTGACTGTGGCGAAAGCGGCTCCACGCTCCGCTTTATGTTGCCCGTCGCCTGCGCGCTGGGCGCAGAAGCAACTTTTGTGGGTCAGGGACGCTTGGGCGCCCGCCCGCTCTCTCCGCTCTCGGACGAGATCATCGCCGCAGGTTGCGACCTGCAGGGCCTGGGCGGTTTTCCGCTCAAGACGAGCGGACGCATGCGCCCGGGCACCTTTGTGCTGCCGGGCAACGTGAGCTCGCAGTACATCTCGGGCCTGCTGCTGGCAGCCCCGTTGCTCGCCCAGCCCTCCTGTGTGCAGGTGACCGGCCTCATCGAGAGCCGCCCCTACATCAACCTGACGATCCAGGCCATGAAGGCCTTTGGCGTCGAGGTCAACGTCGAACGTATTCCGGCCAAGGACGGCCAGCCCGAGGTCACGAACTTCCGCGTGAGCAGTGGCTCGTATCGCACGCCCGGCAGCGTAGCCGTCGAGGGTGACTGGTCCAACGCCGCCTTTTGGCTGTGCGCCGGCGCCATCGGCTCCGACCCCATCACCGTCGAGGGTGTGTCCCTGAGCTCCGCACAGGGCGACCGCAACGTGCTTGCCGCGCTTTCGCGCTTTGGTGCCCGCATCGTGCGCTCCACCAACGCCGCCACCGTGCAGTCCGACAAGCTCGCCGGCTTTGAGATGAGCGCCCACGACATTCCCGACCTTGTGCCTGTTATCTCGGCCGTGGCCTCGCTGGCGCAGGGCCGCACGTTCATCCGCGATTGTGCCCGCCTGCGCATCAAGGAATCCGACCGTCTGGCCACTACCACCCACGAGCTCACCGCACTGGGCGCACAGGTACGCATTGCCGGTGACGACCTCATCATCAAGGGTGTCGACGCCTTTACTGGCGGCGAGGTCGATTCGCACAACGACCACCGCATCGCCATGATGGCCGCCATCGCCGCGAGCCGCGCCACCGGCGAGGTCGTGATCCACGGCGCCGAGGCCGTCAACAAGTCCTATCCCGATTTCTTCGACCACTACCGCCTACTGGGCGGCAAGGTCACGCTCGAGGAGGAATAGCATGTCCTCGACCTTTGGCAACGTCTTGCATCTGAGTATCTTTGGCCAGTCGCACTCCCCCGCTATCGGCTGCTCACTCGACGGCATTCCTGCCGGTATTGCCGTTGACCAGGAGCAGCTGCAGGCCTTTTTGGACCGTCGTGCCCCCGGTCGCGACGAGACCGCAACCAAGCGCCACGAGGCCGACGCCGCGCATATCATTGCCGGCGTGGTCGATGGACACACCACCGGCGCACCCATCGCAGCGATTATCGAGAACACCAACACGCGCTCCAAGGATTACTCCGAGTTGCGCCGCAAGCCCCGTCCGGGACACGCGGACTTTCCGGCGCGCGTGAAGTACCACAACATGCACGACGTCGCCGGCGGCGGGCATTTCTCCGGCCGCCTAACGGCCCCCTTGTGCATCGCCGGCGGCATCGCGCTGCAGGCACTCGAGGCCCGCGGTATTCGGGTGATGGCTCACGTGGCGCAGATCGGTGGCATCTCCGACCTGCCCATGGACGACATGGTCTATCGCGAGGCCGACCGCAGGGCAATCCTTACGAACGACCTGCCCTGTATTGACGCCGCCGCTGCCGGTCGCATGCGCGAGGAAATTATGGCCGCGCGCGATGAGCTCGACAGCATCGGTGGCATTGTGGAGTGCGGCATCTACGGGCTTCCCGCGGGCATCGGTGACCCCATGTTCGACGGCATCGAGAACCGCATCGCGCAGATTGCGTTTGGCATTCCTGCCGTGAAGGGCGTGGAGTTTGGCATGGGCTTTGCCGTGGCTGCCATGCGCGGCAGCGAGAACAACGATCCGTACCGCGTTGATGCCGAGACCGGCGAGATTGCAGTCGAGTCCAACAACGCCGGCGGCATCCTGGGCGGCATCTCCACCGGCGCGCCCGTCATGTGGCGCATGGCCGTAAAGCCGACGCCCTCGATTGGCCGCGAGCAGCAGACGGTGGACATGGACGCTATGGAAAATGTCGAGCTCTCGGTCCGCGGCCGCCACGATCCCTGCATCGTCCCGCGCGCTGTCCCCGTAGCCGAGGCAGCCGCCGCCCTCGCGATTTGGGACGCCCTCCTCGAGGACGCCGCCCAGCGCTAACCCGCCCACCCCGGGCAATGATTCACGAAAGGGGTCCCTATGGACCTTGCCGATATTCGCCAGACCATCGATGGCATCGACACCACGCTCCTCAACAGCTTTGTCGAGCGCATGGACATTGCCACCGAGGTCGCCAAGTCAAAAATCGAGATGGGCAAGGCCGTCTTCGACCCCGCCCGCGAGCGCTCCAAACTCAACAACCTCGCCAGCCGCGCGCCCGAGCGCTACGAGGCGCAGACCATCACCCTGTTCCGTCTCCTCATGAGCATGAGCAAGGCCGAGCAGCAGCGCTACATCAACGAACTCAAGGGCATCACTGTCTCGCAAAAGGCCCACGCCACGGCTGCAGCCTCCGACACGCCCTTCCCTCAAACTGCCACCGTCGCTTGCCAGGGCGTTGAGGGCGCTTACAGTCAAATCGCCGCGTGCAAGCTCTTCGACGTGCCCGACATCGCGTTTTTCGAGACCTTCGAAGGCGTTATGCGCGCTGTGCGCGACGGCTTCTGCGAGTTTGGCGTGCTGCCCATCGAGAACTCCACCGCCGGCTCGGTCAACGCCGTCTACGACCTGCTCGCCCAGTTCGACTTTCACATCGTGCGCTCGCTTCGCCTCAAGATCGACCACAACTTGCTCGTCAAGCCCGGCACCAAGCTCGCGGACATACGCGAGGTCTACAGCCACGGTCAGGCCATCGCGCAGTGCGCTAGCTTTATCGAGTCCCACGACCTGCACGCCACCAAGTACCCAAACACGGCCATGTCGGCCGAGATGGTCGCCAACTCCGAGCGCACCGACGTCGCCGCCATCGCCTCGCGCAGCTGTGCCACGCTGTATGGCCTCGAGGTGCTGGAGCCCAATATCCAAGACTCGGACAACAACTACACGCGCTTTGTCGTCATCAGCCGCGAGCCGCGCGTCTACCCCGGCGCCAACCGTACCTCGCTCATGATCACCACGGCCAACGAGCCGGGCGCCCTCTATCGCGTGCTCGAGCGCTTCTACGCACTCAACATCAACCTCATCAAGCTCGAGAGCCGCCCCATCCCCGGCCACGACTTTGAGTTTATGTTCTACTTTGATCTGGACTGCCCCTTTGGCAGCAAGGCCCTCGACGACCTGCTCGATTCCATCGACGACGTGTGCGAGAGCTTCACCTACTTTGGCAGCTACACGGAGGTGCTCTAGATGACCGATACCGCCGCAACCCGCCCCTACGGCGTACTGGGCCGCGTGCTGGGCCACAGCTACACCCCGACCATCTACAAGGAGCTCGCTGGGCTCGAGTACGTGCGATTTGAGCGCGAGCCCGAGGACCTCGCGGCCTTTATGACGGGCGACGAATGGGAGGGTACCAACGTGACCATCCCCTACAAGCGCGCCGTCATGGAGTACCTGGACGAGCTGAGTCCGCTCGCCGAGCGCATGGGCAACGTCAACACCATCACACGCCTACCTGGCGGTCGCCTGCGCGGCGACAACACCGACTACTTTGGTTTTCAGTGTCTAGTCGAGGAGTTGGGCGTAGAGGTTGCCGGCAAAAAGGTCCTCGTGCTTGGTGCCACCGGTGGCGCCGGCACCACGGCGAGCATGGTACTCGGCGACTTGGACGCCATCGTCGTACCCGTGGGTCGCACGAGCGAGGTCAACTACGACAACATCGCGCAGCAATCCGATGCCGCGCTGCTCGTCAACTGCACGCCCGCCGGCATGTTCCCCCACTGCCCCGACGCGCCCTGCACGCTCGAAGGGCTCGATGCGCTCGAGGGCGTTATCGACATTGTCTACAACCCCGCCCGCACGGGCCTGATGCTCGAGGCCGAGCGCCGCGGTATCCCCTGCATCGGCGGCCTTCTGATGCTCGTGGCCCAAGCGGCACAGGCCGTCGAGCGCTATACCGGCCAAGTCACCCCGCGCAAGCGCATCTTGGACGTAACAGAGCGTCTGTCCCGCCGCGAGCAAAACATTGCCCTGATCGGCATGCCGGGTTCGGGCAAGACCCGCGTGGGCGAGCAGATCGCCCTGCTCACGGGTCGCGAGCACATCGACTTGGACCGAACGCTTGAGGAGCGCCTGGGCATGCCCTGCGCCGACTATATCGTCGAGCGCGGCGAGGCAACCTTCCGCGAGCAGGAAACGGCGGCGCTCTCCGACATCTCCAAGCGCAGCGGCCTGGTGCTCTCAACCGGCGGCGGCATAGTCACGCGCGACGAGAACTATCCGCTGCTGCACCAGAACAGCCAAATCGTGATGCTCAACCGCAAGCTCGAAGAGCTCGCCCACAAGGGCCGCCCCATCACCGCCCGCGACGGCATCGAAAAGCTGGCGGAACAGCGCATGCCGCGCTACCGCGCCTGGGCCGACTACATCATCAACTCACGCGACTGCGCCGCCAACACCGCCCAAGCCCTCCTCGACACCCTCCCACCCGCCCTCTAACCAAAACCACCACAAAGGGGACAGGCTCCTTTGCGGTGGTTTTGCAATCGCAAAGGAAGCAACCATGAAAGCACTCGTCATTAATGGCCCCAACCTCAACATGCTCGGCATTCGCGAGCCGGGCATCTATGGCAGCGACAACTACGACCGCTTAGTGCAGATCTGCCAGGAGGCAGGCGCCGCACAGGGCTTCGACGAGGTCGAGGTCTTCCAGTCTAACCACGAGGGCAGCATCGTCGACAAGATCCAGGAGGCCTACGGCAAGGTCGACGGCATCGTCATCAACCCGGCTGCCTACACGCACACCAGCGTGGCCATCCTGGATGCCCTTAAAGCCGTCGCCA
This sequence comes from uncultured Collinsella sp., assembly GCA_958441355.1. Taxonomy (GTDB): domain Bacteria; phylum Actinomycetota; class Coriobacteriia; order Coriobacteriales; family Coriobacteriaceae; genus Collinsella. The sequence continues at coordinate 1,602 of CAUCCR010000079.1, read as the reverse complement.
TCCCGGCTGTGGAGGTCCACATCAGCGCTGTCGAGACCCGCGAGGACTTCCGCCAGGTGAGCTACGCCCGCCTGGCCTGCTTCGCCACCATCACCGGCGAAGGCCTGCAGGGTTACGCTCACGCGCTGGAGCTGTTGAGGGAACGTCTCGAAAAGTAGTCTCGCGAGCAAATCCATCAGCGCGATTCATACGCTAATAATGCCAGTGCCGCCAGCAGCAACCTCGCTACTGGCGGCACTTTATTACTGGCATATAATCGTTGCAGTCAAACAACGGTCTGGAGACGCGCATGCTAAGCATCCATCTGGGAGATTACCCCGGTTCCATCTACGATACCGAGACCTATTTTAGGAACTCATATTTGGACTCATGGTTCGAAGACCCTATGGCCGCACAGATTATTAAAAGTGTGGACGGATCAGAGCTCATCGGCCCCCACAACATCGTAAGCAAGCAGCTGGGCTCGATCACCCCACTCGAACTGTCCGGCGGCGTCAAGACGCTGCTGCTGGTTCGCAATCTACCAAACATGGTGTTCAATGCATCCACTTGCGGAGATAACTGCGCCCGCTGGCTGCTCAAAATTGGCAAAGAGCAGGATGTGCTGGTGACCCTTTACCACATCATGAAATTTCCCTGGAAGCGTTTTGAGATTCGCATCAATAACGACGGCCGCATCGTCAGGAACATGCAGGAGTTCGTCGGTGCCACCAATGATTTTTTGGATGTTGATGAATAATGAAGGGGACGCATACCGTCATCGTTGAGCGCGCAAAGGTCAAATACACGCTCACGTTCAAACGCAACATCTCCTTCATCCGCGGCAACAGCGGCACGGGCAAAACGACGCTCATCTCGATGATTCGCGACTACAACGACCGAGGACCGGAAAGCGGCGTTGCACTCAGCTGCGACGTGCCCTGCGAAACGCTTTCCGGCAGACGCTGGGAGCGCGAGCTGTCGATCATCGAAGATTCAATCGTCTTTCTAGATGAGGGCAACGAGTTCATCTACTCAAAGGACTTCGCCAAAGCCGTAAACGGCTCGTCCAACTACTTTGTTCTGATATCTCGTCGTGATGCCAACGAGCTCCCCTACAGCGTTGATGAAATCCTAAAGCTAGTCAACACGACGAGTAAAACAATCAATGGCCGCAAGAGCGACAGGCGCTTCTACTCGGTAACCAAGCCGCTATATGACCACACGGCAAGCATGCTGTATCAGGATCTAAATGTTGGATTCGAGGTACCCGACGCCGTAGTTGTCGAAGATAGCAAATCTGGCTATCAATTCTACGACGCTCTTTGCAACCGGCTCGGGATCCCCTGCTATACCGCCACCGGCGTAGCAAATCTAAAGCGGACAATTCACGAATGCCCCGAGCAAAACGTTCTTGCCATTGGAGACGGCGCAGCGTTTGGTCCCTACATCGAAAAGGTGCTCGGACAGCGCGTTTACAAGAACGTTCGCTTGTTCCTCCCGGAATCATTCGAGTGGACACTCCTGCGCTCCGGGCTCATACCCAGCAGTGACATTCCCAAGATCCTCAAGGATCCCTCAAGCTATATCGAAAGTCGCGATTATTTAAGCTGGGAACGATTC
>CAUCCR010000078.1:0-7887 GCA_958441355.1 uncultured Collinsella sp. | reverse complement strand
CGGCCCCCATATCTTGGGTGACGAATATGAGGTATCCCAGGAACTCATGGATCGCTTTGCCGCCGAGTTCTCTTGCATCGATGCGAGTGCCTCTCGCATGCTCGATCTTTCCGCTGCCATTCGCGAGGCGCTGGTAGATGTCGGTGTCGACGCGGATAATATCGTGGATACCCAGCTTTCGACTGTGCGTCAGAACGACCGCTTTTATTCCTACCGTAACGAGGACGGCACCTGTGGGCGCCATGCTGCGATCGGCGTGATGCTATGAGAAAGATCGTATCGGTCCTGAGCGCCGCTGTGCTTACGCTTACGCTGTGCGCCTGTTCTTCGGGATCTTCTACCTCTTCCATTACCGTCGCCGGCTCCACGACCTGCCTTCCTATCGCCGAGATTGCGGCCGAGGGCTTTAAGGAGGAGACCGGCATCGACGTGCTCGTTTCCGGTTTGGGTTCTTCCGCTGGCATCGAGGCCGTCAGCGCCGGCACAGCCGATATCGCCAGCTCCTCCCGTGGACTCAATGCCGACGAACAGGATCTGGGCCTGACTCCCATCGTCATTGCCCACGACGGTATCGCGGTCATCGTGAACGACGATAACCCGGTCGATAACCTCTCGACCGAGCAGCTCCGCGATATTTACGCCGGCAAGATCACCAACTGGAAAGAAGTCGGTGGCGAGGACCTGAGGATCCAGGTCATCAATCGAGATGAGGCGTCCGGCACGCGTGAGGCCTTCCGCACCATCGTGATGGACGGCACCCCGTTCGATCGCCGCTCGGCTGTTCTTTCGGGTACGGGCCAGGTACGCGATGTCGTGTCCCGCTCGCGCGGTGCCATTGGCTACATTTCGCTGGGCTTCGTCGATAGCCTCAACGCCAAGACCTCGGTCAAGGCCGTCTCGGTCAATCATGTTGAGGCGTCCGAGAAGACGGTCGCGAGCGGCGGCTATCCCATCTCACGCGACCTTTACTTCTTTGTGAAGGGTGCGCCTTCGCAGCAGGCGCAGGATTACATCGACTATGTGACGTCCGAAAAGATGGACAAGCAGATTCGCGAGGCGGGCTTTATTCCCGTCACCAACGACGAGAAGGGGAGTGAGTAGCATGGAAGCACAGGAAAACTCCCAGACTGAGCAGAATGTTCAGACGCCCAAGAAGCGCGAGCTGGCGCTCGTATCGCGCAGTACCTATATCAAGGAGAAGGCGCTGCAGTGGATCTTCTTTGCCTGCGCGTTCTTGGCGGTCGTTACCGTCATCCTGATTTTTGTCTTTACCACGTACTCGGCGCTGCCCGTCTTTACTGACATCGGTCTGGCTGACTTCTTTAGCTTTACGTGGGCGCCTTCCGAGGGCCACTACGGCATCTTGTCGCTGCTTGCTGGCTCGGGTCTGGTGACCGTCGGTGCGCTCGCCATGGGCGTGCCGCTGGGCGTGGGTACGGCCGTTTACCTGGTCGAGATTGCCAGCAAGCGCGTGCGCAAGCTCATCAGCCCCGCCGTCGACCTGCTGGCGGGCATCCCCTCCATCATCTACGGCTTCTTTGGCATGGTCATCATCCGCCCGTTTATCGCGCAGCTGACCGGCGGCCTTGGCTTTGGCGCACTGACGGCGTGGTTCGTGCTCGCCATCATGATCGTCCCCACCATCACCACGCTCACCATCGATGCCCTCAATTCCATTCCCATGGGCATTCGCGAGGCATCCTATGCCATGGGTGCCACCAAGTGGCAGACCATCTACAAGGTCGTGCTGCCTGCAGCCAAGCTGGGCATTGTCGATGCAATTGTCTTGGGCATGGGGCGTGCCATCGGCGAGACCATGGCCGTGCTCATGGTCGTGGGCAACGCCCCGGTCATTCCGGATAGCATCTCGAGCCCTATCTCGACGCTCACGAGTCAGATCGCGCTCGACATGAGTTATTCCTCGGGCCTGCACCGCTCGGCTCTGTTTGGCATGGGCGTTGTCCTGTTCATCATCTCTGCTGCACTGGTGGGTATCGTCCGCCTGATTTCCAAGAAGAGGGGGTAGGCTATGTCCGATTCCGTTGACACGATGGTCGATACGACCTCATCGCGCGAGCGCATCAAGCGTGCCCTTTCCCATGGCAAGAAGGGCCGCATCAACAAGGACCTCTCCAACAAGATCATGCTCGGCGTGTTTCGCGCCGCGGCCTATATCACCACGCTGGTGCTGATCGCCATCATCGCCTACGTGGTCATCAACGGCCTGCCGCATATCTCGCTCGACTTTATCTTCGGCTGGCCGCAGGGCGTAAACGCCGAGGGTGGCATTTGGCCCACGATTGTCTCGACCGTCTATGTGACGGCGCTCGCCATGCTCATCTGCACGCCGGTTGCCGTCCTGGCTGCGGTCTATCTGGCCGAGTACGCCAAGCAGGGCAAGGTCGTCGACATTATTCGCTATGCTGCCGATGCCCTGGCCTCGGTGCCCTCCATTGTTATGGGCCTCTTTGGCTACGCCTTGTTTGTCGAGGCCATGGGTCTGGGCCTTTCGATGGTCTCGGCCGCCCTGGCGCTGGCACTTCTGATGCTGCCCATCGTCATGCGTACCACCGAGGAGGCAATCCGCGCCGTTCCGCGCTATATCCGTTGGGGCGCATATGGCCTGGGCGCCACCAAGTGGCAGGTCGTCTCCAAGATCGTGCTTCCTTCGGCTTTTGGCCGCATCGCCACCGGCATCGTGCTTGCCATCGGCCGCGCCATCGGCGAGACCGCCGTGGTGCTCTACACCATGGGTCAGGCCATCAACCTGCCTATTTCGCCGCTCGATTCCGGTCGTCCCATGACCGTCCACCTTTATCTGCTTGCCAATGACGGCATCAACATGAACGCAGCCTACGGCACTGCGCTTTTGCTGATGGCGATTATTCTGGCCTTCAACCTGTTTGCGCGCTATCTGTCGCGCAAGCGCCGCTAATTAAGGAGTCCCATGTCCGTCTATCAGTCCGCTCCCACGCCGGAGCAAGCGGCCATCACGGCCAAGGATTTCAACTTCTGGTACGGTGACTTTCATGCGCTGACGGGGCTCGACCTCAATATCGCCAAAAACGCCATCACCTCGTTTATCGGCCCTTCGGGCTGCGGCAAATCGACGTTTTTGCGCTGCATCAACCGTATGAACGACCTGATCGAGGGTACGCGCGTCGAGGGCACCATGACGCTCGACGGCAACGATATCTATGCCGAGGGCGTCGACCCGGTCGACCTTCGCCGTCGCGTGGGCATGATTTTTCAGCAGCCCAACCCGTTTCCCAAATCCATCTACGAGAATGTCGCTTTTGGCCCTCGTCTGCAGGGCGTGACTAGCAAAAGCGACCTCGATGACATCGTGGAAGAATCGCTTAAGCGCGCCAACCTCTGGAAAGAGGTATCCAATCAGCTCAACAAGGATGGTTTGGCGCTCTCGGGCGGTCAGCAGCAGCGTCTGTGCATCGCGCGTGTGCTTGCGGTGCAGCCCGATGTCCTGCTGATGGACGAGCCCTGCTCCGCCATCGATCCCACGTCCGTCTCTAAGGTCGAGGATCTGATGGCCGAGCTGGCGCCCGAGATGACGATCATCATCGTCACGCATTCTATGCAGCAGGCCGCTCGTATTAGCGACTACACCGCATTTTTCTTGCAGGAAGTTGCCGGCGAGCCCGCCACGCTCATCGAGTATGGTCAAACCGACGCGATCTTCACCAGCCCGGTGGATTCGCGGACGGAAGACTATATCACCGGCCGCTTTGGCTGATCGGTGCGACTAGTCCCAATCCGATCGGACCTGGTCCGGTGCGTATTCACTGTGCGGGCGGCATGACCGCACCCAACTGATTGGAGTGAACCATGCGTAAACTGTTTTCCCGTCAGCTCATCGAGGCCCGTCACGAGATGCTGAGCATCTACGAGGCCGTCGATCTGGCGCTTCACGACACCGTGAAGGCCTATGTGACCGACGATCGCAAGCTCGCCACCAAGACCAAGAAGCGCACGCTCTCGATCGATGCGCGCTGCGCCAACTTGGAGGCCGTGTGCTACAACCTGATCGCTACGCAGTCGCCGGTCGCCTCCGACTTCCGCTTGCTGCAGACGATCATCTACGTCGACTTTAACCTGCAGCGCATGACCGATAAGGTTCGCCAGATCTGCCGCGCCACGCGTCACATGGTCAAGGCCGACATCTCGCTGCCCCAGGAACTCGTCGCTACGGTCGAGGCCGAGGCCGAGGCTGTTTACCAGGTGCTGGGTTCGTCACTTTCTGCGCTCGTCACCAACGACATGTCCATCATCTGCAACCTGGCCGGCGAGGACGAGCCGGTGCATGCGGCGTACGAGAAGTTCTTCCGCACCTTTAACCGCATGGACACGGGCGATTTTATGGACGACGACAGCAACTATGACGACCTGCGCCGCGCCATCATGGTCTCGCGCTACCTCGATCGTATCGCCTCGATTTCGATCGATGCCGCCTGCCGTCTGACCTTCCTTTTGACCGGACAGCGTATGACTGCCGGCGATATCGCCCGTACGGACGAGGATGAGCTTGAGAGCATGCGCGTGCCTTCGGGCGAGGGTGTCATCATGAGGCCTGCCGTCGATGCACACTATGCTGCCAAAGTGCCCGCTAACGAGGTGAGCGAGGGTCTCCGCTACCTGCTCGAGCACCTCGAGGACGAGGACGACGCCGAGGACGACGAGGAGTAGGGCGGCCCCGTTCGTCGAAAGATTGTAAATACCTAAGTGAGCGCGGCCTTGCACATGCGAGGCCGCGCTCTTGCGTTAGCATGGGACTACTTGTTTGGCTGTCTGCGGAGGCGATTGGCAATGGATAACTATTTGGACTTGATACGCGCTCGCCGCGAGCAGATTCTCGAACGTTTTTGTGCAGCACTCGATCGCGCGGGCCGTCCCCACGATGCCGCGCGCCTGATTGCCGTCTCCAAGACTGTTGGCGTTGATGAGACCGTTGCCGCTATCCAGGCGGGGTATCGCCATTTTGCCGAGAACCGCCCGCAGGAGCTCGTTCGCAAGCTTGCGGGCCTCGTAGAGCATCCGGAGCTACCCGAGGTGCGCTTCGATATGATCGGCAACCTGCAGACCAACAAGATCAATGCGGTTCTGGGCTCGGCCGAGCTGATTCATTCGGTGGGATCGCTGCATTTGGCTCAGGCTATCTCGAGCCGTGCGGTCCGCAAGATTGAGGCGGGCGAGCTCTCCGGCCCCCAGCGTGTGCTGATCGAGGTCAATGTGAGCGGCGAGGAGTCCAAGGGCGGCTTTTCGCCCGACGAGGTTCGCGCTGCCGCAAGTGAGCTTGCAGAGCTTGAGGGAATTTGTGTGCAGGGCCTTATGACTATGGCACCCCGGGGGAATAAGGATGTGGCGCGCCGCACTTTTGCCGGACTTCGCGAGCTAAGGGATGAGCTTGAGGCGACGCACTCCGACCTGAGCCTGCCCGAACTTTCCTGCGGCATGAGCGAGGACTTTGAGCCTGCCCTTGAGGAAGGCTCTACGCTCGTTCGCCTGGGCAGGGTAGTATTTAGCCCGGAGTTTGCAGTAAAATAAGGCTCTGAAGTGCGCACTGATTATCAGAGCGCCTGCACTAAACCGCGAGAGGACACAACCATGGGCTTCCTTGACGAGATTAAAAATAAGATGCACCTGGGCGGCCAGCAGGGTTACGACCAGGGTTATGGTCAGGACGACGACTACGGCTACGATGATGGCTATGACGACGGCTACCAGAACAACGGTTACAGCGGTGCCTCGGGCGAGGGCTTCTACACTCAGGATGAGCCGAGCAACGGCCTGTTGGGTCAGACGCGCCGCGGCGAGGCCGAGTCGGTGGCCGTATACACGCGCTCCGGCCAGCTGGTCGGTGACGATTCTCGCCACGCTACGACCTACAACCCGCCATCGCGCTCGCAGGAGACGGTTGCGGGCGGTTATCGTCCCGGTGCCTACGACACGCCGTCGAGCTACGCCGAGAGTACACGTGCCCGCGCTGCTGCCCCCGCACCTGCTCCCTCACCGAGCGATGCCTCGGCGTATGCGAGCAACATCATCAACGCTACGCCGCAGCTGCCGGCCTATGTCCTGCGCCCCGAGAGCTATGACGACGTGGAGACCGTCGTGCGCCGCGTGCGTACCAAGCAGCCTGTCGCGCTGATTTTTGTGGGCGTTCGTACCGAGGTCGCCAAGCGCGTCCTGGACTTCTCTTACGGGTTTGCCTGCGGCCTGGGTGCCACCGTTAAAGAGGTTGGCGATCGCGTGTTTATGGTGCTGCCCGCCGGTTGCGAGGTCAAGGATTCGGACCTCAAAAAGCTCCGTGCCGACGGCTACCTTAAGTAAAGACAAGACGAGGAGATTCTCATCAACATCTACACCATTGTCCAGCTGGTCAATACGCTGTTCAACTTCTACTCCACGCTCATCGTTGTCTACTGCCTTATGACGTGGATCCCTATGAAACAGGGTGGATTGCTACAGGATATCGCCGTTGTTCTCGATAGCGTGTGCGGCCCGTGGCTCAATTTGTTCCGCCGGTTTATCCCGCCCATGGGCGGCGTCGATTTTTCACCGGTCGTTGCGATTATTGCGTTGCAGTTGGTGCAGAAGCTGGTTCTGCAACTTCTTATAGGTATACTCATATAAAACTGGCTTAGTAACTCACGTCGGGCGCACGGCGCCAAGGCGAAGATAAAGGAGAACTTGTTATGGCTATTACCCCTGCTGACATTCAGGCTCAGACCTTCTCTGAGGCCAAGCGCGGCTACGATCCCGCCGAGGTCGACGTCTTCCTGGAGACCCTGTCCTCTGAGGTCGACGCCATGCTCGCCAAGATCGTCGATCTTAAGGGTCGTCTGACTGCTACCGAGCAGCAGCTTGCCGATACGCAGGCCCAGCTTGCTCAGGCTCAGGATGCTGCCGCACAGGCCGTTCCCGCCGCCCCCGTGGCCGCTCCTGCACCCGACTTCTCCGCTCAGGAGCGTCAGATTTCCGCTGCCCTGATTGCTGCCCAGCAGACCGCCGAGGGCATTGTCAACGACGCCAACGAGAACGCTGACCGTATCCGCAACGAGGCCGACGCCAAGGCCCGCGAGGTCATCCGTCAGGCCCTGACCGAGAAGCAGGCCGAGCTTGAGGAGATCGACCGTCTTAAGGCTTCCCGTGAGGAGTTTAAGGCCGAGTACCTCAAGCTCATCCAGCACTTCATGGACGATGCTCAGAACTCCTTCCCGTCCGATCTCATGGCTTCCACGCCGGTCGGTTCCGCCGCTTCTCCGGCTGTGACCGTTCCTGCTGCCGAGCCGCTGCCCGTCGCCGAGCCGGTTATCCCCGTTGCCGATCCCTTCGCACCGATCGACAACTTCGCCGCCGACGACCTGGACTAATATCCAGCTATCATGTAGCGCCTAGAAAGGGCCCGCAGCTTGCGGGTCCTTTTTTGTGGCTGCATGCAGTCTGCAAAACAAAACGCCGAGTCCTGCGTTTGAGGGCACGGGACTCGGCGAAGGGCGCGTGGTCAAAGGTGGATTTTAAGGCCTGTCCCAAAAATCTACTTGAGGAGGAAGTCGGGGAGGGGAATGGTGCGGGCCTCGCGCTGCTCGGGGTCGGCGATATGGTCGGCAGGATAGCCGCAGACGAGCATGTGATAGGGATAGATGCCCTCGGGCAGGCAGAACTGCTCACAGGCCACCTCGGGCTTAAAATGGCACACCCAGCACGTACCCAGGCCCTGCTCCTCGGCCTCCATCATCATCTGGTCGCAAACGATCGAGGTGTCGATGGCACTGGAGTTCATCTGGTCATAAGGGCGCACCCAAGCATCGTCGGTAACGCTGCAAATAAGAAAGATAAGCGGAGCCCCAAAGATAGACCCATCACGAGCAA
>CAUCCR010000077.1:0-8054 GCA_958441355.1 uncultured Collinsella sp. | reverse complement strand
TGCTGATGTTAAAGCGGTGCCGTGACGGCTCGATTTCTGCTGCGTTACGATACGTTCTCAATTGCGATTCCGATGTGTTTCGATGACGTGGCCGTTGTGTTTCGCCTCATTAGGGCTTCGAGGGGAGAGGAGGGGCCGTGCAATATCGCGTTGACCCCAAAAGCGGCAACCGTATCTCGGCGTTGGGGCTGGGCTGCATGAGGTTTCCCGGTGCACCGGGGCACCCCGATGCGAAGACAGCCGATGCCATCATTTCCCGTGCGGTGGAGCAGGGGATTAACTACCTGGACACGGCCTATCTCTATCCCGGCAACGAGGCGTGCGTGGGTGCGTCGCTTGAGCGCCTGGGCTTGCGCGACCAGGTTTTGCTCGCAACCAAGCTGCCGCATGCTTCGTGCAAATGCGCGGAGGATTTCGACCGGTTCTTCGACGAGCAACTGCGCCGCCTACGGACTGACCATATCGACTATTACCTCATGCACAACATTACCTCGCCCGCCCAGTGGGAACGTGTGGTGGCGTTGGGCATCGAGGACTGGATCGCGCGTCAAAAGGCGGCGGGGCGTATTCGCCAGATTGGTTTTTCGTACCACGGCAGCGCAGCGGACTTCCTGACGATGCTCGATGCATATGAGTGGGACTTTTGCCAGATCCAGTACAATTACGCTGGAGAGCGATATCAGGCGGGAACAGCGGGGCTCATGGCCGCCGCCGAGCGAGGCCTCGCGGTGTTTGTGATGGAGCCGCTGCTGGGCGGGCGTTTAGCGGGCAAGCTGCCGCCACGGGCCCGCGCTGTGCTCGATAGTGCCCGTGACCCGCATTTGCGCACTCCTGCCGCCTGGGGTCTTTCGTGGGTGTGGAATCATCCCCAGGTGACCATGTTGCTTTCTGGTATGACCGATACCGCGCAGGTGGATGAGAACTCGTCACTGGCAGACCTCGCGTTGCCGAATTCGATGACTGCCAACCAGCTCGACACGATCGCGCACGTGCTGGATGAGTTTGAAAAATCGAATCGCGTGCCCTGCACGGGATGCGGCTACTGCATGCCATGTCCCAAGGGTATCAACATTCCCGGCTGCTTTGCCGCCTACAACGCGAGCTATGCGCACAGCTGGTTTACGGGGCTGTCGCAATACTTTACGGCGAGTGCGGTGCGCACAAGCGAGGCCAAGCTGGCGAGCAATTGCGTCAAGTGCGGCAAATGCGCGCGCCACTGCCCGCAGCATATCGATATCCCCGAGCGTCTCGATGACGTGCGCCGGCGCTTCCAGCCGGGCCCCGTAACGGCCATGCTTAAAGTCTTCGGCAAAACTCGCTCCTCATGACCCTTTTATATCTTGTGATGGAATAGTTCCTGTTTGCGGCAGAATAAGGCATCAACAGGAACTATTTCACCGCAACTGATGGGAGGCTATCGTGGGTGACCGAGGTTTACGTAATGATTCGCGTGAGGTTCGTTGGGGCATTTTGGGCGCTGGGCACATTTCTCATCGATTTGCCCCGTCGCTCAAGAAGGTCGACGGGGCACGGCTGGTGGCTGCGGCCGGCCGCACTCCTGCACATGTCGAGGAATTTTGCCGAGCGTTTTCGATCGATGCTGCGCATGGCCATGCCTCGGTCGACGATAACGGCAATGCGGCTTATGACGCGCTGATTGCCGACCCCGATGTCGACGCAATCTACTTGGCTCTTCCGCATGGCATGCATGCGCGTTGGGCCTGTCGCGCGCTGCGCGCCGGAAAGGCCGTGCTGTGCGAAAAGCCGGCCGTTTTGAGTGAGGAAGAGGCTCTCTCGATTGCCTCCACCTCTCGTGAGCGCGGCGTGCTGTTTATGGAGGCGATGAAGAATCGGTTTTGCCCGATGCGCACTCGCGTGAAAGACTTGCTTGCGTCGGGTGAGCTTGGCCGTATTGTCTCGATTGAAAGCGTGCAAAAGCTCGATTACGGCGAGCCTCCTTCGGGCTATCTGCTTGATTCGTTGCAGGGCGGCTGTCTATATGACATGGGCTGCTATGCGGTCGGTTGGTTTGAGGATTTGCTCGCGGGCGCGTGCGAGGTTTCATCCCGTGAAGTTCGCTGGCGTGACGTATCAGGCGGCCGCGTCGATTGGGCCGACGAGATCCGTATGAGCGTCGGCGGTATACCCATTCATATGGTGTGCGACGGCAAAGCAACATATGAAAGCCGCTTAACGATTGCCTGTGAGCGAGGCTCGTTGGAAATCGAGCGTCTCCATCGTCCCGAGCTCGCCCATGTGAAGTATTCCGACGGTCGAACGCTCGAAATAAATGCCCCGTTTGAGATCGATGATTTCTACGGCGAAATCCAGCATGCGACGCAGCTCATTCAGGCGGGGAAACTCGAGAGTCCCGTCATGCCCCTTGCCGCCACGCAGCGCTGTGCACACATCATCGATGCGATTCGCTTGAAACTTTAGTGCGTGGGGGCATGGCGCCAGCGCCTGGAATGCCTTGGAGGCCTTTGCCCCTGATGCCCCTTTTATAACTTGCGGTGGAATACGGTCTGTTTGCGCCAAAATAAGGCACCAATAGACCGTATTTCACCGCAACTGATGAGTAGGGAGCTGGAGATGCTGACGATCGGGTGTCATCTTTCGACGACGAAGGGCTATCGGGCGATGGGGGAGACGGCGCTGTCCATTGGCGCCAATACCTTTGCATTCTTTACGCGCAACCCGCGCGGCGGCAAGGCGAAAGACCTTGACATGGATGATGTGGCGGCCCTGCGCGAGCTTATGGAGCAAAACGACTTTGGCCCGCTCGTGGCTCATGCCCCGTATACCTATAACCCCTGCTCCGCTAAGGAGCGAGCGCGCGAGTTTGCCCTGGAGGCCATGGCCGAGGATCTGCAGCGCATGGAAGCACTGCCCGGCAACTACTACAATTTTCACCCCGGTGCGCATGTGGGACAGGGCTCCGACGCCGGCATTCAGATGATCGTCGACACCCTGTGCCAGGTGATGTTTGAGGGCCAGCAGACGACGGTGCTGCTCGAGACCATGGCGGGCAAGGGCACCGAGGTGGGCCGTAGCTTTGAAGAACTGGCGTGCATTATCAAGGGCGTTGCCGCCAAGTGCCCAGAGCTGTCCGATAAGCTGGGCGTTTGTTTGGACACCTGCCATGTGAGCGATGCTGGCTACGACATCATCCATGATCTGGACGGCGTACTCGACGAGTTCGACCGCGTGGTGGGTATCGATCGTCTGCATGCCGTACACATCAACGATTCGAAGAACCCCTGCGGCGCCCATAAAGATCGTCACGAGTGCATCGGCAAGGGATACCTTGGCAGCGAGGAATTTGGTGGCGGTATGCAGGCTATGCAGAATATTGTATCGAATGGCCACTTGCGTTCGCTGCCGTTTATTTTGGAGACTCCGAACGAACTTGCAGGTTATGCAGCTGAAATTAGACTATTAAGGTCATTGCAGCAGTAATGACTGTCACAAAGTAGAGTATTCCATTCACGTTATGGGTTTGTTTCAATCAGTTTTCTCATTGCAGATTCGTAATTCCGGGTGCATAATAGCCAACAGTTTTTGCAGGCCTCTGAATCAAACGAGGTCACCGGAAGGAGACTGATTATGAAGCTCAAGAAGCTTGGCGCATTTGCCGCCACGGGTGCCATGGCGCTCGCCCTCGCACTGACGGGCTGCGGCTCGTCCAACGCCACCTCTGGTTCTAATGCCGGTTCCAGCAGCTCTGACGACGCTAAGGTCGAGAAGGTCGACGGCTCCAAGGAGTACGCACTCGTCAAGGACGGTACGCTGACCGTCGGCACCTCTGCCGAGTACGCTCCGTTTGAGTACAAGGATGACAACGGCGATTATCAGGGCTTTGACCTTGAGCTCATCAAGGCTATCGGCGACAAGCTGGGCCTGGATGTCGAGTATGTCAACAATGACTTTGACACGCTTGTTCCGGGCGTCGCTTCGGGCGCCAAATATGACGTCTCCATCGCGGCTATCACCGACACGCCCGAGCGTGAGAAGGAAGTCACTTTCTCCGATTCTTACTACATGGACGATCAGGCTATCGTGACCAAGGTCGATAACACCGACATCACGGCCGACAACTACAGCGAGAAGCTCAACAACGCCGACGCTACCATCATCGTCCAGTCTGGCTCGACCGCCGAGTCCTTTGCCCAGGAGAACTTCCCCAAGGCCAAGATTGTCCCCTACAAGGACGCCACCGAGTGCTTCAGCGCCCTGCAGTCCGATAAGGGCGACGCTGTAGTCACCAACCGCTCCGTTGCCAGCCAGCTGACCGCCGAGCAGTTCAACACCTGCCAGACCATTAAGCAGATTAGCACCGGCGAGGAGTACGCCATCGCCATCAACCAGGGCAACACCAAGCTCAAGGACGACATCAACCAGGCCATCAAGGACCTGACCGACGACGGTACCGTTGACGCCCTCATGGCTAAGTACAATATCAAGTAAAATAGCTACTTGATTGCTCGCGGGCCCTTTCCGCTTTGGCGGAGAGGGCCTTTGCGCTTCTCTTGACGGAGAGCATTTCCGTCTCGTTTTGCCGGCAACTTCTACGATAGGAGCCACCTTGTCTCGACTGAACAAAGGGGCTGCGGAGCAGCGTTTTCCACTGCCCGCCTTGCTCCAAAAGCTAGTCTGCGTCATGGCCGTGGCGCTCGCGCTGGTGTGTGTGGGGACATATGCGCCCACGACCGCCCAGGCGCTTGAGACCGCAAAGATTACCGCCCGACCCAACACCGGTTCGGGCAGCGCTGTGGTCGGCGGTACCGAGACGCGCATTACCTGGGAGGTCCAGGCCGATGCCGATGAGGAGCTGAGCGGTCTTTCGCTGACGTTTGTCGACGGCACGACGTTTGGTACCGATGACACGCGATTGACGATGCTCTCGGGCGAGGACCTCATGGATCGTACGCCCATGAAACCCACGTGCAAGGCTGACGGCCAGACGCTCAAGATTGACTTTGGCGAGACGGCGCCTGCCGGCGGCTTTTTCCGTGTCGAGGTTTATGGTGTGACGTTTCCCGTCGAGGGCGGCGATGAGGCCTTTAGCGGCACCTATACGCTCGCTGACGGGTCGACCAAGAAGATCTCCAAGATTCCGTCGGTGGAGATCAAGGGCGTGACGGCCTTCGATAACTTCCTGGCCGATCTTAAGGAGCAGCCGTGGGTCGAGGCCTGGAACTCCAATATGTTCCTGCGCCTGTTCTTGAACCCGGTCATTTTGGTCCAGAGCCTGCCGATCGTCTTCAAGGGCTTCCTCATGTCGCTCTCGATCGTGCTTGTGGCGTTTCCGCTGGCAATTCCCTTCGGTTTCGCCCTATCGCTCATGCGCATTTCCAAGTCGCGCATACTGCGCTGCCTTGCCGGTATCTACGTGAATATCATTCGCGGTACGCCGGCATTCCTGCAGATCTATATCGCGTTCTTCGGTCTGCCGTTGGCCGGCGTCAAGGTTGATGACTACGTGCTCGGCGTCATCGTCATGGCCATGAATTCGTCTGCCTATTTGTGTGAGATCTTCCGCGCCGGTATTCAGTCGATCCCCAAGGGCCAGAACGAGGCTGCGCGTTCGCTGGGCATGAATGCCTTCCAGACGCTGCTCTACGTTATGATTCCGCAGACGTTCCGCAATGTTTTGCCTACGCTGACCAGCGAGTTTATCTTGCTTTACAAGGATACGTCGCTGCTTGCCGCCGTGGGTGTGGTCGAGATCGTCATGAACGCCCGTACCATCGTGGCCACGACGGGCTCCATTACACCGTACGTGGTTGCCGCCCTGTTCTATCTGGTCATCACCCTGCCGCTCGCTCGCTTGGTGAGCGGTCTTGAGGCGAGGCTTTTGGGCACGGCCGAGACCAAGAAGAAGCGTCCCGCAAAGAGCGCCGGACAGGTTGTCGCGACGCCTGCCGATCACATCGCCGGTCTGTAAGGAGGTCCTATCATGAGCGAAACCAATAACTCGAACGAGGTCGTCGTCAGCATCAAGAACCTCCAGAAGGCCTTTGGCGACAACGTGGTCCTGCGCGATATCGATCTGGATGTGCACAAGGGTGAGGTCGTTGTGGTCTTGGGCCCCTCGGGCTCGGGCAAGTCGACGATGCTTCGCTGCATCAATCGTCTGGAGCATCCCACGAGCGGCTCGATTATCGTTGAGGGCGTGGATGTGTGCGCCAAGGGTGTCGACCTCAACAAAGTGCGCACGCACCTGGGCATGGTCTTTCAGCAGTTCAACCTGTTCCCGCACCTGTCGGTCAAAAAGAACGTCATGCTTGCGCAGCAAAAGGTGCTCAAGCGCAGCAAGGAAGAGGCCGAGAAGATTGCCATCGAGGAGCTGACCAAGGTCGGCCTTGCCGAGCGTATCGACTTTATGCCGAGCCAGCTCTCGGGCGGCCAGCAGCAGCGCGTTGCCATCGCCCGCGCCCTGTCGATGAACCCGCACGTCATGCTCTTTGACGAGGCCACCTCGGCGCTCGACCCTGAGCTCGTGCGCGACGTCTTGGGCGTCATGCGCGACCTGGCACACGACGGTATGACCATGATCGTCGTGACGCACGAGATGGGCTTTGCCCGCGATGTCGCCGACCGCGTCGTCTTTATGGACGGAGGCGTCATTGTGGAAGAGGGTACGCCGAGCGAGGTCTTCGACCACCCCAAGAGCGAGCGCACCAAGGCGGTCTTGGGCAATATCTCGTAGCCGGTTGATGTAACTGCCGTTACAAAAGAGCGGGGCTGGACTTGAATCCAGCCCCGCTCTTTTGTAGGGATGGGGATGCGCTTTGATGCAGGCTCTCTTGGAGGCCCTGGGTTCGTTACGCGAGCTCGGCTCCGAGGGCCTTGCAAGCGGTCTCGCCCTCGTCGTCGGGCGCGTCGTAGCAGATGGTGGAGTCCACGACGTTGACGCCGGCCTCGTCGGCGTCGGCCTTCCAGTTGTCCATCCACTCGCCCTCGGCCCACGAATAGGAGCCAAAGAGGACGACCTTCTTGTCGCCGAGAGCCTCCTTGACCTCGTCCCACATCGGCTGGAACTCATCGTACTCGAGTTCCTCGGAGCCCATGGCTGGGCAGCCGAAGGCGAAGGCATCATATTCGGTGGCCTTGTCGGCAGAGAAGTCGGCGCAGGAGATGACCTCTGCCTCGGCGCCGGCATCGGTTGCACCTTCGGCAACGAAGTTTGCCATGGCCTCGGTGTTGCCCGTGCCGCTCCAGTAGACGACGGCGATCTTGCTCATGTTGAGTCCTTTCAGTCGTGCGGCAGGTTGCCGCGGCTTCTATGTTCTATCGGGTTGCCTGGGCAAGTTGCGCCAAGCTGCAGCCCTGCTGATAGATGTAGGTAAGGTATTGCGTGCATGCACGATAGGAATCGAAGGTCGTGAGCGCCTGTTCGACGTTTGTGTATACCTTCCAGGCGCCAAAGACCTTATAGTTTTCGCCGTGCTGGACGATAAACTGATGGACATCTTCGTAGGGATAGCCCAAAAAATAGCCAATTTCGTGGGGGAACTCGCACATGCACCCCGTATCGCAGTGCCTATTTCGCGCGAGTGCGCAGACACTGCCGTCATAGGCGCTTTCTGCGGCATTGCTGCTTGCCAGCGTGATGCGCGCGGCGAGATGCACCAGGGATGCGGGCAGGTTGTGGACATCGTAACCTTCGGCGACAAGCGCCGTCGTGGCGCGGGGGTCGGAGAGGTATCGCATGAGGTCCGCAGGGCGGTACACATAGATGAGCGCTCCGCAGGGGCGCCAGACCAAAACGCTCATATGGATCCCGAGCGGCTGGAGCTCGCGGTTGCATTGGGCTATGACGGCGAGCAGGCGAGAGCGTCGCTCTTCGATTTGAGCGACGCCGAGTTTTCCGTTTTGGTTGGCGTAAACGCCGGGATAGGTAAAGAGCGAAGCCGGCTTGATACCTGCGAGCGTAGGGGAGCAGTTGCGCACGACAGCCGTTTGGTATGTTGGGATGTCAATGGTTCGAGTCACGTTGCCCCTTTCGAGCCCTCACTTGTTAGCCTAGGAAAACTTATACACGAAAGTAA
>CAUCCR010000076.1:0-8328 GCA_958441355.1 uncultured Collinsella sp. | reverse complement strand
GGGTTGCTGTCGCTACCGGCGATGAGCGTGCGGCCCTCGGCGGCAAAGTTGTCGGCGTTCTCGACGGCCTTGAGGTCGACAGTAACGTAGTCCTCGGCCTCGACGGCGCGACCCTCGACGTCCTCGAAGGTGGCACGGTAGTTGAGGAGCATCTCAACCTGGTTATTGATCTCGGACTCGGTGACCTCCGCAGGGGGCATCTCGATCTCGACGGCGTCGAAGGAGGAGAGCTCAGCAGCAGGACGCAGGGAGAACTCGACGGTGTAGGTGTAGTCCTCGTGATCCTTGGCGAGGTCGAGCTCCTTGTAGTCACCGTTCTTGGTGGGGACGATGTCCAGCTCGTTGAGGACGGCGGGCTCGTTGGCGGCGATCAGGTCGTTGGTGGCCTGAGCGAGGGTGGCCTCGGCGCCAAGTGCGGAGTCGATGACCGGACGGGGAGCCTTACCGGCACGGAAGCCCGGGAAGCGGTACTTCTTGGCGGTGTCCTTGTAGGCCTTCTTGATCGCGGCGTCGACGTCGGCGGCCGGGATGGTGACCGTAGCGGTGAGCTTGGCGTCCTTGACGTCAGAAGCGGTGATGTTCAACACGTTCCTCCTCATACTGCCCAGCTTATCTGAGGTGCTGGTACCTTTATGCAACAAAGTGTCGCGACGGCCAGGGCCGACGCAGGTGCGATGGTGCGGGCGAAAGGACTCGAACCTTCACGGGAATCCCACCAGAACCTAAATCTGGCGCGTCTACCAATTCCGCCACGCCCGCATGAGCGCACAGACTAGGAATGATAGCAGATACGAACGGCAAGCGCACGCACACCTTTTACAGACTCACGACCTCACCACGAGCGCAAGGCATCCCATCTCATAAGTTGCGGTGAAATAGTTCCTGTTTGGGGCTCCAGTCCTCCAAAACAGGAACTATTCCACCGCAACTTCGGTGCGACTCGGCAGTCTGGCGGTGCTGGCCATGCGCCGGAAAGCGTGTCCCGGCTTGGGGCCTCGGAATGGGATGCGGCTTCCGCTATAGCCATCAACCGGAAACTGCAACCCGTTTTGAGCCCCAATTCCGGGATGCACTTTCCGCCGAGGGCCTCAAACGGAAACTGCAGCCCACAATTCGGTCGAAAAGTGGGCTGCAGTTTCCCCGGGCTCGGCAAAGAGCGGATACAGCGGCTCCTTGCCTACTCCCCCAGCAGCGCTTTCTCCGGCGTGATCGGCAGCGAGCGAACCTGGTGGCCGGTGGCGTGTGCGACGGCCGAGGCCACGGCGGCGAGCGGCGTGTTGATGACGACCTCGCCGATCGACTTGGCGCCAAACGGACCCGTCGGCTCGTAGCTCGGCTCAAAGGCCACGCGAATGCTGCCGATATCCAAGCGCGTGGGCAGCTTATAGCTCATAAAGTTGCCGGTGCGCAGGCGGCCGCGGTCGTCATGCTCGACGATCTCGTAGAGCGCGTGGCCGATTCCCTGGGCAATGCCGCCCTCGGCCTGGACGCGCGCGAGCGCCTCATTGATCACGGTGCCGCAGTCCACAGCCGCCGCATAGTCCACCACGGTCACCTTGCCGGTGGCCTTGTCGACCTCGACCTCGGCAATGCCGGCCATAAACGGCGGAGGCGAAACGGGCAGGCAGGCAGAGGCATGTGAGGTCAGCGCGTCGCCGCCCGCGATGTTCTTGACGCACAGGTTGGCAAAGTCACGCAGCGTGAGGTAGCGGTTCTGCTCGCGCGCGGCACGCTCGTCGGACAGGCGCACGTACTGGCCATCGAAGACCACGTCGGCGGCGTCCACGTCCCACATCTGGGCTGCCTTGGCGCAAATCTTCTCACGCAGCTCGGTCGCGGCGTTCTTGGCGGCAAGGCCCGTCACGTACGTACCCGAGCTCGCGTACGAGCCGGCGTCAAACGGCGACACATCGGTGTCAACGCCGCGCACCACGATCATCGAACTCTCCACGCCCAGCTCCTCGGCGGCAATCTGCGCCAGGATCGTGTCGACGCCCATGCCGTTATCGGTGGCACCGGTGCCGATGGTAATGAAGCCGTCCTCTTCCAGGCGCATGTCGATGCCGGCGATATCCACGTTGGAGATGCCCGAGCCCTGCATGGTGAGCGCGCAGCCCAGAGCGCGCACGCGGTCGCCCAGGTCCACGGCCAACGGCTTGTCGCGCCAGCCGATCATGTCCATCGCGCGCAGCAGGCAGCGGTCGAGCGCGCAGGCGTTGAGCTTCTCGTTGTAGTACTGCGGCATGATCTCGCCCTCGCGCACGATGTTCTTAAGGCGCAGGTCGGCGGGGTCCATGTGCAGCATGTCGGCGAGTTCGTTGACGGCGCTCTCCACGGCAAACTGGCCCTGGGTGGCACCGTAGCCGCGATAAGCGCCGCCGCGGTTGGTGTTGGTGTAGACGGCGTCCCAGCTAAAGCGGCTCGCCTTCACGTGGTTGTAGATGGGCAGGCTCTTGTGGCCCGAAAGGCCAATCGTCGTGGTGGCGTGCTCGCCGTACGCGCCGGCGTTGGACAGCGTGTGCAGATCGATGGCCGTGATGGTGCCGTCGTTCATAGCGCCCAACTTAACGGTCATCTGCATCTGGTGGCGCGAGTTGCCCGCGGTGATAGTCTCCTCGCGGGTGTAGCAGCAGTAGCTCGGACGGCCGGTCTGCTGGGTCACGAACGCCACGAAGATCTCGCAGCAACCCGTCTGCTTGGAGCCAAAGCCGCCGCCGATGCGCGGCTTGATGACCTGCACCTGCGACTGCGGAATATCGAGCGACTGCGCGACCATGCGGCGCACGTGGAAGGGCACCTGCGTAGAGGTGGTCACCGAGATGCGCCCAAACGCGTCGGTCGTCGCGAAGGCTCGGAAGGTCTCCATGGGCGCGGTCTGCGTGGCCTGGCTGGTGTAGGTGCGCTCAAAGACGATGTCGCTCTGGGCGAACGCCTCGTCAAGGTTGCCAAAATCGCTCGTGCCACTGCACACTAGGTTGCGCGGAACGTCGCCACCCTGCGGGAACATAAAGGTCACGTCGCCCTCGGGGTGTACCACGATGTCGTTATCGAGCGCCTGGGTAAAGTCGAGCAGGGGCTCGAGCACCTCGTAGTCGACCTTGATGAGCTTGAGCGCCTTGTCGGCGGCCTCCTCGGTCTCGGCGGCGACGATCGCCACCTCCTCGTTTTGATAGCGCACGAGGTTCTCGAGGATGAGGCGGTCGTAGGGACTCGGCTGCGGATAGCTCTGGCCGGCGATGGTAAAGCGGCGCTTGGGCACGTCCTCGTAGGTGTAAACACCCACGACGCCGGGCACCTTCAGGGCGCGCGACGTATCGATGGAGCGAATCTTGGCGCGGGCATAGGGGCTGCGCTTGAGTTTAACGATGAGCGCGCCGGCGGGCACCATATCGCCCGTGTAGACGGGACGGCCCTCGAGCAGGGCCTTCGAATCCTTCTTGGGCTGCTTGTGGGTGATCTGCTTGTAGGAAACGCCATCGCAGCCGGTGTCGTTGACCGGCAGCTCGGGCAACTCAAAGCCCACCTGTACGCCAGACTCGTTGAGGAAACGAACGATGGCGCGCAGCTGGCTCTCGTAGCCGCTGCAGCGGCAGAGGTTGCCGGCGAGCTGGCGCGAGAGCTCCTCGCGCGTGGCGACAAGGCTTGGGTCCTCTTTGGCGGCGCGGGCGAGCGCCAGCACGTTCATGATGAGGCCGGGGGCGCAAAAACCGCACTGCTCGGCACCTTCGGCAGCCATTGCGCGGGCCAGTGCCTCGGACTCGGCCTTGAGGCCCTCGAGCGTGGTGATGGAGCGGCCCTCAACGCGGGCGGCGGGAACCGAGCAGCTCAGCACCGGGTCGCCGTCGAGCCACACCGTGCACAGACCGCAGTTGGTGGTTTCGCAGGCGCAGCGCACCGACGCGCAACCCTGCTCGCGCAGCAGCGCAAAGAGCATGGTGTCGGGCGCAATCTGAACCTTGACTTTGCGGCCGTTGAGTGTAAAGGAAAGATCGATGAGTTTGGCAGCCATTAGCGCACCTCGCTAGAATCGACGCCGGGCACGCGGCGGCAGGAATACTCGTCCGTGGCGAACTTAGGGATCTGCACGGTCTCGAGCTCGCGGGCAAGCGCGGCCGAAAGCTCGATGCCGGCGGCACGGCGCACGGCCTGCACGGCAAGCGGCGCCGAGATGCGACGGCGGTACTCGGCCGAGCCCCACAGGTTGGTGCCATAGCTCAGCGCGCGTACGGACGCGGCCAGGGCGCGCAGCTCGTCCTCGGAAGGCTGCTCGTTCACCAGGCCGCACGCCTCGCCCTGCAGCAGGGTCGCGCGCAGCGGGCGGGCGCCTACGGTGACATGCCAGCTGTTGCCCCACCAAGCGGCGGTGACGTTTAAGGAGGGGAAGTCGGTCGCGGCCTTGCGCACGGCCTCATAGCTGGCACGGTAATCGTGCTTAACGACCACGACGTGCTCGATCACGTCGCGCACATAGCCCATGTCCACGAACTCGGCGAGCGGCACGCGGCCGGCCCCTGTCAGCTCAACATACGAATCAAGCGCTAGGAACGCCGAAAGCACGTCCGAAAAGCCAAAGCGGCCGTAGATGCTGCCGCCCACCGTGGCGGTGTTGCGCAGCTGCACGCCTACGATGTCGTGGACGGCGAACTCAAAGACATTGTTGACAAGCGCGTTGAGCTCGGCATGACGCTCGAGCTGGCGCAGGGTGCACATGGCACCGATGCGAAACTCGGTCTCGGTCTCCTCGATCTGATCGAGTCCGCAGGCCGAAAGGTCAATCGCCGTCGCCACGCGACGCGAACCCAGGCGCATCCAGATGCCGCCGCCCACAATCTTGTTGTTGCGGTTTTTCTGCAAGAGCTCATAGGCTTCGGCCGCGTTTCCAACACGGACGTAGGTACCGAACTTGAGCACGTTCTCCCCCATCTCTTCACTTGTCCAGTGTTTCTAAGTGTACCAAACGAGGGCGCACGACCCTCACCACCACAGAAAAAGGCTCCCAGCCAAGATGACTGGGAGCCTTCTGCGATGCTATATCGAGCGAAGATTTAGCAGACGCCCTGGGCGAGCATGGCGTCGGCGACCTTCAGGAAGCCGGCGATGTTGGCACCCATGACGAAGTTGCCCTCCTCGCCGTACTCCTTGGCAGTGTCGTCCACGTTGTGGAACATGCCGCGCATGAGCTGCTCGAGCTTGCCGTCGACCTCCTCGAAGGTCCAGGACAGGTGCTCGGCGTTCTGGCTCATCTCCAGGCCGGACACGAGCACGCCGCCGGCGTTGGCAGCCTTACCGGGCATAAAGGCGACGCCGTTCTCCTGGAAGTAGGTCGTGGCCTCGATGGTCGTGGGCATGTTCGCGCCCTCGCCGACCACCTTGCAGCCGTTGGCGACGAGCGCCTGGGCGTCCTCGAGCAGCAGCGTGTTCTCGCGAGCGCAGGGCAGCGCGATGTCGCAGGGCAGCTGCCACACGCCGCGGCCGTCGCCCTCGTGCCACGTGGCATTGGGCTTCTCGTCGACGTACATAGCGAGCGTAACGCCCTTGTCGTGGCCGGAGCGCTTCTTGTTGTAGACGTGCTCGAGCACGGTGTAGTCGATGCCGTCGGGATCCTCGACCCAGCCATGGGTGTCGGAGCAGGCCAGCACCTTGCCGCCGAGCTGGGAGACCTTCTGGACCGCGTAGATGGCGACGTTACCGGAGCCGTGAACGACGACGTTCTTGCCCTCGAAGGAGTCGCCGCGGCTCTTGAGGTACTCGTCCACAAAGTAGGCCAGGCCGTAGCCGGTGGCCTCGGTACGGGCGAGCGAGCCGCCAAAGGAGAGGCCCTTGCCGGTAAGGACGCCGGTCCACTCGTTGGTCAGGCGCTTGTACTGACCGAACAGGTAAGCAACCTCGCGGCCGCCAACGCCCAGGTCGCCGGCGGGAACGTCAGTGTTGGGGCCGATGTGGCGATAGAGCTCGGTCATGAAGGACTGGCAGAAGTGCATGATCTCGTTGTTGGACTTGCCCTTGGGGTCAAAGTCGGAGCCGCCCTTGCCGCCGCCCATGGGAAGGGTGGTCAGGCTGTTCTTGAGGATCTGCTCCAGACCCAGGAACTTGAGCATGCCCAGGGTGACCGTCGGGTTAAAGCGCAGGCCGCCCTTGTAGGGTCCAATGGCAGAGTTGAACTCGACGCGGTAACCGCGGTTGACCTGAACCTTGCCCTGGTCGTCGACCCAGGGAACACGGAACATGACGATGCGCTCGGGCTCGACGAGGCGCTCCAGCAGGGCGGCCTCCTCGTACTCGGGGTGGGCGTCGAGCGCCGGCTGGATGGTACCGAGGATCTCGGTCGCGGCCTGGATGAACTCAGGCTGCTCGGGATAGCGGGCCTTGAGCTCGTCGAGAACTTTCTGCGTGTAGCTCATGCTTCCTCCAATTGATGGAAAAGAAAAGTATCGTTCGAGGCGCCCCATGCGCCGCGAGCTTTATCGAGTATGGATAATATCGCACTATTGCAGCAAAGTTACGCATAAGCCGACGAGCAGATGTTTCGTTTTGATTACGATGCAGGTAGAAGCGTTTTTGAGTGCCTGACATGCAAAACCCGTGTTTCAAACCTGTTTCGTCCACGTGTTCCAAGCCACCACATTGGGGACAGGCACCTTTGTGGTGATGTTGGTGGTTAGAGGACGAGCTGATGGTAGTCGGCGGGGGTTATGCGGCCTTCGGTGGCAGCGCGGAAGGCGGCGAGAGCATCGCCCGAGAACGGCATGGCCCAGCACAGGCCGCAACCTGCGGTAATGGAGCCGGGCAAAGGCATAATGCGCCCGGGCACGCCGGCATCCAGGCACAGCTGCTCGCATTCCATCACATCGAAGGTGCTGTCGAACGAAACGATAATCTTGCGCTCGTGGTCGAGGGCATCACCGGACGGGCCTTCGCGGTGTGCCTCACGATACGCCGCGGCGGCCGCTTCCTCTTCCGCAGTATGTCCACAGCTACCACAACCGCAGGTACAGGGTTCGGACCCGTCGCAAGTGCAAGGTTCTCCCGTGTCGGGGCAAATATCGTGAGACATGGCAACTCCAATCGTCTAGGCGAGCAACTCGGCCGCCGCAAACTCCTCGGGCGTATTGACGTTCTCGAAGCAGAGCGTCGAGCCTGCGACCGCGACAATCTGAGGCTCATCCATATAACCGACCTGAACGCGATTGATCAGGCAGCGAATGCGTTGGCGGTCCTGGTCGAGCAACTCTTGGGCAACCGGCGCACACGCGTCACGACGCCAGACGGCGCAAAGCGGCTCAATCCCCCGCTCCTCGCGCGGTACGCACACGTCGAGTGCCTCGGCCTCAACACGATCGGCGAGCGCGCCGATAAGTTCCGGCGAGACAAACGGCATATCGCAGGCGACGATCGCCACGAGCGGCAATCGGGCCGCAGCCAACGAGCTCGCGATGCCGCGCATGGCACCGGCGGGACCGTCGACGTCCATCACCACGCGGGGGCGCAGGCCATCAAACATAAACTCCTCAAGATAGGCAAGCTCGCTGGGACGCGAAGTCGTCACGACCAACTCGCCGGCAACTGGCGCCAGCCGACCCAGCACGCGCTCGATGAGCGGCTCGCCGCAAAACGCCATGCGCGCCTTATCGCAGCCCATGCGCGACGACAACCCGCCCGCCTGGACGACACAAGAAAGATCGGCACGTCTTACGGTAGTCATACGACAAAACACCTCCATCGGCATGCTCGAAACCCGATGCACGAAGCTAAATACAGCCGCCGAAATAGCGGCGCTACGAAAAGCTCGTGCAAAAACAAAACAGCGCCTTTGCGGCACGCAGCAAGACCGCGAGCACAAAAGCGCTGGTAGCGTATGGCGGGAACGTATGTGAATCGAACACATCCAAGACGTTTTGCACGCCTCGCAACGGTTTTGAGGACCGCGGAGCCCACCGGAGCCCATCCGTTCCCAAGTGCGGCGGTATTTTACCAAACCGAGCGGGCCCCATCCCAAAAAGACGAGCAAGAAGTTGCGGTGGAATAGTTCTTGCTTAGGCTGCAAGACCCAAAAACAGGAACTATTTCACCGCAACTGATAAGGGTAGGCTAGCGCAGGGAGCGCAGGCCGCCGGCGTCCTTGTCGAGCACCGTAAAGCGCACGGCATCCAGGTGCTCCAAGATGCTGATGGCACGCTTGCGCGACACACCCAGGGCCTCGCGCAGCACGCTCGTGGTGGCTGCGCCGCCGGCTGCCTCAATGGCAGCGGCGACGAGCTCGCGCGCATGGGCCTCGGCGGTAGCAGACAGGGCAACGTCGCGCTCGACCTTAACGATCGAGCGATTGAG
>CAUCCR010000075.1:0-8352 GCA_958441355.1 uncultured Collinsella sp. | reverse complement strand
CCGCGCGGCAAGGAGATATATTGCCAGACCGGAGGGGCCCCGGGGGCGGGAATCTGGGCGTACACATTTCCTACACATCTTGTGATCCGACTAACGTTTGCCAGCCGTTAACTACCGCTCGCCGAGCATCTCTTTATATAAGGCAGTCTCATGGTTAAAGCGGATACGTCCCCCTAGCTAAAGCACAGCCAGCATCGAGCAACTCATCACGTTCTTCCACCGAGAACCCCTCGGCGTAGACGCGCACCACTGGTTCGGTCCCGCTAGGACGGACCAGCAGCCACGTGTCATCCTCGAATGACAGACGCAAGCCGTCCATATGACTAACGTTTTGCGGCACCTTGCCACAAATCGACTTGGGGTTTACGCCCGGCAGCAGGGTTCGTAACGTTTCGGCATCTTCGGCCTCAAGGCGCAAGTCGCGTCGACCGTAACTCGTCTTACCAAAACTGTCCTCGAGTTGGTCGACCAGAACGCCCAAAGGCGCGTCCGTCTTTGCCATAAGCTCACACAGAATCAGACAGGCGAGGATTCCATCGCGCTCGGGCATATGCGCGGCGATGCCGATACCACCGGCTTCTTCGCCGCCCATGAGGACGCCGCCCTTCTTCATCTCTGCCGCTATATATTTGAAACCGACTGGCTTGACGGTCACGCGGCAGCCAAGCGCCTCGGCAATGCGACGCACGAGCGTCGAGCATGAAAGATTGACGACGACGCGCCCCTCCAAATTACGAAATTGAACCAAGTCGCCCAAAACGAGCGCCATGATCTGATGCGGATGTATATATCTGCCGCGCTCGTCAACCGCGCCGATGCGGTCGGCGTCGCCGTCGGTCACCAGGCCAGCGCAAGCTCCGTCCTCGATAACCGTGCGCTCGCAAGCGTCCACCCAAGGTTCAACGGGGTCGGGGCAGACATCTTCTTGGTCAGACGCCCGCCCGGCGTGAATCTCGTGCACCTCAACGCCAAGCTCGCGCAGCAAGTCGGCTAGATAGCCCTGGGCTGCGCCGCCCATGGGATCGACAACCACGCGCAAGTGCGCGGCGCGGATGGCTTCGGCATCGACAAACGATGCCACCGCCTGCATATAGTCAGGAATGATATCCGCGGCGCGATATTGCCCCTCGATCCCCATTGGCTCGGGAGCCATGGTCTCTTCGAGCTCTTCGATGACATCCTGGTTGGCGGTCGAGCCGTCACCCATGCGAATCTTGAGGCACAGATAACCCTGCGGATGATGGGACCCCGTCACCATGAGCGCGCCACACGCCTCACCGTCATAAGCCGCCGCCCACGTAAGGGCAGGGGTCGGGACAGGTCGCGAAGCGAGCACGGCGTCTAGCCCGTGCGCTGCTAGCACACCCGCCGCAAGCTCAGCGAACTCGCGCGCCAGGGGCCGGGTGTCGAACCCTATATATACCGTTTTGCCCGGATTGGTCTTTTGCCACAACTCGCCGACGGTATCGGCGATACG
This sequence comes from uncultured Collinsella sp., assembly GCA_958441355.1. Lineage (GTDB taxonomy): Bacteria > Actinomycetota > Coriobacteriia > Coriobacteriales > Coriobacteriaceae > Collinsella. The sequence continues at coordinate 6,875 of CAUCCR010000075.1, read as the reverse complement.
GGCAACATTATCGGCAGTGAAGTCCTCGTCGACGCGAGCGCGCCAACCGTCAGTTCCAAAATGAATTATCGCGCACACGCGCAGACACCTCACAGTGTTTGGATCATGGTACGCATGAGGTATACCCGCAACACGCACTCGACAACCTGCCGGCACCAGCATTCACCATTTGGGCAAATGCTGCCGAGGACATGCAAGCAATAAAAAAAACCGCCCCGTATGGAGCGGTTTTACCCTTTATATATCGAGCGCCTCGGCCATCGCTGCCGTAGTGATTGCCGTGGTTCCACAACAACTGCCCACCATTGCGGCGCCGGCATGCCTCCATTCGATGCATGCGCGCGCGAAAGCTTCGGGGTTCTCGTGCCATACGGGGCCATCCTGAGTCTGGACCGGATCGCCCACGTTGGGACGCACCGTGACGGGAGTAGTCGCCGATGCAACCATCCTGGGCACCGCCGCGTTCGCGGCCGCAAGCGAACAGCAATTAACACCAACCGAGTTTGCGCCGTGTTTTTCGGCGTACAAAACGGCTGCCTCGATGTTGAGGCCATCGCCCAACAGGTCGCCTTTATCGTCAACGACAAAACTCACCAGAACAGGCATGCCGTTGGCGGCATCTAGGGCGCCGGCAAGCATGGGCTGCAGATTACGGATAGACGTCACCGTCTCGATCAGCAGACCGTCAACACCAGCATTGAGCAAGGCGTGCGCCTGTTCGCGCGCAATGCCGCGGATTTCACGATACTCGGCAGAGTCCTCGGCAAACCACTCAATACCGATCGGGCCCATCGAGCCTAGCAGCAGCTGAGGGTGCGCCTGGCGGGCATCGTCGACGGCCCCGCGATTGACCTCCGCCACGGACGGCGCAATCTGGTCGTGCTTGAGGGCATAGCTCGATGCCTGAAAGGTGTTGGTAATGAGCACCTGCGCGCCGGCGGCGACATACAAGCGATGGATACGAGAAACGGTCTGCGGCTCTGCCAGATTCCAAAACGCCGGTGGAATGTCGGCGGCATCGTACTCACTCAACAGAACACTGCCCATGGGGCCCTGCGCCAACAAGGTCTCGCTCGACAAGCGGCGCGTAAGTTCCTCGGCACCAAAGCGGTTGTAATAACTCGTATCCATATATATCTCGCTATTCCTCGACGCTGATTCCCTGCTTTTCGAGATAGGCGAGCCAGCGGCTCATCGTGTCCTCGGATAGCGCATGCTCCATCATGCAGGCCTCGGAATCGGCTCGCTCAAATTCGACACCGAGCTCCTGAACCAAAAACGTGCGGATGAGGCGATGACGGTACCAGATAGCCGTGCCAACCTCGCGACCGCGATCGGTCAGGATTACCTTGCCGTAGTGCGATTGCTCGACAAGCTCGGATGCCTTGAGCGCCGAAACCGCTTTATTGACCGATGCCTTGGAGACGCCAAGGCGCTGCGCGATGTCGACCGATCGCACGCCGTTGGTTTCCCCCTCTTCGCTTTCAATGCGAACCATGCACTCCAAGTAGTCTTCGTTCGCCACCGTCAGATGTAGTTCGCGCGAGCTATTTGTCGTATCCATGATCTTCCGTCCCTTCTGCATTCAATGGCTGATTCTACCCCATCCAAGCGTCGTGGTATGCCGTGGCATACCGTGCTAGAGTTCTTGTTGCACACGACGACCAAGATTGGAGCGGTCTTTATGGAAAACACCACCACGAGCCCCGATGTCCTCGAACGCTTTTTGCGCTACGTCCAGATCAACACGCAGTCCGAGGATGCAAACTGCGACCAGGTACCCTCGAGCGCCGTTCAGTTTGACCTTGCCAACGTGCTGGCTGAAGAGCTGCGCGAGCTTGGTGCGGAAGATGCCCACGTGACCGAGCACGCCTATGTCTGCGCGCATATCCCCGCAAGTGCGGGCGCTGAGGACAAGCCCGCCCTGGGCCTGATCGCCCATCTCGACACCACCGAAGTTGCACCGGGCGCCGGCGTGAAGCCGCACATCGTACACTACGAAGGCGGCGACCTGGTCTGCGGCACGGTTGACGGTAAGCCCGTTGCCATGAGTACCGCCAAGCTTCCCGCCCTGAATGACCTCGCGGGTGAGGACCTGGTCTGCAGCGATGGCACCACGCTGCTGGGCGCGGATGACAAGGCAGGCGTCGCCGAGATCATGTCGCTTGTCGCGCGTATCGCTCAGGACCCTTCTCTGCCCCATCCCGCACTCGGCATTTGCTTCTGCCCTGACGAGGAGATCGGCCACGGAGCCGAGCTGTTGGATATCGATACCTTTGGCTGCAAGTACGCCTACACGGTCGACGGCGGCCCCATCGGCGAGCTGGAGTGGGAGTGCTTTAACGCCGCCGAGGCGACCGTCCGCTTTGAGGGCCAGTCCATCCACCCGGGCGACGCTAAGGGCCGTATGGTCAACGCAGGCAATCTGTTCTGCGACTTCAACGCGTTGCTCCCCTACGTGCAACGCCCGGAGTATACGGAAGGCTACGAGGGCTTTTATCACCTTGAGGGTGTATCTGCGACCGTCGATCACGCCACAGCGCGCTATATCGTCCGCGACCATGACGCCGCCAAGTTCCAGCAGAAACTCGACCTTATTGATGCCGCCGCCTCGATGCTCAACCAGCGTCTGGGTGAGGAGCGTGTGACGGTCGAGATTAAGCAGCAGTATCGAAATATGGCCGAGATCGTTCGTGACTATCCCGAGCTTATTGATGTTGCCAAGGAAGCCTACCTTGCCTGCGGCGTTGAGCCCCAAGTGCTGCCGATTCGCGGCGGCACCGACGGCGCGCAGCTGTCGTTCCGCGGTCTGCCCTGCCCCAACCTTTCCACCGGCGGCTATTGCTACCACGGCGTCAACGAGTTCGTCCCGGTCAGTTCGCTCGTCAAGATGACCGATGTGCTCCAGGAGCTCGTCGCCCGCTTTGCATAAGCCTGGCTGCACAAGTCCGAAAGACGAATCGCCCCGTCCTCAACCGAGAACGGGGCGATTTTTTTGCTGCAATGTGAACAGGTTGACGCACGCCAGCCTCTTAACGCAAGGAGTGTCCCAAACTGCCGGCACAAAAGGAACGTCCCCAAGTGCCAAGTGTTCCGGCAACGCCGATGTTTTGGCGCGGACAGCGAAAACCCGCCAGAGCGAGCAAGGTGCCTTGAAACGAGGCGGCATTGATCTTTTGATCATGCCGCCGAAGTTGAAAGGCAGATTGCCGCTCTGGCGGGTTTGCAGCGTCAAGCGGTTACGCGGTTTGGTAAAACCGCGTAACTTAGTAGTTGGCTTCGTAGCCGTTGCCGTCGCCGGTGGGCTCTTCGTAGTAGTCCGAATCGCTTGAATCGATTGAGTCATCGGAATCGTCAGAGCTGACCGATGAGGTTGCGGTACCGTTTGCGTAATCGTCAGACGTGTTGTTGTTCAGGTCGCCGATCGTAGAGCTGGAACCATCGGAAAGACCCATGGTGTTGGGACCCTTGGGATCCTTGCCGGCATCGACGCGCTCCATCATTTCCTTGAGCTCGTCCTCGTAGACAAAGACGTAGCTCACACCGTCGATCATGGTGCTGTCGTCGGCGTACGAGGGCAGGTTGGCCGAGTAGATACCGTCGACATCCATACCGCGCATGGCGTTGACCGTAGCCACGATATCCTGAACGCTCATATCGGTTACGAGCATATCGGACAGCGAATTAACCAGGCCAAAGATCTTCGTGGCATCGAAGTTATTGAGAATTTGGTTGGCAAGGGCGCCAAGCACCTGGCGCTGGTGGCGCATGCGCGTGTAATCGCCGTCGGCATAGGTGTAGCGGCAGCGGGCATAGGTAAGGGCGGTGGCACCGTCCATATGCTGCTGGCCAGCGGTAATCTTAATATCCAGGTGCTCGGGGTCGTCAACATCATCGGTTGCGTTAATGTCGATACCGCCAACCGAATCAATCAGCGCCTGCATACCGTCGAAGCTGACCTCGGCATAGTGGGAAATCTGAACACCGCACAGCTCGTTGACCGCCTCGACCATGGCCTCGGCGCCGCCAACGGTATGGCAGGCGTTGATCTTCATGGTCTCGCCCTTGTACTCGACCTTGGTGTCGCGCGGAACGGAAATGAGCGTCGCCTGTTTTTGCGTGGGGTCGATGCGTGCCAGGATAATCGAGTCGGCACGATACGTATCCTCGCCCGGACGGCCGTCGGTGCCAAGAAGCAGCACGTAGAACGGATCCTTTGCCTCATCGGTGTCAACCAGAACCCGACGCAGATTGTCGGTAATAACATTAGAATCGCCGAGCTTGCCCATAATGGTGGCAAACCACAGGCCGGCAGCGGTAGTGGCACTCAGCAGCACGCCAAGCACGACAATGAGCGCGACGTGACGAATCGTGTGGCTACGACGACGTTGACGAGCGCGCTCGGAATAGCGAGCCACGTTATCGCGACTGTAGATCTTGGCCTGCGCACCAGTTGAGGGTCTTCGGGTGGTGGTATCCGCGAGGGGCTTTTTATTAAACATAGGCAACCTGTATTAGTAGATGACGGGATCGGGGACGGTAGCATGCTCGACATGCGCGCCGAGCGCCTGCAGCTTTTCGACAAACTGCTCGTAGCCGCGCTTGATGTGATGAATGGCCGAAACCTCGGTCGTCCCGTCGGCGATCAAGCCCGCTACGACGAGGGCCGCTCCGCCACGCAGATCGGGCGAGGTAACCTGTGCACCCGAGAAGCCCTTGACGCCATGAATCATGGCATGATGGCTCTCGATACGAATGTCGGCACCCATGCGCACCAGCTCAGAGGCGAACATAAAGCGATTCTCGAAGATGTTTTCGGTAATAACGGAACTGCCATCGGCAAGGGCGGAGAGTACCATAATCTGCGCCTGCATGTCGGTCGGGAAACCGGGGAACGGAAGCGTCTGGATGTCGACCGGCTTGATACGCTCGGCACGGTTCACATGGACGCCATCTTCGACGCGCTCGCAGTCGATACCCATGAGCTCCATCTTCTTGAGCACCATGCCCAAGTGAATGGGGCAAAAGCCCGTGACATCGACACCGCGATCGTCGGCCATCAACGCACCGGCAACGATAAAGGTACCGGCCTCGATGCGGTCGCCCACCACGCGATGGGTAACGGGATGGAGCTCTTCCACGCCTTCGATAGTCACGACGGGCGTACCGGCGCCAACAATCTTGGCGCCCATCTCGTTGAGCATGTTAGCGAGATCGACGATCTCGGGCTCGCGGGCGGCATTGTCGATAACCGTGGTGCCCTGTGCGCGCACAGAGGCCATGATGAGGTTCTCGGTCGCACCGACGCTGGCGAACTCGAGCGTGACGGTGGTACCGCGCAGACCTTGGGGCGCATTAGCGTTGATGTAACCGTGGGCGGTATCGAACTCAACGCCCAGGGCCTCAAGACCAAGAATGTGCATATCGATCTTGCGAGCACCCAGGTTGCAGCCGCCCGGCATGGCAATTTTGGCGCGATGGAAGCGGCCCAGCAGGGGTCCCATGACGGCGGTGGAAGCGCGCATCTTGGCAACGAGCTCGTAGGGGGCCTCCCATGAATCGACCTGAGAGGTATCAATCTCGAGCGTGTGCTCGTCAAGAACATCGATCGTAGCGCCCATGCCCTTGAGCACCTTGCCCATCACGTGGACATCGGAAATATCGGGCACGTTCTGCAGCGTCGTCTTGCCCGGCGCCAGAAGCGTTGCCGCCATGAGTTTGAGTGCGGAGTTCTTGGCGCCCGAAACGGGCACGGAGCCTCCGATGGCGTGGCCACCCTCAACGCGGATAATATCCAAGGTCTACCCTTTCAAAAAGCATGCCCGGGATGGCTGAGCCATCCCGGGCATGATGTGTTCGCAAATGGTCGAACGCTAAATCGTTTGACTATTGGGCAAGCTTGAGCTTACACCATGCGATTTCATTATAGAGGTAGGCGCGGCGTGCATCATCCTCCGACAAATTACCCAGCTTCTCTTCAAAACCTTGAATATCAGCTTTAAGCTTGTCGGCATCGACGGTCGCCAAATCGCAAGCGCGCTCGGCGAGAACGGTTACGACATCGTCCGCAACCTGGGCATAGCCGCCGGCCACGGCAAACGTGTGGTCGACAGTGCCCATGGCCTTATCGGAAACGCGAACGTAACCGCGGTCGATCGTGCAGATCTCGCTGGAGTGAGCGGGCAGGACGCCAAACTCGCCATCCGTGGACGGAATCGACACAAACGCAGCGTCGCCCTCATAGGCGCAGCTCACGGGGCACACGATGCGGATACGCATAACCTACTTCTCCCCCATCTTGCGGGCGCGCTCGCGCACGTCCTCAATCGTGGAAGCATAGCGGAAAGCCTGCTCGGGCAGGTCATCGGCCTTGCCGTCGACAATCTCGGCGAAAGAGCGGACGGTATCCTCGACGCGGACGTAGACACCGGGGTTGCCGGTGAACTTCTCGGCGACGTGGAAGGACTGCGAGAGGAACTGCTGAATCTTACGGGCACGGTTGACCGTAAGGCGCTGCTCCTCGGACAGCTCGTCCATACCCAGAATGGCGATGATGTCCTGAAGGTCGGAGTACTCCTGCAGGAGCTCCTGGACCTTGACGGCGACACGGTAGTGCTCCTCGCCAACGATCGAGGGATCGAGAGCGTCGGAGGAAGACGCAAGCGGGTCGATAGCCGGGAACAGGCCGAGCGACGAAATGCTACGCGAAAGAACCGTGGTGGCATCGAGGTGCGTAAACGTCGTGGCAGGCGCCGGGTCGGTCAGGTCGTCGGCGGGGACGTAGACAGCCTGGACGGAGGTAATGGAGCCCGTCTTGGTCGAGGTAATGCGCTCCTGGAGGTCGCCCATCTCGGTTGCCAGCGTGGGCTGGTAAC
>CAUCCR010000074.1:0-8432 GCA_958441355.1 uncultured Collinsella sp. | reverse complement strand
CACACTTGTCGCAGTCGCGCACGAAGCTCGCCTTCTCGGAAAAGAAGCCATAGCCGGGATGAATTGCCTTAGCTCCCGACTTTACGGCACAGGTAAGCACGGCATCGTCGTTGAGGTAGCTCTCGGAAAGACGCGGGCCGCCGATGCAATACGCCTCGTCAGCAAGTTGCACGTGTAGCGCGTCCGCATCGGACGTGGAATAGACGGCGACGGTTTTGATGCCCATATCGCGGCACGCGCGGATAACACGGACCGCGACCTCGCCGCGGTTGGCGATGAGCACTTTGTCGAACATGAAGCCTTCCTTAACTTTCGTGCATGAGTGCAAAAGACATATCGGCGCGGCAGCAAACCTCACCGTTGACGCTCGCAGTACCCGTCGCAAAGCGGAACGGCCCGCGCGCACGCGTGATGGAGCACACCAGATCCACCGTGTCGCCCGGGCGCACCGGACGCTTAAAGCGCACCTTGTCCAGACTCGTGTAGAACGGCGTCGCGCCGTGCGCTTCCTCATCGCCCATCAGCAGCACGCAGCAGTTCTGGGCGAGCATCTCGCACTGAATAACGCCGGGGACGACCGGGTTTCCCGGAAAATGCCCCTGCAAAAAGTACTCGTCGCCCGTAATCGTGATCTTGCCGTGGGCCTCGTCGCCCACTAGCTCGGCTTCGTCGAGCAAAAGCATCGGCTCGCGATGCGGTAACAGCTTCTTGAGCTCTTCTTTGTTCATGGATATCACCTATCCGATCCTCATGAGGCAGCTGCCGAACTCCACGAGGTCGCCGTCGGCCACGCAGATCTCGAGCACCTCGCCATCCGCCTCTGCCGTCACCTCGTTGAGAACCTTCATGGCCTCGATGATGCAGAGGGTCTCGCCGGCCTTGACCTTGGAGCCCACGTGCACAAACGGTTCGTCGCCCGGCGCCGGGGCAGCATAGAAAACGCCAACCATGGGAGCGGTCACCTCGGTGCCCTTGGGCTCCGGTGCGGCGGCAGGCGCCTGCGCGGCGGGCTCCGGTGCGGCAGGCGCGACTGTAGGAGCTGCAACTGGAGCGGCCATAGCGCTCGGCATGGGCATGGGCACGGCAACCGGCTGTGCGGCGCTCGCGCGCTCGAGTTCGACCGCGGTGCCATCGGGCTCCTCAACGCGCACGCGCGTGAGGCCGCGGTCCTCCATCACATCGGCTATCTCGGCAAGTCTTTTGGAATCCATGCTCTAGCTCCTCGTATATCTACGCAGCGCGATGGCGGCGTTGTGCCCGCCAAAGCCTAGGTTGGTCGAAAGCGCCCAGGTAAGGTCGGCGCGAACCGCGCGATTGGGCGTGTAGTCAAGATCGCAGGCGGGATCGGGCGTGTGGTAGTTAATGGTCGGAGGCACCACGCCCTGCTCGAGCGCCATGGCACAGGCCATGACCTCGATGGCACCCGTGGCACCGATCATGTGGCCGGTCATCGACTTGGTCGACGAGACGTGCGCGGCGCGCGCCGCGTCCTCGCCGAGCGCACGCTTAATGCCCGCCGTCTCGGACGAATCGTTGAGCTTGGTAGATGTGCCGTGGGCATTGATGTAGAGACCCTCGGAAGGCTTGACGTCGCCCTCGGTCACCGCCAGCGATATCGCGCGGGCAATGCCGACAGCCTCGGGATCAGGGCTCGTGATGTGATAGGCATCATCGGTGTTGCCGTAGCCCACGACCTCGGCATAAATGTGCGCACCGCGCGCCTGCGCATGTTCCATGCTCTCGAGCACGAGCACGCAGGCGCCCTCGCCCATCACAAAGCCGTCGCGGTCTGCATCGAACGGGCGGCAAGCCGTCGCGGGATCAGGGTTGGTGGTCAATGCGCGGCAGGACGTAAAGCCCGCAACGGCATCGGGGATAATTGCGGCCTCGGCGCCGCCCGCGAGGATCGCGTCGGCATAGCCATGCTTGATGGCGCGGAACGCCTCACCCACCGCATGGGCAGAAGTCGCGCAGGCAGTCACGACGGGCAGGGTCGGGCCCTTTGCCTTATGGCGAATCGCGATGTTGCCCGAAGCCATGTTGGGAATCATCATCGCGATCATGTAAGGCGATGCGCGACGAGGCCCCCGATCGGCGATCGTGTGGACGTTGTCGACGAGTGTCTGCATGCCGCCCACACCCGAGCCCACGTAGACGCCCAGGCGCTCTCGATCGATGGCGCCTTCGACATCAAAGCCCGCATCGCGCATGGCCTCGTCCGAAGCCGCCATCGCAAACTGAACGCAGGGGTCCAGATGCTTTGCATCACGCTTGCCAAAATACTCGTTGCCGTCAAAGCCCTTGACCTCGGCCGCTACCTTGACGGCAAACGCATCGGTATCGAAGTGCGTAATCGGGCCGATGCCGCACGTGCCAGCGCACATTGCCGCCCAGGTGGCAAGCGCGGTGTTGCCGAGCGGCGATACGGCACCGATACCGGTGATTGCAACTCTCTGTTCCATCATGGTCTCCTCATCCAAGCCGTTCTTCGGCCCTGGTTTCTACATCGCCATTCCGCCGTCGACGCGTACGACTTCGCCCGTAATGTAGGCAGCCGCGTCGCTCGCCAAAAAGCGCACCACGCCGGCCACTTCCTCGGGACGCGCCATGCGCCTCAGGGGAATCTGCTCCTCGCACGCCGCACGCACCTTATCCGATAGCTTTGCCGTCATATCGGTCTCGACAAACCCGGGTGCGACCGCGTTCACTCGTACGCCGCGGGGCGCAAGCTCGCGCGCCACCGCCTTGGTCAGGCCGATCACGCCCGCCTTGGAGGCAGCGTAGTTGGCCTGCCCGGCATTGCCCATCAGGCCCACGACCGAGCTCATGTTGACGACGCAGCCGCCGCGCTGACGCATAAAGGTCTTGGTGAGTGCGCGCGTCGTGTTAAACGTTCCTTTAAGATTGACATCGAGCACGCGATCGAAGGCGTCATCGCCCATGCGCATGAGCAGGCTATCGCGGGTGATGCCAGCGTTGTTGACGAGCGCCCAAATGGAGCCAAAGTCGTTGAGGACCGCTTCCACGCACGCGTTGACGGCAGCGGAGTCGGCCACGTCGCATTGATATGCGCGTGCCGCGGCGCCAGCCGCCTCGCAGGCTTCGCACGTCTCGCGCGCCGCATCGACGCTTCCGGCATAGACGACGGCGATATCAAAGCCGTCCTCCGCCAGACCGACAGCGCAGGCGCGGCCGATACCCCGCGAGCCGCCCGTGACCAGTGCCACGCGACGTGAGTCGTTGCGCTCGAGCGTGCCGTTGTTCAAGTTGCCCATGTCATTCCTTTCGGGTTACAGCCCTGTGGACTATGCGAGCTCGTCGGCAATAGCTGCGACCTGCTCGGCCGTTTCGCACGAATACACGCGAACGTCGCTCAGCGTACGCTTGACCAGGCCCGACAGCGTTTTGCCAGGGCCGACCTCAATAAACGTGTCGATACCCTGATCCTGCAGAGTGTGCAGCGTGTCGACCCAACGCACGGCATGGCTCACCTGGTTGGCCAAGACATCCGATGCCGCTCGCGGGTCCGCCGGATAGGGCGCCGCCGTCATGTTTGCCATAACCGGAATTAGCAGCGAAGACGGAACGTGGCCGTCTTGGATATACGTCACCAGCCCCTCAGTCGCCTCTGCCATATAGGGGCTATGAAATGCACCCGACACCGCGACTTTCATAGCGCGGCCGCCAGCCTCTTTTACTAGGACGTCGAGCTCCTGCAGCGCCTCGGGCGCTCCGGCCACAACCGTCTGCTGCGGGCTGTTGTAGTTGACTGGCCAGCAGTCCTCGCCGGCCTGTTTTGCCAGGCCCTCGACTTGCGCCGCATCGAGCTTGATGACGGCGCGCATGCCGCCCGGATGGCGCTCGGCAGCCGCGGCCATCAGCGCCGCGCGCTCGCACACAAGCCCAAAGCCCGCTCGCGTATCGAACGCCCCCGCAAAGGTGAGCGCGGCGACCTCGCCCAGCGAGAATCCCGCACAGGCGGCAGGTACCACGCCGCGCTCACGCAGGGCGGCAGCCGCTGCCAGGTCGTGAACGAACACGCACGGCTGCGTGTTCTCGGTCTGCGAGAGCTCCTCCTTGGAGGCACTCCGGCACTGCTCGCTGGTCCCCGGGCGCACCTCGTCGGCAATGGTGAACACCTCGGCGGCCGCCGGCGATGTCTCGATCAGGTCGACGCCCATCGCGGGGTGTTGGGCACCCTGGCCGGCAAACAGAAACGCTACGCTACCCATGCGGACGCACCCTTCAGGACGCGCTCGGCGCCAGCGACCAGATCGTCAACGATTTCGCGTGCGCTCTGGCGCTCGCTAACCATGCCGGCAATCTGTCCACACAAAAACGAACCCTCTTCGTAATTGCCGTCCTTGGCGGCCTTGCGAAGGGCGCCCGTGCCCATGGCCCCGAGCTCCTCGACACTTACGCCCGCCGCCTCGCTCTTGGCGTAGGCGTTGGTGAAGGGGCTCTTGAGGGCGCGCACCGGATGTCCCGTCGAGCGGCCGGTCGCACGCGTCGAAGTGTCGTTGGCCTTCAGGACCATCTCCTTGTACTGCTCCGAGACGGTGCACTCATTTGCAACGAGAAAGCGCGTACCCACCTGGACGCCGGCAGCGCCCAGCATAAAGGCGGCCGCCACGCCACGGCCGTCGGCAATACCGCCGGCAGCCACTACGGGAATGTCGACCGCATCGACGACCTGCGGCACCAGTGCCATCGTCGAGGTCTCGCCAATATGGCCGCCCGATTCGGTGCCCTCGGCAACAACCGCTGTGGCTCCACGACGCGCCACGAGACGGGCGAGCGCCACCGAAGCCACAACGGGGATGACCTTGATGCCCGCATCGTTCCAAGCTTTCATGTACTTGGTGGGATTACCGGCACCAGTCACCACAACGGGCACCTGCTCATCGATCACAACCTGTGCAACCTCGTCGGCAAACGGGCTCATGAGCATGACGTTGACGCCAAAGGGCTTATCCGTCTTGGCGCGCAGCTCATGAATCTGGTCGCGAAGCCAGTTGGCGTCGGCGTTCATGGCCGCGATGATGCCTAAGCCACCCGCCTCGGACACTGCGGACGCCAGCGAGGCATCGGCAATCCAGGCCATACCGCCCTGGAACACGGGCTTTTCGATGCCGAGCAGATCGCAGAGAGGAGTCTTGAGCATCTCTACTTCTCCAATGCCGCCTCGACCGTATCGGCGAACTCGCCGACCGTCTTGGGGTTCTCCTCGGTATCGAGCTGGATGCCAAACTCGTCCTCGACGGCAACGAGGATCTCGACGGTGCCCAGGCTGTCGAGACCAATCTCCTCGAGCGTGGACTCGGGCTTCATCTCGACATCGTCAAGACCGGCGGTCTCGCGGATAACGTCGCAAACGCGCTCGAAGGTCTTCTGATCTGCCATGGTAGTTCTCCTTTGGTTGTGCCCTAGGGCGTTTTTATTTCCTATGTGCGACTACTTCCAACGAAGCAGATAGCCACCTATATCCAGACCGGCGCCAAATCCAACCAAGGCGATGGTGTCGCCTGTGTGAAGTGCACCGGCGTTTGCCAGCCGGTCGAGGGCAAGCGGAATGCATGCGCTCGAAATGTTGCCGGTCTCGCGCAACGTGCGAACCACGCGCTCGTCCGGCACGCCCAGGCGCTTGACCGCCTGGCTCAGGATTCGTTCGTTAGCCTGATGGAATACAAAATGATCGATGTCTTCGACCAAAATGCCCGCATCGATCGCAAGCTTATGGACCGTGTCGCAGATGGCGTTGACGCCGAACTTGAACACGCGGCGGCCATTCATGGACAGCACGCTCGCGCTATCTGCGGAAGCCTTAAACGGCGAGGTACCGACCAGACCGGGAACGCGCAACGTCTCGACGTCGGGCGCCGTCGAAAGCTCAACGGCAAGGGGGCTGTCTCCCCCAGCTTCAATCACTGCGGCGCCTGCCCCATCGCCAAAAAGCACGCAGGTGGCACGGTCGGTCCAGTCGAGCGCGCGCGTCATCTGCTCGGCAGCAACAACAAGCACGCGCTCGGCACGGCTGCGGGCGATATAGCCCTCGGCGACATCGAGCGCAAATACGAAGCCGGCACAAGCCGCCGAGACATCGAAGGCAGGGCACGTCGCGCCTAGTCGCTCAGCAACGGCACACGCCTCAGCGGGAACAAGGTGGTCACCCGTCGTCGTCGAGCAGACGATCAGATCCAGCTGGCTCGCGTCGATTCCGGACACCTGGAGTGCCCGCTCGCTCGCCGCTACGGCAAGGTCGTCAAGTGACTCGGCGGTGCAGACGTGGCGGCTCTTGATACCTGTGCGAGTAAAAATCCACTCATCCGAGGTATCGAGGAACTCGGACAGCTCGTCATTGGAAACACTGCGCTCAGGAAGTGCCGAACCTGTTCCAAGAATCGTGAAACCCATCACTAACCTCCTTTGAGTTGTTGACGTGTTTACATCGACCAAGAGAGGATAACGCATTTCAGTCGTTGTTGACGTGTTAACATTAAATTGTCCAAATGCGACAAAGGCTTCACATTGTGTCTATCTCTCGACACCATTACGCGATTGCCTTATTACCTTAGGAGGTACCAGCTGTTATGGATTTACGTTTAACAGTGGTCGACGTAACCGGATCGACCAACGATGACCTGCTCGAAGCAGGAAAACAGGGGGCGCCGCACGGCACAGGACTTGCCGCCCGGGCTCAGACAGCAGGACGCGGTCGGCGCGGGCACAAGTGGGACTCAACCGCCGGCAACCTATTGCTTTCGATTGTCCTGCGTCCATGCGTTAATCCCGCAAAGTACTCTGGTCTTGCCGCCGTCAGCGGCCTAGCGGTGCTCGAGGCACTCGAAAAACAGGGTCTTGCAAACGAGATTGGCCTCAAATGGCCCAACGACCTGGTCGCGCGTGGACGCAAACTCGGCGGCATTCTGGTCGAGGCCGCACGCGATAACGAAGGCAACCCCTTTGCGGTCTGTGGCATCGGCGTTAACGTGAACTATGTGCCCGCGGAGGTTCCCGATGGCGGCCTGCCAGCAATCGGCCTGTCAGACCTCAACAAGAACGTTCCCGCCGTCGACATGCTCCTCGATGAGGTCTATCACGCAGTTATAGACGCTGTAGATGCCTGGGCAGAGCGCCTCAACGCCAAGGAAGAAGACGCCGGTCCGCTCGCGCCCGTCCACGACGAATATATCGCTCACCTCAATTGGATCGGGGAGCACGTTATCGCCCGCTCCCCCGCTGAGGACGAGCTGGCGCGTGGCATATTTAGAACGGTCGACGATTGCGGCCGCGCGTGCATCGAAACGGAAGACGGCTTTCGATCCTTCCATTTTGAGGAGGCATCGCTGCGCCCCTTGAGCGAATAGGGCGCCGCAACCACCTACTCGGCAGCATTACCCCGCAGTCCAAACCATCATTCAAAACAAAAGGGCCCCGCTGCCGTTACGGCAGCGAGGCCCTTTAAGCTATGAGCGATATCGCTTAGAGCTTGATGTCGATGTCGACGCCAGCGGGGAGGTCGAGACGCATGAGCGAATCAACAGTGCCCGAGGTGGGGTCGAGGATGTCGATGAGGCGCTTGTGGGTGCGCATCTCGAACTGCTCACGGGAGTCCTTGTTCACGTGCGGCGAGCGGATAACCGTGTACAGGTTGCGCTCGGTGGGCAGGGGGACAGGACCGGAAACGCGAGCGCCGGTCTTCTGAGCGGTCTCGACGATGAGCTTCGCGGACTGATCGACGACCTCGTGATCATAGCCCTTGAGGCGAATGCGGATCTTCTGGGTAGCCAACTTAAACCTCCAAAGAGTGCGAGAGATGTTCTCGCGGATTACGTAACAGGGAGCTCGAACTTAGGCGTTCTTGCTCATGACCTCGTCCACGATGGACTTGGGCGCGGGCTCATAAGAGTCGAACTGCATCGTGTAGGATGCACGGCCCTGGGTCTGGGAGCGAAGGTCGGTAGCGTAACCGAACATCTCGCCCAGCGGCACCTTGGCACGGATGAGCTTGCTGTTCTTGCGATCCTCCATGCCCTCGATCTTGCCGCGGCGACCGGAGAGGTTGCCCATAACGTCGCCCATGTACTGCTCGGGGGTCTCGACCTCGACAGCCATGATCGGCTCGAGCAGCTGCGGATCGGACTTCTTGAGGGCGTCCTTGATAGCCATGGAACCGGCGATCTTGAAGGCGGCCTCGGAGGAGTCGACCTCGTGGTAAGAACCGTCGAACAGGGTGACCTTAACGTCGAGGACCGGGAAGCCGGCGATAACACCGGTGTTCAGGGCCTCCTGGATGCCCTTGTCGATGGACGGGATGTACTCCTTGGGCACGACGCCGCCGACGATAGCGTTGACGAACTCGTAGCCGAAGCCCTCCTCCATCTTCTCGAGCTTGATGACGGCGTGGCCGTACTGACCGCGACCGCCGGACT